>NZ_JBEZYN010000004.1:0-476965 GCF_040638605.1 Streptomyces sp. NPDC026092
GACGTCATCTGCGCGCTCAGCGGCCACGACACCGTCAACGGCGGAGGCGGCAACGACACCGTCTACGCCGGACCCGGCAACGACCTGGTCAACGGTGGCAACGGAGCCGACCGCCTGATCGGCCAGAGCGGCAACGACCGCCTCAACGGCGACGCCGGCAACGACAACCTCGACACCCGCGACAGCGTCACCGGCAACGACGCCGCCTACGGCGGAACCGGCATCGACACCTGCACCACCGACACCGGCGACTTCCGCAACAGCTGCCCGTAGCGGGACGACACGGCCGACAGCGCCGATACGACTGACCCGGCCAACCCGGCCGATCCGGCCCGGAAGACCGTCACCGGAGCCCCCGAAGGGTTCCGGTGACGGTTCACGTCGGGCGCCAGGCCCAAGGCCGGAGTTCGGCTGTCAGGCCAGGGCCAGCCAGCCCACGGCCGCCAGGACCACGATCGCGGCGATCACGCCGACGATGAGGCCCACGCGGGGGCCGGAGGGCTGGGGCGCCGCGGCCTGACGGCCGCCGCCGCTCTGCGGGCCCTCGTCGACGAAGGCGCGGAACATCTGGGTGCTGCCGGCCGGGTCGTAGTTGCCCTCGGGGCCGGGGCCCTGGCCGTACGGTGCTTGGGGGTTGTGTGCCATGAGCCTGGACCCTAGCGAACCCCGGCTCCCGCCCCCAAGCCCCGGCCTCCACCCCGTCCCATCTGGCACCGGTCCGGCACTCGTCCGGCACGTCTCCCTCTCCTTCACCACACACAGCCCTTCACCACACACAGCCTCCCCGCCTTTGCCGATTCTTTAGCGCGGTTTGACCGATTTAGTTTGCCTGGAGCAACCATCCATCTCTATGGTTGCCCTAAGCAACAAGATGGGACAGGTCGTGGACAAGCCCAACCGGTACGAGAACCTCGCCCGCCAGGTGAGCGCCATCGGCGCGGTCAAGCGCGGCATGGCACGGTCCCTGCCCGTCGACTGCCCCGGTGGATCCGCCATCGTCCTCGCCCTCCTCAAGCACGACGGGGACATGCGGATGAGCCGGATCTCGGAGCGGATGGCGGTCGACATGTCCGTCAGCAGCCGGCACGTCTCCCACACCGTCGAACGCGGCTGGGTCGAACGGCTTCCCGACCCCGCCGACAGACGCTCCCGGATCCTGCACCTCACCGCCGAGGGCAGGGAGAAGCTCGACGAACTCGACCGCAGGCTGACCGCGATGCTCACCCGCAACCTCGCGGACTGGTCCGACGACGACGTCGAACTCCTCACCCACCTCCTCGCCCGTCTCCGCGACTCCTTCGGCGACTGCCGCGCCCACCACGCGTAGGCGCACCCCCAACGCACCCCCAACGCACCCCCAACGCACTCCACGAGCACGCCACGTAAGAGCAAAGGACGTCCATGGCCACGACCACACCCGCCCCGTCGAAACAGGCGGGCGGCCACCCCTCCGACGGTGCGGCACCCATGTCGCACCGTCAGATCATGGAGGCGCTCTCCGGGCTGCTGCTCGGCATGTTCGTCGCCATCCTGTCCTCCACGATCGTCTCGAACGCCCTGCCGGAGATCATCAAGGACCTCGGCGGCGGCCAGTCCGCGTACACCTGGGTCGTCACCGCCGCGCTTCTCTCGATGACCGCGACCACCCCCCTCTGGGGCAAGCTCGCGGACCTCGTCTCCAAGAAGCTGCTCGTCCAGATAGCCCTGATCATCTACGTCGCCGGCTCGGTCGTCGCCGGTCTCTCCCAGAACACCGGCATGCTCATCGCCTGCCGTGTCGTCCAGGGCGTCGGCGTCGGCGGTCTGACCGCGCTCTCCCAGATCATCCTGGCCGCGATGATCGCCCCGCGTGAGCGCGGCCGGTACAGCGGCTACCTCGGCGCCACCTTCGCCGTCGCCACCGTCGGCGGACCGCTGCTCGGCGGCGTCATCACCGACACCGACTGGCTCGGCTGGCGCTGGTGCTTCTACGTCGGCGTGCCCTTCGCGCTGATCGCGCTCCTCGTCCTCCAGAAGACGCTGAAGCTCCCGGTCGTGAAGCGCGAGGTCAAGGTCGACTGGGCGGGCGCGTTCATGATCAGCGCCGCCGTGTCGCTCCTCCTCATCTGGGTGACCTTCGCGGGCGACAAGTACGACTGGATGTCCTGGCAGACGGCCGCGATGGTCGGCGGTTCCCTTGTCCTCGGCGCGCTCTTCCTCCTCATCGAGTCCAAGGCCAGCGAGCCGATCATCCCGCTGCGCCTCTTCCGCAACCGGACCATCACCCTCGCCTCGCTCGCCTCGCTCTTCGTGGGTGTCGCGATGTTCGCGGGCACGGTCTTCTTCAGCCAGTACTTCCAGCTGGCCCGGAACGAGTCGCCGACGATGTCCGGCGTCCTGACCATCCCGATGATCGCCGGTCTGTTCGTCTCCTCGACCGTCTCCGGCATGGTCATCACCAAGACCGGCCGCTGGAAGGCCTGGCTGGTCAGCGGCGGCGCGCTGGCCGCCGGTGGTCTCGGGCTGCTCGGCACCATCCGCTACGACACCGCGTACTGGCACATCGCGCTCTTCATGGCGGTCCTCGGCCTCGGCCTCGGCATGATGATGCAGAACCTGGTGCTCTGCACGCAGAACCAGGTCGCCCCGGCCGACCTCGGCGTCGCTTCCTCCGTCGTCACCTTCTTCCGTTCCCTCGGCGGTGCGGTCGGTGTCTCGGCGCTCGGCGCGGTCATGGCCCACCGGGTCACCGACTACGTCAAGGACGGCATGGCCGAACTCGGCCCGAAGGCCGCCGCGGCGATGGGCCAGGGCGGCGGGGCGGGCTCCGGCTCGATCCCGGACATGGACGCGCTGCCGGCTCCGATCCGTACGGTCATGGAGAGCGCGTACGGACACGGTGTCGCGGATGTCTTCCTCTACTCGGCGCCGTTCGCGCTGCTCGCCTTCGTGGTGACGCTCTTCATCAAGGAGGTCGCGCTGAAGAGCAACAGCACGAGCAGCAGCACGGCCGCGGAAGGCTGACAAAGACTCCCGGCCGCGCTTCGAGCGGAGGCGCGGCCGGGTCGAGTACGGAGCGGCGGGCAGGGGACGGCCCGCCGCTCCGTCATGTCCGCTCTTACTGAGCCTCCCGAGCTTCCTGAGTCTCCCGCGCGACCATGACCTCGATCCCCGCGACCAGCACGTCGAGGGCGTAGTCGAAGTCGCGGTCCCAGATCTCGGTGACGCTGCCGTGCGAGGCCCGCTCGTCGAGGAGTTCCGTCATCGGTTCGAGCGCTTCGACGAAGTTCGGGTCGTCGCGGAAGGCCTTGATCGCCTCGCCGTAGAAGTCGTCCTGCGACATGCCGACCTCGGCCGCACGGCGCCCGAACTGGGACTCCATCGTCCCGTACCCGTACACGAACTGGAAGACGGACGACATGGCGCTCGGCTGCCGGCTCACCGGCAGGCCGGTGTCCCGGATCGCCTCCTGGATCTTGGCGCCGACGGCGATGGCGTGCGGGCCGATGTTCAGGTACTGGCCGGCGATCGGCGACATCCACGGATGGCGCACCAGCATCCGCCGGTAGTCCAGGGCGAGTACGCGGATCCGGTTCTGCCAGTCCCCGGCGGCGTCGACCGCGCCGAGGTCGATCTCCCCGTACACGGAGTCGACGGCGAACTCGATGATGTCGTCCTTGGTGTCCACGTACCAGTACAGGGACATGGCCGTGACGCCCAGTTCGGTCGCCAGCTTGCGCATGGAGAGGCCGGCCAGGCCCTCCTCGTCCAGCATCCGGATCGAGGTCGTCACGATCCGTTCGCGGTCGAGGCCGGCCGGGCCGCCTCCGCTGCGCGGAGTGCGCTGCTCCAGCCACACGCTGGAACGCGCCGGGTTCTTGGCCCGGTCGGCGGCCTTGACCATCGCGTTCCTCCGTGTGCTCACGTTCAGCGGTCCTTCACCGTCACCATGCTATTCAGCCGCCGCCGTCTTCTCCGACCGCTCCTCCGGCTTCTCCTGCGCCTTCTCCTCCGGCTTCCCCTGCGCCTTCTCCTCCGACCGCTCCGCCCGCTTGAGCAGCGCCGCAGCCAGCAGACCGCCGGCGAAGACGGAGATCGCGCCGACCAGCTGGCTGGTCTGGAGCCCGGAGGCGAACGCGTCCGAGATCGCCGCCCGCTCGGCGTCGCTCCCCGCCGCCGCGAGCGCTGCGGGCAGCGAGGTCGCGGTGACCGCGACGAGCGCCGCGAACCGGGCGTTGAGTACGGCGCCGAGGACGGCGACGCCCAGGCCGTTGCCGAACTCGGCGAGGGTGCCGTTGATTCCGGCGCCCACGCCCGCCTTCTCCGGCGGGATGGCGCTCATGATCGCGTTGGCCATGGCCGGGGAGGAGACCGCGATGCCCGCGCCCATCAGGACGAGGCCGAGCAGCATGCCCCAGTAACTCCCGTCCGTACCGCCGCCGAGCACGGCGATCGACAGCAGACCGCCGGAGACGAGCGTCATGCCGAGCAGGACGGCCGGAGGCGTACCGATCTTCATGACGAGGCGCGGGCCGAGGCCGGTCAGGTTGAGGCCGACGATCGTCAGGGCGAGCGGGGCCATCCGCAGACCGGCCTCCAGCGGCTCGTAGCCGAGGACGAACTGCAGGTGCTGGGTGAGGAGGAAGAGCGAGCCGCCCATGCCGAAGACGACGAGCAGCGAACCGCCGATGGCGCCGATGAACTTCTGGTTCCGGAAGAAGTGCATGTCGAGCATGGGGTACGGAATGCGCAGCTCCCACAGTGCGAAGGCGCCGAGGACGAGGACACCGACGGCGGCCGGGACCAGCACCTCCGCCGAGGTCCAGCCGTGCTCGGGGCCGGTGATGATCGCGTACACGACCGCCACCATGCCGATGGTGGAGAGCAGCGCGCCGAGCAGGTCGGGGCGGTCGCCCTGCGGGTTCTTCGACTCCGGTACGAGCTTGAGTACGGCGACGAGCCCTAGAGCCGCGACCGGGATGTTGATGAGGAAGATCATTCCCCACCAGTAGTGGTTGAGGATGACGCCGCCGATCAGCGGTCCGGCGGCGAAGCCGAGCGAGCTGACGGTGGACCAGAGGGCGATGGCCTTGACCCGCTCGGAGTCGTCGAAGATCTGCATGACGACGGCGAGCGTGGTGGTCATGAGCAGCGCCCCGCCGACGCCCATGCCGGCCCGGGCGGCGATCAGCTGGCCGGTGGACTCGGCGAGTCCGGCGGCGAGCGAGCCGAGGCCGAAGAGCGCGAGGCCAAGGGCGAGGAGCTTCTTGCGGCCGTAGCGGTCGGCGGCGTTGCCGGCGGTGAGCAGCAGGCCGGACTGGACGAGCGAGTAGGCGTTGATCATCCACTGGATGTCGCTGGTGGAGGCGTTGAGCTCCGAGGTCAGCGAGGGGATGGCGACGCTGAGGACGGTGTTGTCGAGCAGCACGGTGAGCTGGGCCAGGCAGATGACGCCGAGGATCAGCCAGCGCTGCGGGTGGCCGCCGGTGGCGGCGGGGGGTGAGGACTCGGTGGTCGTCGCCGTCATGGACAGCACTCCTTGTACGGTGTACGGGGCTTGGGCTCGTACACCGTACAAGGGACTCTCGTACGCTGTATAGCGATTACTTGGGGGCCGTCAGGTCGTAGAGCGTGGCGCCGTCGACGGTGACCTCCTGGAAGGTGGACGAGACCCAGCTAGAGATCTCCGAGCCGCCTCCGCCCATGCCACCGCCCATGCCGCCGCCTTCGCCTCCGCCGCCGCCTCCGCCGACGAAGTAGTGGATCTTGCCCTGGGCCACGTACTGCTTGAACTGGGCGAGGGTCGGGGACGGGTCGCTGCCGTTGAAGCCGCCGATGGCCATCACCGGCTTCTCGGTGGCGAGCTGGTAGCTGGCGGCGTTCTGCGCGCCGATCGCGGCCGCGACCCAGGTGTAGTCGTCGGCGTCCGCGAGGAGCGCGGCCTTGGCCTTCGCGCCGACGGAGGCTCCGTTGAGGAGACCGCCCATGCCGCCTCCGCCACCGCCACCACCGAATCCACCGCGCTCCATGGCGCCTCGAGGCGGGGTGCCGCCGGGCATCTGCCCCTGGCCCTGCCCCTGACCCTGACCACCGGGCATCTGCCCCTGCGGCGGGGTCCCGCCAGGCATCTGCCCCTGGCCACCGGGCCCCTGCCCCATCCGCATGCCGCCCTCGCCGCCGGCGCCGTCAGCACCACCCGGCACCCGACCACCGCCCATGCCACCACCCGGCCCGCCCATCCCCCGCCCGCCCGCAGGTCCGGCGGTCACGATCGAGCCCTGGTGGCCGGTGCTCAGCGTCTCCAGGGTGTACGCGAACGGCCCCGCGAGCCCCGCCGCCAGACCGAGGCCCGCGATCCCGAGCCCGATGCGCCGGTCGAGCCGGCCGGCAAGCAGCAGGCCGAGCGCGGCGAGCGAACCCGCGATCAGGACCGTCCAGCGCAGCCACGGCAGCCAGTCGGGCGTCCGGCCGAGCAGGACGTACGCCCAGACCGCCGTCGCCGCGACCGTCACCGCGAGGGCCGCCGAGGCGAGGAACCGGCCTCGTTCCTCCCACAGCACGCTCGCGCCCATACCGACGAGAGCGGCGACGTACGGGGCGAGGGCCACCGTGTAGTACTCGTGGAAGATGCCGGCCATGAAGCTGAACACGGCCAGCGTGATCAGCAGCGAACCGCCCCAGACCAGGAACGCGGACCGGGCCGTGTCCGTACGGGACGAGCGCCAGGTGATCACCAGACCGGCCACGAGCAGGATCAGCGCGGCGGGCAGCAGCCAGGAGATCTGGCCGCCGACGGCGTCGTTGAACATCCGCCCGATGCCGGTCTCACCCCAGCCACCGCCCCCGCGGCCACCACCGCCACCACCGCCACCACCCACGCTGCCGGTCTCGTTGCCGTTGATCCGGCCGAGCCCGTTGTAGCCGAAGGTGAGCTCCAGGAAGCTGTTGTTCTGCGAGCCACCGATGTACGGGCGGGAGCCCGTCGGCCAGAGCTCGACGAGCGCCACCCACCAGCCGGCCGACACGATCATCGCGAGCCCGCCGAGCGCCAGTTGGCCCATCCGGCGACCGAACCCGGCCGGTGCGCACACCGCGTACACGACCGCGAGCGGCGGCAGGATCAGGAACGCCTGGAGCGTCTTCGCGAGGAACGCGAGGCCGAACGCGACCCCCGCCCACACCAGCCACTTCGCCCCGCTCTTCGCGTCCTCGAGTGCGCGCAGTACGCAGTACACGGCAACGGTCATCAGCAGTGCCAGCAGCGCGTCCGGGTTGTTGAAGCGGAACATCAGCGCCGCGACCGGGGTGAGCGCGAGGACCGCGCCCGCGACCAGCCCGGCGCCCGCGCCGAACCGGCGCCGTACCGCCGCGTACAGGACGGCGACCGTCGCCACCCCCATCAGCACCTCCGGCAGCAGGATCTGCCAGGAGCCGAGCCCGAAGAGGCGCACGGACAGGGCCATCGGCCAGAGCGCGGCCGGCGGCTTGTCGACGGTGATGGCGTTGGCCGCGTCGAGCGAGCCGAAGAAGAAGGCCTTCCAGCTCTCGCTGCCGGCCTGGACGGCGGCGGAGTAGAAGGAGTTGGCGTAACCGGAGGCGCTCAGGTTCCAGACGTAGAGCGCGGTGGTGACGGCGAGGAGGGCCAGGAACGCGGGGCGCACCCAGGGTGCGTCCTCGGTCCGGCCGCGCCAGAGGCGGGCGGGGCGGCTGCGGGGCGGGGCGGCGTGCGCCCCCGCGCTGTGCGCGACCGAGGTCGTGGTCGTCGTCATCGGGTGTTCCTTGATGAGGAGGAGAGGGAGGCGTCCGGGAAGACCCAGAGCCGGAAGAGGAGGAAGCGCAGGACGGTCGCGGCGAGGTTGGCGACGATCAGGACGGCGAGTTCGGTGGAGTGCGCCGGGTCGCCGGTGGCCGCGCCGAGCGCGGCGAGCGAGCCGCTCGTCAGGGCGAGGCCGATGCCGAAGACGACGAGCCCCTGCGCCTGGTGGCGTACGGCCCGGTCCCGGCCCCGTACGCCGAAGGTGAGGCGGCGGTTGGCGGCCGTATTGGCGACGGCGGAGACCAACAGAGCAGCTGCATTGGCGAGTTGGGAGCCGACCCCGAGCCGGAAGGCCGAGTACAGGGCGAGGTAGAAGAGGGTGGACAGCGCGCCGACGGCGCAGAAGCCGACGAGCTGCCGGGCCAGTCCGCCCGGTACGCCCGTCAGTTGGCGGTCGCGCGGGTCGTCGCCGAAGGGGCGGGCGAGCCGGTCGAGCGGCAGGGAACCGGTCGCGAGCGCCCGGCCGACCCGCCAGACGCCCTTCAGGTCGTCCGTCGCGGTCTTCACGATGTGGACGGTGGAGTCGGGGTCGTCGACCCAGTCGACGGGCACCTCGTGGATGCGGAGCCCGGCGCGCTCGGCGAGGACCAGCATCTCGGTGTCGAAGAACCAGCCGGTGTCCTCGACCATCGGCAGCAGCCGCTCGGCGACCTCGCCCCTTATCGCCTTGAACCCGCACTGCGCGTCGGAGAACCGGGCGGCGAGCGAGCCGCGCAGGATCAGGTTGTAGGCGCGCGAGATGAACTCCCGCTTCGGCCCGCGCACGACCCGCGAGGAGCGGGCGAGCCGGGAGCCGATCGCGAGATCGGAGTGGCCGGAGATGAGCGGCGCGACGAGCGGGAGGAGCGCGTTGAGGTCGGTGGACAGGTCCACGTCCATGTACGCGAGGACGGGCGCGTCCGACTGCGACCAGACCGTACGCAGCGCCCGGCCGCGCCCCTTCTGCTCCAGCCGTACGGACCGCACCTCCGGCAGCTTCTCGGCGAGCGCCACAGCCACCTCGGGGGTCCGGTCGGTGGAGGCGTTGTCGGCGATCGTGACGCGAAAGCCGTACGGGAAGGTCCGGGTGAGGTGGTCGTGGAGCCGCAGGACGCACGGCTCCAGGTCCTTCTCCTCGTTGTAGACGGGGATGACCACGTCGAGAACGGGCCGCCCGCCGGTCGTGCCGCCGGCCGCTCCGACGGGGAAGTGCTCCCGGGCGGGGAGATGCTCCCGGGCGGGGAGGGCGCCCATACCGGAGTCGGGGCCCGCGATCGTTTGGGTTCGCATGACACAGACCCTCGCCAGGGCGGCTGTCACGGCTGTGTGCTCAGCCTGTGGGCAGGCTGTGAGTCGAGACCGGACGCCCGAACTACGTTGCCCGTGGCAGCCGTACGACGAAAACGGTCCGCCCCGGCCGGCTGCTGACCTCCACGTCACCGCCGTGCGCGACCACCACCGCACGCACGATGGCGAGGCCGAGCCCGGTGCTGCTCATGCCCTCGCTACGGCGGGTCCTGGCGGCGTCGCCGCGGGCGAACCGTTCGAAGACGGAGGGCAGCAGCTCGGCCGGGATGCCGGGCCCGTCGTCCTCGACCTCGACGAGCGCGGAGCCGCCCTCGGCGCGTACGCGGGCGGTGACGGTCGTGCCGGGTGGGGTGTGGGTACGGGAGTTGCCGAGGAGGTTGAGCAGCACCTGGTGGAGCCGGGCGCCGTCGCCCCGTACGGTCACGGCACCCCCCTCCCCACCGTCGGGCAGTTCGAGCCGCCACTTGTGGTCCTGGCCGGCCGCGCGGGCGTCGGAGAGGGCGTCCACGACCAGGGGCGCGAGATCAGTGCTCTCGTACGAGAGCGGGCGTCCGGCGTCGAGCCGGGCGAGGAGCAGCAGGTCCTCCACGAGCCCGGTCATCCGGGTCGCCTCGGACTCGATGCGCCCGAGCGCGTGCCGGGTGTCGGGCCCGCACTCCTCGCGGCCGCGCCGGGTCAGCTCCGCGTAGCCGCGGATCGAGGCCAGCGGGGTGCGCAGCTCGTGACTGGCGTCGGCGACGAACTGCCGTACCCGCGTCTCGCTCTGCTGGCGCGCGTGGAGCGCCGAGTGGACATGGTCGAGCATCCGGTTGATGGCGGCTCCCACCTGCCCGACCTCGGTCCGCGGATCGGCCTCGGGGACGCGGTGGTGGAGCGCGGGTTCGCCGCTGTGGAGGGTCAGTTCGGAGACCTGGGTGGCGGTCGCGGCGACCCTCCGGAGCGGACGCAGCGCGATCCCGACGGCGGCGCTCCCGGCGAGCGAGGCGGCGAGGAGACCGGCGCCCGTGACGCTCACCTCGACGAGGATGAGGGTGGAGAGCGAGCCCTGGAGCTCCTCGAGGGGCAGGCCGACGAGGACGTCGGCGTCGCGCCCGGAGACGTACGAGACGCGGTAGTCGCCGAGCCCCGGCAGCTCGACGGTGTGCGGCCGCCCGTCGCGGGACGCCCCGGCGAGCGCGGCGCGCTGCGCGTCGTCGAGCGGGTTGACGGTGGCCTTCGGCCCGTACCCGGCCTGCTCTATCTCGACGGAACGGTCGGCCGCGCCCAGCGTGCCGCCCTCTCCGACCACCGCGCCGACCGTGCCGAGCGGGGCGCCGGGACCGAGGACGAAGGCGAGCGGGTCGCGGTCGGGGGCCCCGGAGACGCGCATCGAGGGCGGCGGGCCCTGCGCGCGGTTCGCGACGTTCCGCAGCTGGTCGTCGGCCTGGTCGTACAGGTACGACCGGAAGGCTATCGTCGTGACCGTCCCGATGACGGCGGAGACGATCGCGATGAGGGTGACGGCGGAGACGACGAGCCGCGTACGGAGCGACCACGACCGGGGCGACCGGAACATCGGACGTACTTCTCCCACTCCCCGGCTTCCTACTCCCCCGGCTTGATCAGATAGCCCGCACCGCGCCGCGTGTGGATCATCGGGGCGCGCCCGGCGTCGAGCTTCCGGCGGAGGTAGGAGATGTACAGCTCGACGACGTTGGCCTGGCCGCCGAAGTCGTACGACCACACCCGGTCGAGGATCTGGGCCTTGCTGAGCACCCGGCGCGGATTGCGCATCAGGTAGCGGAGCAGCTCGAACTCGGTCGCGGTGAGGTGGATCGATTCGCCCCCGCGCGTGACCTCGTGGCTGTCCTCGTCCAGGGTCAGGTCCCCGACGACGAGCACCGACTCGCTGCGCGCCTGGGCGGTGCCGGACCGCCGGATCAGACCGCGCAGCCGCGCCACGACCTCCTCCAGGCTGAACGGCTTGGTGACGTAGTCGTCGCCGCCGGCCGTGAGCCCGGCGATCCGGTCCTCCACGGCGTCCTTGGCGGTCAGGAAGAGCACCGGCACCTCGGGCAGGTCGCGCCGGAGCCGGCCGAGGAGGGAGAGCCCGTCCATGTCGGGGAGCATGACGTCGAGGACCACGGCGTCGGGCCGGAACGCCCGGGCCACGCGCAGCGCCGAGGCCCCGTCGCCCGCGCTGTCGACCTGCCAGCCCTCGTAGCGCAGGGCCATCGAGAGCAGCTCGGCGAGCGAGGCCTCGTCGTCCACGACGAGGACGCGGACGGCGGAACCGTCGGGCCGGAGCATGTCGGTACGCCCCTGGGGCTTGGTCGCGGGTGTCATGGGACAACGGTGGAGGGGCGTACTGAGATCTCCCTTTCCGTTCCCTGTGAATTCCCTGAGAAGTAGCGCCTCAGGCCTCAGACCTCAGACGACGGAGAGGAGCGCGGCCCCATTCCCGTACAGAACACTCCGCAGCCAGTCGTCACCGAGCCCGAGGCGTTCGAGGGCGTGGAGCTGGTGGACGTACGGGTAGGGGATGTTGGGGAAGTCGGTGCCGAGGAGGATACGGTCCCGCAGCTCCCGCAGCCGGGGAAGCTCGGCGACGGGGAACGGCGCGAGGCGCTCGCTGAAGTCGGTGAAGGCCATGGTGGTGTCCAGGTGGACGCCGTCGTACCGCTCGGCGAGGTCGAGGAAGTCGGCGTACTCGGGCATCCCCATGTGCGCGACGATCACCCGCAGCCGGGGGTGCCGGGCGAGGAGCTGCCCCATGGGCCCGGGCCCGGTGAACTTGCCGGGGACGGGCCCGGAGCCGCAGTGGACGACGACGGGCACGCGCGCATCGGCAAGCGCTCCCCAACTACTGTCGAGCGAAGCCTCGTTGGGATCGAATCCCCCCACCTGAAGGTGCACCTTGAAGACAAGGGCGCCGGAGTCGAGCGCCCGCTCGACGTACGCGGTCGCGCCCGGTTCGGCGTAGAGGGTGGCGGTGTGGAGGCAGTCGGGCGTACGGGCGGCGAAGTCGGCGGCCCAGCTGTTGAGCCACTCGGCCATGCCGGCCTTGTGCGGATAGAGCATCGAGGTGAAGGCGAGTACCCCGAACTCCCGGAGGAGCGCCACCCGGCGCTCCTCCTCCTCGCGGTAGGTGATCGGCCACTCGACACCGGTCAGGGGACCGACGGCGTCGAAGTAGGCCCAGACCTTGTCGAGGACGTTCTGGGGCATGAAGTGGGTGTGGACGTCGACGAACCCGGGGATGCCGAGCCGCGAGGCGAACTCCCGCGGCGTCTCCCCCTCGCGTGGCGTCTCACCCTCCCGTGCCGACTCAGCGCTCAAAGCCGTAACTCCGCTCGACCTTGCCGATGTGAAGGCTGTAGCTCTCGTACCACTCCTCCCGCCCGCGCCGCTTCGCGGCCCGGTGCTCGGCGTTGTCCCGCCAGGCGTCGAGGGAGGCCAGGTCGCGGAAGTACGCGACGGAGATGGCGATGCCGCCGGGGGTACGGGCGGACTCGTACCCGAGGAAGCCGGGAAGGCTGCTGACGATCTCCTGCATACGGGCGCCGGTCTCGGCGTATCCCTCGGGAGCTTCGGGACGGATCGAGGTGAAGACAGCGGTGTAGTAGGGCGGTTCGAGGCCCGCCACCAGGTTCGGGGTCATGTGGATCACCCTCCGCCGGGCGGGGTGGGCGTGTCCATAAGGGCCGCCGGAAGGGATCCAAGTCTTTACTCCGGGCGGTCAGGGCGGGAAGAGCGTCTCCTGGAAGTCGAGGTCGACGCTCCTCACAGGCACGGTGACGGAGGCCGCGGTCTCGACGCCCGGATTCACCAGCGCCCACCCGCGCACGAGCCGGGTGTCGAGGGCGAGGCAGCGCCCGCCGCGATGGTCGCGCCCGTCGCCTTCGGCGAGGATGTGGAGGTCGGGCCCGGCGGCGGCGAGGAGGCGGCCGGCGACGACGCCGCCGTCGACGAGTTCGGTGACGGTGCCGGAGAGCGGCGGCAGCGCGGCGAGCCCGAAGGCCTCGCCGTGGTCGTACGCGCGGAACTCCAGCCGTTCCAGGGTCTCGGCCCATCCGGCGAGCGCGATGGCCCGCCCGTACAGCTCCTCGATCTCGCGGCGGCGCGCGTCGGGGCCGGGCAGGTCGTGCCGTACGGCGCGCTTTCGGTCGTACGGAATCCGGTCGGGCACCTTGAGGGCGTGCCGCAGCAGTTCCTCGGTCCGGCGGGCGGCCATGAGCGGCCCGCGCCCGAGCCAGCTGAAGGCGACGGCGCCCTGCTCCAGGAGGCGGGCGTCGCCGCGCTCCTCGGCGGTGATCCCGACCTTGGTCATGCCGGGCCCGAACCAGGCGAGGTACACGCGGTACGGCCGGGGGTCGTCGGCGATGGTGTCGGCGGCGACGGAGTGGGCCCGGTCGAGGCGGGCGCACTCGGGGCACTGGCCGCCGGTGGCGCGGGCGGGGACGGTCGCGGCGAGGGGGCAGGGGTTCGCGCGGGCGCCGGGGCAGAGCCGGGGCCCGACGGCACGGAAGGCGAGGACCTGCCCGTACGCGAGCGGGGACACGCGCCCGCCTTCCCAGCGCAGACCGGGCACACCACCGGCCCACCGCATCCCGGCACACCGCCACACCACGCGCAGCCTCCTCCGCCCTAGTCTCGTGAGCGTGCCCAGTCTCCCCGAGTCCGTCGTGTACGTCCGTTTCCAGTCCCCGACGAGAAGCGGGCGGGGCCACTTCCCGGGCGTCTTCGCCCTGACGAACGGGCTGGCGCGGGAGAGCAGGCTGTCGGCGAAGGATCGTGTACGCGGACGAGGCCCAGGTGGTGGCGGTCCCGGACAGGGTTGGCCGTCCCCCACGGCGGAACGTAAATCCTGCCTACGGCAGGAGATAGATCCGCGCCCCGTCGTCGGCGACGGCGCTCTCCCGGACGCAGCCGCGCTCGACGAGGAGCCCGACGCAGTCGCGTACGCGCTCGACGGCGAGCCCGGTGCGCCGGGCGATGTCCTCGAGGCGGTACCGGGCGCCGCCGCGCACGAGGGCGGGGGCGAGGCAGGCGGCGACGGCGTGCACGTCACCCGTGACCGCGCGGTGGTCGGCCTGCCAGGAGTCGAGGAGCTCCTGCGGCGAGACGGAGTGGCGTGAACGCTGAACGGGAACGTTGAGGAACCCGGCGTCCGTCTCGGCCCGTACGACGATGTCGACGAGCTGGGGAGGCATGACGTACCCCCAGTGGGCGGTCGAGGGTTCGAGGCCGTACGAACCGTCGCGCTGGATGCCGGCGACGACCTCGGAGACCCAGGCCTTGAAGGGCGCGCAAGCGGGCTTGGTGCCGGCGATGACGAGCTGGACGAGCCCCTGGAGGTCGAGCATCTTCATCGACTTGCGCAGCCCGCTCCCCGCGAGCACACGCGCGACCTCCTCCCCGCAGACCCCGCGCACGAGCTCGCCGAGCATCCGCTGCCGGGCGGCCGCCACATGGACGAGCACCGCCTGCCGGGTGTTGACGTACCCCAGCTGCCCCGCGGCGTCGGCGGCGGGAAACCAGTGCGTCCCGTCCGGCATCGTCAGCCGCCGCACCCGCGCACCGGTCGCGGCGAGCACGAAGTCGCCGATGTCGATCGCGTCCGCGTCCCCGTACCGCTGCTCGTCGTCGTCCATCGAGCACCACCTCCACCAGGGACGCTAGGCCGATGGCATATTCAACTGTCATGGAATGGGAGGACGTTCACCCGAAAGAAGACTTCCAGGGGGACTTCACTCAAAGCCACCTCGTCTCGCTCCGCCTTCGAGTTCAGGGGATGAGCCCTCCGTTCACGGCGCGGAGGTAGAGCCGTTGGTGCCACTCGTTGGCGTCCGGTCCAGGATCGGTGGCCAGCACGGGGTTCGGGCCGGTCTCGATGAGGTGCAGGAGGGACCACCCGATCCCGTAGCAGTCGTCCGGGCCGAAGCAGGCGACGAGCGCCTTGGCCTCCTCTCCCGTGACCGGCCTGGCGATCGCACGGAGCTGCTGGTCACGCCCTTCGAGTTCCTCCTCGGTCGCGTCCTCGTCGGGGAGCGGGCCGTCGGCGATGAACGTCTGCACTTCGGGTCTCATGGCCGAATCGTCCGCTGCCATTGCGAGTGCGGGCAAGACGTCTTGGCTGATCAGGCGGCTTCCACGCCTCCGGGCCATCCCGCTCCGGAGCACCCGGCACACGTGCAGCTCGCTCCTGGTGGCCCTCAAGGTCCACCCGAAGGTGGCACAGCGCACCCTGCGGCATTCGCAGATCGCCATGACGACGGTGGTCAAAGCGGTTGCGGTACTAGGTTGCGGTACGACCCCCAACGCAAGAGGCCCGGACTCTCGTCCGGGCCTCTCACCTGCTGTGCACTCGGCAGGATTCGAACCTGCAACCTTCTGATCCGTAGTCAGATGCTCTATCCGTTAAGCTACGAGTGCTTGTGCTTCTCGGCTTTTTTCTTGCCGGTCGGCGTTGCGTGGACAACATTACATGACCTGCGGCGTAGCGCGAAATCCATTAGCCAGACCCCCTCTGACCTGCGGAAACGTGATCCTGGGGCATCCGGGGCGGGCCCGGGCGGCGGCGCGTCGGCGGGTCGCGGCGGGGGGTTCGGGCGGGGAAGCGGGGGTGGAACGGCCGAAGCCCCGGCCGTGTGGGCCGGGGCTTCGGGGGTGGTGCGGAGGCGGAGGGATTTGAACCCTCGATGGGCTTTAAGGCCCAAACCGCATTAGCAGTGCGGCGCCATAGACCGGACTAGGCGACGCCTCCATCCGCACCGTCGCGCGGGCGCGAGTGGTGCGTGCAGATGATGACACAGGCGAGCCTGCTGTCACCAATCGCTTCTCACCGTACTAGTCCTCCGGGGCGGAGAGCAAAGCCCGTCGGCGCACCCCGCTTGCGCAACGAACGGCGGTACGGAGCGTTAGAGGGGCGGGGCCCGGCCCCCGGGACCCGGCCTACCCTCTGCCCCCTGGAGTTCCCATGCTGCGACGTCTCGTCCTCGCCTCCCTCGTCACCTCCGCCGCCGGCGTCGGTGCGCTCGGGCCCTTGCCCCTGCCGCTGCTCTCCTCGCCCGACGCGCTCACCGTGACCATCTCCAAGAGCGGGCATCGGAGTGCCGACGGGACCTTCAAGCTGGAGTGCACCGAGAAGGCCGGTGGGGATCACCCCGCCGCCAGCGCGGCCTGTTCGCGGCTCGCCGAGCACGCCAAGGCGGGGACCGACCCGTTCGCGCCCGTCGCGAAGGACCGGATCTGCTCCCTCCAGCACGGCGGGCCCGCCGTCGCACACATCACCGGCGAGTGGCGGGGACGTACCGTCGACGCCCGTTTCTCCCGCGCCAACGGCTGCGAGATCGACCGCTGGGACAACCTCACGCCCGTGCTGCCCCACCTGTCCCACGTGCGGGGATGAGGTGAGGATGCCGTTCGGATGTTGCCTCCGGCACGCGACCGCACCCCGCGACCGCCGAGCCTGCCTTTAGACTCCCCTCAGTGACAGGCTGCGGCCCGACGGGCAAGATGGGGCGGGTCGGCCAGCCGGGCAAGGCGCAGTGGGCAAGGTGCAGTGGGTCAGGGAGGAAGCGTCGTCGTGAGCAGCAGGCCATCCCGAGGCGCTGCTCGCCTCGCAGCCATACTTGACGCCCTCCCCGACGGCCTCGTGCTCGTCAACTGCAACGGCACGGTCGTCAATGCCAACACCATCGCCCTCGGCATGTTCGAGACCCCCGGCACCGCGCTCGTCGGGCGCGGGCTGCTCGATCTGCTCCCCGGGTTCGACTCGCGCCTGATCCCCGGCTCCATGCGGCGCCCCGAGGGCACCGACGAGCGCGGCCGTACGAAGCCCACGCGGATGATCGCCCGCCGGACCGACGGCAGCGAGTTCGCCGTCGAGGTGACCAGCGCCAGCCTGGAGGACGGCCGCGAGGCCTACGACTCGTACACCTCCTACACCGGCGACGAGCTGCTCATGCTCGTCGTCCGCGACCTCACCGGCACGCTCGACACCGAGGCCGAACTCGCCCGCTCCCAGCGCCAGACCGAGATGATCCTGCGCGCGGCCGCCGAGGGCGTCGTCGGTACGGACACCGACGGACGGGTCGTCCTCGTCAACCCCGCCGCCGCGCAGATCCTCGGCTACCGCGCCAGCGACCTCGGCGGCAAGGAGCTGCACCCGCTGATCCTGCACTCGCGGGCGGACGGCGAGCCGTTCCCGTACGAGGGCTCCCCGCTCGCCGACACCCTCAAGTCGGGGCGCAAGCACCGGGTACGCGGCCAGGTGCTGTGGGCGAAGAACGGCTCCCAGGTGCCGGTCGACCTCACCACCGCCCCGGTACGGGACGGGGACCAGCTCGTCGGCGCGGTGATGACCTTCACCGACCGCCGGCCGTACGAGCAGCTCACCGACGAGCACACCACCGAGCTCACCACGCTCACCGAGAAGCACGCCGCCGAACTCGCCGAGCTGAAGCGGAGCCAGGAGGAGCGGGCGAAGGGCGAGAAGGAGCGGTACGAGTCCCTGGCCGCCCGGCACGAGCAGCTGACGGCCGTCCTCGGCGAGTCGCTGCGCGGGCCGCTGGAGGAGCTGCGTACGGAGCTCTCCTCCCTCGCCGCCGACGACGCCGGGCAGCTGTGGCCCGAGGCCAACCAGCTCCTGCACCACCTGGCCGCCGGCTACGCCCGGATGACCACCCTCGTCGACAACGTCCTCGGCTACCAGCGGTTGAACGCCGGAGCCGAGTCGCTCGCCAAGTCCGTCGTCCTGCTCGACGGGGTCGTCACGGCGGGCGTCGACGGGGCCGTGGAGCTCATCGGGCCCGGCCGGGCCCAGTTCGCCGTGCACGCCCCGCCGATCGAGGCCGAGGTGGACGCGGGTCGCCTCGCGACCGCGCTCGCGCACCTCGTCGCGGACGTCGCCGGGGTCGACTCGACAGGCAAGGCCCGGGTCGTGCCGGGCGCCGGGTACACCGACTCGACGATCGTGGTCGCCGCCGCGCAGCGCGGTGACGTCGTACGCATCGAGGTCCGCGGGCCGTACGCCGGGGGCGACCCGGTGCACCAGCCCATCGTGCGCGGCATCGTGAGCGCGCACGACGGTGTCGTGCAGACGCACGAGGTCCCGGGGATGAGCGGCAGCGCGTACGTCCTCGAGGTGCCGATCGGTGCCGGTAGGGGCACGGTCACGCCTCCGCCGGCCCCGAACCCCGCCGCCGAGGGCGGCGCGCTCGCGCTGCCCTCGCAGGCCTCGGACACCAACGGCGGCGGCCGGCGCCGCGCCCGACGGGCGTCCACCGACGCCTTCCTGGAGAGCCCGATGGGCGGGGGTACGGATTCGGGGGCCGGTACTGGAACCGGTGCGGCCGTCGAGCCGACCGGGCGGCGCCGTGGGCGTACGGACGAGGCCCCTGCCGGACCCGCCGAACTGATCCCGGCCCAGAACGCGGGGCCGGTCGCCCCCGTCCCCGGTGCCTCCGGTCCTGGTGCCTCCGCTCCCGGTGCCTCCGGCTCGCCTGCCGCCCTCGAACCGACCGGGCGTCGGCGCGGGCGGCCCGCCGAGGGCGCCGTGGTGACCGCCGCCGAGGGCGCGCAGGGCCGGGCCGCGCTCGGCGACGCCGTACCCCCGCAGGGGGTACCGGTACCCGCCCAGGGCGCCCCCGCCGAGGCCGCCGCCCTCGCCCGGGCCCTGCCCGCCGCGCCGGGCGGCGGGGACGCGGCGCAGCAGCCCACCGGGCGGCGGGCCCGCCGCGCGCTGGCGGCGCAGGACCGGAACGCGGCCGCCGAGGCCGGACCGCGTACGCCGTTCGCGCTGCCCCCGGCCGAGGCCGACCGCGCCCCGGAGGCCCAGGCGGCCACGCCGATGCCCGCGGCCATGCCGGCGCCTGTGCCGACACCCATGGCGATGCCCCTGCCGATGCCCGCGTCGGCACCCATGCCCATGCCGATGCCGCTGTCCGTGGACGACGAGGGTCGCCACGACGCCGTACGGTCCGCGCCGGACACCGACCACACGCCGCCGCAGCCCCACCCGCTGCCCGAGCCGACCGGCCGCCGCCGCAACGCGAGCGGGCCGCAGGAGACCACCAGCGGTACGGGTACGGGATCCGTACCGCTGCCGCCGGAGATGCCGGCGCCCGCCGTACCCGCGGCTCCCGCAGCTCCCGCCGTGCCCGCGCCCGCCGCGCCGAAGGACGGGTCGCTGGGCGGGCGGGCGTTCAGCGTGCGGACGCTCGGGCAGGGGGTGCCCTTCGCCCAGCAGGCAGGCGCGACGAACAGCACCAACGGAACCAACGCGTCCAACGGGTCCAACGGCGGCAACGGAACCAACGGGTCCGGGCGGCGCCGCAAGCTCTCCACCCCGCCCGAGGGCGACCGTACGGCCGCGGCCGCCGCCGGGACCGAGACCGCCGCCCCCGAGCCCGCCGCCAAGCAGCACCCGCAGACCAAGCTGGCCCCCGCGGCCCCCGAAGGGCGCGCGTACGCGATAGGAGCGCCCGCCGAGGGCTCCGCCGAAGGCCCCGAGCCGCTCGACGGTCCCGGAGGCGCGGTCGAGGTCTCCAACCAGCCGCCGCCCCGGCCCGTCGACGACGAGCTGCCCCCCGAGCCCCTGGACAACCCGCGCCGGCTCCTCGTCTGGCCGGCGCCGGACGTCTCGACCCAGCAGGCGCTGAGCGACCGGGGCTACCGTCCGGTGATCGTCCACTCCCGCGAGGAGGTCGACGCCCAGATCGCCGCCTTCCCGGCCGCGCTCTTCGTCGACCCCCTGACCGGGCCGATCACCCGTACCGCCCTCCAGTCGCTCCGCCAGGCCGCCGTCGCCGCCGAGGTGCCCGTGCTGCTCGCGGCAGGGCTCGGGCAGGCGACGCGGGAGGCGGCGTACGGCGCCGATCCCGCCGTACTCCTCAAGGCGCTGGCGCCCCGCGACAGCGAGCAGCACCCGTCGCGCGTGCTGCTCATCGAGGAGGACGAGGACATCGCGCAGGCGCTCGCCGCGACCCTGGAGCGGCGCGGGATGCAGGTGGCGCGGGCGTCGGCGGACGCCGACGCGGTCACGCTTGCCACCCAGATCCGGCCGAACCTGGTGGTGATGGACCTCATGCAGGTGCGCCGCCGCCGGGCCGGGATCATCGACTGGCTGCGCGCGAACGGGCAGCTGAACCGCACCCCGCTCGTCGTCTACACCTCCGCCGGCCTCGACGCGGAGGAGCTGCCGACACTGTCGTCGGGCGAGACGGTCCTCTTCCTGGCCGAACGCTCGACGAGCGCGGAGGTCCAGTCGCGCATCGTCGACCTGCTGGCGAAGATCGGCACGAACTGAGCGGTACCAATGGAGAGAGGGGGAGCGGTCGGTAGACCGCTCCCCCTCTCCTCTCTTCCGTGCGAACCTCCGTACTGACTACAGCTGGGTGACGTCCAGTACCCCGTCCGCGTACTGCCTGCGGATCACCTTCTTGTCGAACTTGCCGACGCTCGTCTTCGGTACGGCCGCGATGATCGCCCAGCGCTCGGGCAGCTGCCACTTGGCGATCGACTCGGCGAGGAAGTCCCGCAGCGTCACGTAGTCGGCCGTCGAACCCTCCTTGAGGACGACGGTCGCCAGCGGACGCTCGCCCCACTTCTCGTCCGGGACGGCGACGACGGCCGCCTCGGCGACCTCCGGGTGCGCCATGATCGCGTTCTCCAGCTCGACCGACGAGATCCACTCGCCGCCGGACTTGATGACGTCCTTGGCGCGGTCGGTGAGGGTGAGGTAGCCGTCCGGGCTGATCACGCCGACGTCGCCGGTCTTCAGCCAGCCGTCCTCGCTGAACTTGTCGGCCGGGCGGTCCGGCTCGCCGTCGATGCCACCGAAGTACGCGCCCGCGATCCAGGTGCCGCGTACCTCCAGCTCACCGGCCGACTCGCCGTCCCAGGGCAGCCGTTCGCCGCCGGGGCCGACGAGGCGGGCCTCGACGCCCGCCGGGAAGCGGCCCTGCGTGATGCGGTACGGCCACTGCTCCTCGTCGGACAGACCGGCCGGCGGGTGGGCCATGGTGCCGAGCGGGGAGGTCTCCGTCATGCCCCAGGCGTGGAAGAGGCGGACGCCGAGCCGGTCGTACGCCTCCATGAGGGCGGGCGGACAGGCGGCGCCGCCGATGGTGACCTGCCGCATGGAGGTGAGGTCGCGCGGGTTGGCGGTGACCTCGGCGAGCAGGCCCTGCCAGATGGTGGGGACGGCGGCGGCGTGGCTCGGCTTCTCGCGCTCGATCATGTCGGCGAGCGGGGCGGGCTGGAGGAACCGGTCCGGCATGAGCATGTTGATGCCGGTCATGAACGTGGCGTGCGGCAGGCCCCAGGCGTTGACGTGGAACTGCGGGACGACGACGAGGGTCGTGTCGCGGTCCGTCAGGCCCATCGACTCGGCCATGTTGACCTGCATGGAGTGCAGGTAGATCGAACGGTGGGAGTAGACGACACCCTTGGGGTCACCCGTGGTCCCGGAGGTGTAGCACATGGCGGCGGCCGAACGCTCGTCCAGCTCGGGCCAGTCGAAGGTGGTGGGGCGGCCCGCGATCAGCTCCTCGTAGTCGTGCACGCGGGGCGTCACGCCGTCGAGGACGGAACGGTCGCCGGGGCCCGCGACCACGATGTGCTCGATGGTCGGCAGGTGCGGGAGGAGCGGGGCGAGGAGCGGGAGCAGCGTGCCGTTGACGATGACGACCCGGTCGACGGCGTGGTTGACGATGAAGACCAACTGCTCAGGGGGAAGCCGTAGGTTGAGGGTGTGCAGCACGGCGCCCATGGAAGGGATGGCGAAGTACGCCTCGACATGCTGCGCGTTGTTCCACATGAGCGTGGCAACACGCTGGTCGCCGGTGACTCCGAGCTCGTCACGCAGGGCGTTCGCCAGCTGGGTCGCGCGGGCGCCCGTCTCCGCGAAGGTCTGGCGGTGCGGCTCGGGCTCCCCGGTCCAGGTGGTGATGACGGACTTTCCGTGGATCGTCATCCCGTGGTTCAGGATGCGGCTCACAGTCAGCTGTACGTCCTGCATGGTGCTCAGCACGGCGTCCTCCCGGTGGGCGCTACGTGGCAGTAGTAGGGGTGTCCAGATTCTGCTCACGTACCACGCGGTATGTCACTACCCGGGAGTACGGAAATTGCCAGTGATCGCTGGCAGAGGTGGGGACGGCGGGGCTGAACGGGCTGTGGGGGCTGGCGGGGCGAGGGGGTCACGAACTGCCGGGGCCGACAGTCACGAGCTGCCCGGGCCGGGGACTGCCCTAGGGCTGGGGCTGCCTGGCGGCCAAGAGGCGGCGCCGTCCCTCACCGCACCGGCGCCAGCTCCGGGTCCTCGCGGAGCTTGCCGAGCGCCCGCGACACCGCGCTCTTGACCGTACCGATCGAGACGCCGAGCACCTCGGCCGTCTGCGCCTCGCTGAGGTCCTCGTAGTACCGCAGGACGACCATCGCCCGCTGGCGGTCGGGGAGCTTCATCACCGCACGCCACATGGCGTCGTGCAGCACCTGCCGCTCGGCCGGGTCGGGCTCGGGCAGTCCGGCCGGCTCCGGCAGCTCCTCGCACGCGAACTCGTCGACCTTGCGCTTGCGCCACTGGGACGTACGAGTGTTCACCAGCGCACGCCGGACGTAGCCGTCCAGGGCGCGGTGGTCCTCGATCCGCTCCCAGGCGACGAACGTCTTGGTCAGCGCGGTCTGCAGCAGGTCCTCCGCGTCCGCCGGGTTCGCGGTCAGCGAGCGGGCGGTGCGCAGCAGCACGGGCCCCCGAGCCCGTACGTAGGACGAGAACGACGGGTAGCCGGCGGCGGCCGTGGAGGCGCCGACGCAGACGGGGCCGGAAGGTGGCGGAGTCATGACTCCACGCTAGGAGCGGGCACCTGGCGGCGGATCGGCCCCAGGTCCCGAACCGCACTCCCCCTCAGGTTGTAGGGGTGGGGACAGCTGGACCTCCTGAAGGTGGAGGGCGGGCGACGCGCGAGTAGGGGTCCGCCCGCCCCGGCTCACCCCCGCGCGTCAGCCGTCCGCCGCCAGGATCAGACCGGAGGTCGGGACTCCGGTGCCCGCCGTGACCAGCGTCCTGGCCGCGCCGGGTATCTGGTTCACGGACGTGCCCCGCACCTGGCGCACGGCCTCCGCGATGCCGTTCATCCCGTGGAGGTACGCCTCCCCCAGCTGGCCGCCGTGCGTGTTCAGCGGCAGCGCGTCCGCAGCGACGAACTCGGACGCCTCCCCCGGTCCGCAGAACCCGAACTCCTCCAGCTGCATCAGCACGAACGGGGTGAAGTGGTCGTAGAGGATGCCGACGTCGATGTCGGCGGGTGCGAGGCCCGAGGTCTGCCACAGCTGTCTCGCCACCACGCCCATCTCGGGCAGGCCGGTCAGGTCGTCGCGGTAGAAGCTGGTCATCGCCTCCTGGGCGCGGCCGGCCCCCTGCGCGGCGGCGACGATCACGGCGGGCGGGTGGCGCAGGTCGCGGGCGCGCTCGGCCGAGGTGACGACGATCGCCTGGCCGCCGTCGGTCTCCTGGCAGCAGTCGAGGAGCCGGAGCGGCTCGACGATCCAGCGTGAGGCGGCGTGATCCGCCAGGGTGATCGGTTTGCCGTGGAAGTACGCGGCGGGGTTGGTCGCCGCCCACCGACGGTCGGTGACGGCGACGTGCCCGAAGGCGTCCGGTGTCAGACCGTACGTGTGGAGGTACCGCTGGGCGATCATCGCGACCCAGGAGGCCGGTGTGAGCAGCCCGAAGGGGAGCTGCCAGCCGAGCGCGGCGCCCTCGGCGGAGGGCTCGCGCTGCTGGACCCCCGAGCCGAAGCGGCGTCCCGAGCGTTCGTTGAACGCCCGGTAGCAGACCACGACTTCGGCGACCCCGGTAGCGACGGCGAGGGCAGCCTGCTGGACCGTGGCACAGGCGGCCCCGCCTCCGTAGTGGATGCGGGAGAAGAAGGACAGCTCGCCGATGCCGGCCGCCTGGGCGACGGTGATCTCCGGATTGGTGTCCATGGTGAAGGTGACCATGCCGTCGACGTCCGCCGGGGTCAGCCCGGCGTCGTCGAGGGCAGCGCCCACCGCCTCGACGGCCAGCTTGAGCTCGCTGCGGCCCGAGTCCTTGGAGAACTCGGTCGCGCCGATCCCTGCGACGGCGGCGCGCCCACCGAGCAGGTCGGCCTTCCGGATGCTCATGCCCCCACCTCCGGCAGCGTCGGCAGCGTCACTGTCACCGTGCCGGTGACGTGGTGACCGAGCCCGTTGGCACCGACCACCCGCACCTGGGCGGTGACGCCGTCGACCTCGGTGACCGTCCCCGTCAACGTCATCGTGTCTCCGGGGTAGTTGGGCGCGCCGAGCCGTATCGCCACCTTGCGCAGCACCGCGCCGGGGCCCAGCCGGTCGGTGATGTACCGCCCCACCAGGCCGTTGGTCGTCAGGATGTTCATGAAGATGTCGGGGGAGCCCTTCGCTCTCGCCGACTCCGCGTCGTGGTGCACGTCTTGGTAGTCGCGGGAGGCGACGGCCCCGGCGACGATCAGGGTGCGGGTGATCGGCACGACCAGGGGCGCCAACTCGTACCCGGGTTTCATGAGGCCTCTCCGTTCGCGATCAGGTCGCCCAGTTCGGCGAGGAGTTCGGTGCCGCAGCCGAGGTACGCGTCGAGCTGCCGGCCCCAGAGGAAGTGCCGGTGGACGGGGTGGTCCAGATCGGCGCCCATGCCGCCGTGCAGATGCTGGCCCGCGTGCACGACCCGCTTGCCCGCCTCCGACGCCCACCAGGCGGCGGTCAGCGCGTGCTCGGCGGCCGGCAGGCCCTCGTCGTGACGCCAGGCGGCCTCGTAGGCGGTCACCCTGATCGCCTCGGTGTCCATGTGGGCGTCGGCGGCCCGGAGCTGGACGGCCTGGTGGGTGGAGAGGGGGCGGCCGAACTGCTCCCGTACCGAGGTGTACGCCACGGCCCGGGCCAGAGACCCGGCGCAGACGCCGGCCTGAAGCCCCGCGAACACGACCCGGGCCATCTCCAGGACGTCCGCGCGGGCGTCTCCGCGAGCGTCCGAGCCCCCGATCCGCTCCCCGCGCGCACCGTCGAGAACGAGCCGCCCCGCGGCCCACGGCGCGGTGAGCTCGACGGGCTCCACCGAAACCGAGCCACCCGCCGAAGCGCCCCCCGAGCCGCCCACCGAACCGCCGACCGACCCGTCCGCCGTGGGCACGAGCCAGAGCGTGCCCTCCTGGTCCGGTACGAGGACGTGCGTGGCGTCCCTGAGCCAGGGCACCCACTCCACCGTCCCCGCGAGCAGGCCGTCCGCTCCGGCCCGTACATGTCCGACGGGCGGGAAGGCTCCGGTCGCCACCGCCGTACCGTCCCGGAGACCCGGCAGCAGCCGCTCCCGCTGCTCGTCCGTACCGTGCCGGGCAATGGCGAGGAGGCCGAAGACACAGCTCGCGGCGAACGGCACCTGGGCCGTCACCCGCCCCTGCTCCTCGGCGAGCAGCACCAGGCCGAGCAGCCCGATCTCCTCGACCGCCCCAGGCAGCCCGGCCGCGCACAGGGCCTTCCACAGCTCGGCGTCCGTGCCCGTGCCGGCCGCCGCGAGCCGCTCGTGCGTGGCGAGATCGCCGAAGATCCGGGCCGCCAGCTCCTGGGCCGCGCCCTGCTCCTCCGTGGGCGTGAAGTCCATGTCAGCCCTCCCCGCCGTCCTGCGCCCGGAACACGGGCAGCTCAAGGTCCTCGTCCACGCGGAGGAACTCCAACCGGACCGGCATCCCGATCCGGACCTTGTCGTACGGCACCCCGACCACGTTGCTGATCATCCGCACGCCTTCGGCCAGTTCGATCAGCCCGACGGCATAGGGCGGGTCGAAGGCCGGGAAGGGCGGGTGGTGCATCACCACGTACGAGAAGACGGTCCCGGACCCGCTCGCCTCGACCGTGTCCCACTCCTGCGATCCGCAGGCGTTGCACCCCGGGAGCCAGGGGAAGCGGAGCGTCGCGCAGCCCGTGCAGCGCTGGATGAGCAGCCGGTGCGCGGCCACGCCCTCCCAGAACCCGGCGTTGTCCCGGTTGATCACCGGCCGGGGCCGCCGGGCGGCAGGCTGAGCGCCGCTCGCCTTCGGCTTCACCGCCGCCGGCGCGTACTTGAGGATGCGGAAGCGGTGGGTGCCGGCCAGTTCGCCGTCGGCGTGGATGTCCATGCGGGTCGTGACGAAGTGCCCCGTGCCGAGCTTGGTGGTCTTGCGGTCCGAGACCGATTCGATGACCGCGTCGAAGGTGATCGCGTCGCCCGGTCGCAGCGGCCGCACGTACTCCTGCTCGCAGTCGGTGGCGACGACGGACGTGCACCCCGCCTCGTCGAGGAGTGTGAGCAGCTCGTCGTAGGCCCCGGAGCGGTCGGTGTGGCCGGACAGACCGCCCATCGTCCACGCCTGGAGCATCGTCGGCGGCGCGACGGCGTCCGGCCCCCGGTAGGCCGGGTCGGCGTCGCCCATCGCCTCGCACCAGTGCCTGATCATCGGCTCGTTGACCAGGTCCTTGCCGGCGCCCGCGGTGGCGGCGGCCTGCCCTTCGTAAGCCTTCAGCCGCTCGTACAGCCCATCCGGTCCGCCCGGTCCGCCGCCCAGCCCGTCCTGCCCGTCCAGTCCGCCCCGTCCGTCCAATCCGTCCCTCATCGCCGCCCCCTCCCCTTCATGCCGAGTCGCATCGTCGCGACGATCTCGCGCTGCACCTCGCTCACCCCTCCCCCGAAGGTGTTGATCTGCGCGGCGCGGTTCATCCGTTCGAGCTCACCGCCGTCGAACTCCCCCGGCGACCCCGCCCTCACCAGTCCCGCTCCGCCCGCGATCTCCTGACATATTCGGTACACCTCCACCGCCGATTCGGTTCCCACGAACTTCACCCCGCTGGCGTCTCCGGGGGCCAGCCGACCCGCCCCCACATCCCCCACCAAACGCCAGTTGAGCAGGCGCGTTGCCGCGAGCCGGGCATGTGCCTCGGCGGCTCGAATCCGTATCCACGGCTCGTCAACACGGCGCCGCCGCGTCACCGGATCGGGGGTGCGTGCCCGGCCGAGCGCGGCCGCGTAGAAGTCCTCGGCCTGCATGCCGATCGCGGCGAGGGCGACCCGTTCATGGTTGAGCTGGTTGGTGATCAGCCCCCAGCCGCCGTTCTCCTCGCCGACCAGGTTCCCGGCGGGGACGCGGATGCCGTCGTAGTACGTCGCCGTGGTCGTCAGCCCGCCGACCGTCTCGATCGGCGTCCACGAGAAGCCGGGGGCGCCCGTCGGGACCAGCACGATGGAGATGCCCCGGTGCTGCGGGGCGTCGGGGTCGGTGCGGCAGGCGAGCCAGATCCAGTCGGCGTTCTGGGCGTTCGAGGTGAAGATCTTCTGCCCGTCGATCAGCCAGGAGTCCCCGTCCCGTACGGCCTTCGTACGGAGCGAGGCCAGGTCGGTGCCGGCCTCCGGCTCGCTGTACCCGATGGCGAAGACGGTCTCGCCGCGAAGGATCCGGGGCAGGAAGTACGCCTTCTGCTCCTCGGTCCCGTACTTCATCAGGGTCGGGCCGACGGTGTTGAGCGTGACCATGGAGACGGGGGCACCGGCGCGGTACGCCTCGTCGAAGAAGACGAACTGCTCGTCGGGGCCTCGGCCCTGGCCTCCGTACTCCTGCGGCCAGCCGAGCCCGAGCATGCCGTCTCGGCCGATCCGCCGGAGCAGCGCGCGCTGCGCGGCGGTGTCGGCGGGGGGCGGTGGGCCGTCGGGCATCACGTCACGGAAGTACGCGCGGAGTTCGGCGCGCAGCCGGAGCTGCCGCTCGGTCGGGGCGAGGTGCACGGCGACGGCCTCCCGGGGGTACGACTAAGGTTTCTGACTGTCCGTCAGATACCGGGAGCCTGTCAAGGTCACGGACGCGCGCGGCCCAGGTGGGCACATGGCGCGCATGCCTCCACAAGGCATGCGCACACACGACAGCGGCCCGCGCGCCGATGCCGAAGCACCGTCGCGCGGGCCGCCTTTCACCCCGCCGTCATTCCCCCCGTCGGGCCGGACCCAGCTGGGGAACTAGAACCACCAGGGGTAGAAGTTGACCGTCGCGTTCGACTGCTCGATGTTCGTGAACGCGGAGCCGTTCACACTGGCGGTGTTGTTCTGATTGGAGGCACCGGAGCCGGTGGCCACCTGCTGCGTGGTGGTCGAGTTGCCGTAGTTGTCGCCACCCACGCCGCTGCCGATGACGGAGGCGACGCTCGTGTTCGATCCGTCGTCCGCGAAGCCGCCGTTGTCGGCCTGGGCAACGCCGGTGAAGAGCGCGGCGGCCAGGGGCAGCGCGGCGGCGGCGGCGAGAACGCGGGCGGTACGGATGCTTGCCATGTCATTTCCTCCGTGAGCTGAAGCTGTGTATTGCCGTTCACTGAAGTACGGCTGATTCCAAGGCAGTTGGCCGACCGCCTCGGTCGTTGTGCTCGACGTCGCGACTCCAGAGTTGCCCACACAATCCCCGGCGAACCACCCCTCAGCGGCCGATTCCCCCTCAAGCGTGAGGACAAGTCGATAAACCACCTTCGCGCCTTCAAAGGCGCAGCTCACCCGCCCGACGACGGCCTCGCGCCACCGGAGGCGAGCCGCCGCAAGGGAGGAAGCGTTCCGGCAGATTTTCAGCCAATCCTCCCGACCGCCCACACCCTGCCCTCTTCCCTTCTTCGAACGTGTGTACGAAACTGGTCGCATGGCCACCTCCGACCGGCGCTCCGCCACCCTGGCCCTCGCCCACGCGCTGTCAGCGGCAGAGCGCGGGCTCCCCGTCATCCCCCTGTCCGCCACGAAGCTCCCCGCGATCCGCTCCCCGCACCGGGACGAACCGCACCCCTCCGGCTGCCACGGGGAGTGCGGCCGCCCCGGACACGGCGTGCACGACGCGACCACCGACCTCGCGGGGGTACGGGCGCTGTTCGCGGCCGCGCCCTGGGCCACCGGTTACGGCATCGCCTGCGGGCGCCCGCCGTACCACCTGATCGGCGTCGACCTCGACGTCAAGCACGCGGACGCGCCCGCGGACGTCACGGCCGAGCTGCGCCACCTGGCGCTCGAACACCTCTTCACGCTGCCGCCCACGGTCACGGTGCTCACCCCGAGCGGCGGCCGGCACCTGTGGCTGACCGGCCCGCCGGACGTCGTCGTCCCGAACTCGGCGAGCCGCCTCGCCCCCGGCATCGACATCCGCGGCGCCGGCGGCTACCTGGTGGGACCGGGCTCGGTCACGGCCAAGGGCGCGTACCGGCTGGCCCCGGGCAGCGAACACCTCGACCCGGCCCCCTGCCCCCGCCCCCTCCTGACCCTGATCACACCCCCGGCACCACCGCGCACCCGCCCGGACCACACCCCGGGCCACGGCCGAGGCCTGATCCACTTCGTCCGCACGGCCCACGAGGGCCAACGCAACACGCGCCTCTTCTGGGCGGCCTGCCGCGCCTACGAGAACGGCCTCGGCGACTCCCTCACCGAAGCCCTCACCACGGCGGCGATCTACACGGGCCTGACCGAACACGAGGCCCGCACGACCATCCAATCGGCGGCCCGCCTGACCCAGCACACCGAGAACGCACGGTGAACGCCCTCCCGGCCCCACCCGACGGGCAAGCGCGGAATCCCGTCGCGGCCGCTGCCCCCGACAGCGAGGGGGTGCCGTCTGGACGGTCATCCGCACCCTCGCGAGGCTGCACGGCGACGAAGGAGTCCGCCTGGTCGTCTGGTTCGACGGCTGACCGCACCAGGGTGATCCCGGCGGCTCGATGAAGTCGGTGGCCACCAGGAGGAACCACGGCCGGTCCTGGCGCCTGGCGCCAGGCAATGCGAACGGCCCCTGACCGATGATGCTGGTCAGGGGCCGTTTCGGGTGGCGGTGGGTGTGGGATTTGAACCCACGGTGACTCGCGCCACGACGGTTTTCAAGACCGTTCCCTTAGGCCGCTCGGGCAACCCACCCCGCGCCGGGTCCCGTTCGGGGTGGCGCGGGGGACAGCCTAGCCGGTCAGTTGTCGCCCGTGCGTTCGCCGAGGGTGACCGTGGTCGTCGTCGGCTTGCCGTCGCGCTCGTAGGTGAGCTTGATCGTGTCGCCCGACTTGTGGGTCCAGATCTCGCTGATGAGCGTCGGGCCGCTGTCGATCTGGCGGTCGCCGAGGGAGGTGATCACGTCGCCCGGCTTCAGGCCCGCCTTCGCCGCCGGGCCGTTCGGGGTGATCGCCGGCGTGCCGCCCGCGCCTTCCTGGGCGATCGTGGCGCCCTCGCCCTTGTCGGTCATGTTCACCGTCGCGCCGATCACCGGGTAGACCGGCTTGCCCGTCTTGATCAGCTGCTCGGCCACGTTCTTGGCCTGGTTGACCGGGATCGCGAAGCCGAGGCCGATCGAGCCCGCCTGGGACTGGCCGAAGCCGTTGCCGGTCGACTGGATCGCCGAGTTGATGCCGATGACCGCGCCGCTCGCGTCCAGGAGCGGGCCGCCGGAGTTGCCCGGGTTGATCGAGGCGTCCGTCTGCAGGGCGCTCATGTACGAGTTGTTGCCGCCGGAGCCGTCGCCCGAGGCGACCGGGCGGTTCTTGGCGCTGATGATGCCCGTCGTCACCGTGTTGGACAGGCCGAACGGCGCGCCGATCGCGATCGTCGAGTCGCCCACCGCCACCTTCTCGGAGTCGCCGAGCGGGAGCGGAGCCAGCCCGTCCGGGGCCTTCTTCAGCTTCAGGACGGCCACGTCGTAGCCCTCCGCCCGGCCCACGACCTCCGCGTCGTACGTCTTGCCGTTCGAGAACGTCGCCGAGAGCGTGCCGCCCTCCGCCGCCGACGCCACCACGTGGTTGTTGGTGACGATGTGGCCTTCCTTGTCGTAGACGAAGCCGGTGCCTGTGCCGCCCTCGCCCTCGCTGTCACCGCCGCCACCGCCACCGCCACCGGACTTCGCCTGGATGGTCACCACGCTCGGCAGCGCCTTGTTCGCCACCGCCGCGACCGTGCCCGGGTCACGCTTGAAGGACGCCGGGGAGTCGCCCACCGAGACCGTCGTCGAGCTGATCCCGTCGTCGCCGCGCTCTGCCGCCCAGTAGCCGATGCCGCCGCCGACACCGCCGGCCACCAGCGCCGCCACCAGAACCGCCGCCACCAGGCCGCCGGTCCGCTTCCGCGGCGCCTCCGGGGCGGGCGGGACCGACGCGCCCCAGGCTGCCGGTACGGCCGGGGGCGGCGGAGGCCAGCCACCCGCCGCGACAGTCGCCGGTTCCGGTGCTGGTGCCTGCGTCGGCGCGTGCGCCTGTGCGTGTACCTGGGGCTGCACCTGCGTCTGCCGCTCCGGGTGGACGTCGTCCGCCGACGACGGGGGCGTGGGCGGCATAGGAGGGGCGGGAGGGGCGGACGGGGCACTCGGGTCCGCCGGAACCTCGGTGCCCTCGTTCTCGGTGCTCACGGCTCTCTCCTCGTTCACTGCGGTTCACTGCGTGGGTGGGTGGTTTTCTACAAAGGTGCTGCGAACAGCTTTTCCCACTGGACGTCAGGCCACTGTAAGGCGGAGCTGTGCATCTGCGTCCGATTCTTTATTTACGGACAGAACGGACGCGCCTCCATGTGCCCGCTCCGCCAATGGCACCATGACGCGGTGACCCACGCACGGCAGCACCCTCGGCCGCACCCGAACCCCACCCCTGTCCAGGTGGTCGCCCACCGCGGAGCCTCCGAAGAAGCCCCCGAGCACACGCTCGCCGCCTATGTGAAGGCCATCGAGTACGGCGCCGACGCCCTCGAGTGCGATGTCCGGCTCACTGCCGACGGCCACCTCGTCTGCGTCCACGACCGACGCGTCGACCGCACCTCCAACGGCCGCGGCGCCGTCTCCGCGCTGGAGCTCGCCGACCTCGCCGCCCTCGACTTCGGCACGTGGAAGGGGCGCGAGGAGGCGGGGGAGAGCCCGGACTGGAAAGACCAGGGACTCACCTCCGTACTGACCCTGGAACGCCTCCTGGAGCTGGTCTCCGACGCCGGGCGCCGCGTCGAGCTGGCCATCGAGACCAAGCACCCCACCCGCTGGGCGGGCCAGGTCGAGGAACGGCTCCTCCACCTGCTCAAGCGTTTCGGCCTCGCGGAGCCGGCCACCCCCGAGGAGTCTCCCGTACGGGTCATGAGCTTCTCGGCGCGCTCCCTGCACCGGATCGCGGCCGCCGCGCCGACCCTCCCCACCGTCTCGCTCTCGCAGTTCGTCACCCCCCGGCTGCGCGACGGCCGGCTCCCGGCGGGCGCGGTGATCGCCGGACCGTCGATCCGGATCGTCCGCCACCACCCCTCCGTGATCCTGCGGCTCCAGAAGGCCGGACACCAGGTCCATGTATGGACAGTGGACGAGCCGGAGGACGTCGAACTCTGCGAGCGGCTCGGCGTCGACGCGATCATCACCAACCGACCCCAGCAAGTGCTGTCCCAGTTGGGCCGTCTTTGACCCCATCCCCGGCCCCTCCTGACCCGTCCGCCCCATCCGTCTCTCGGCTAACAGGGAGTGCACCGGCGCGTTCGGTCCGTACTCGATCGTCACGAGTGCGTCACCGCACGCTCATGGGGCGGTTTCCGGTCCAGGCCATTGGGGCATCCACACCGTGGCGTGGGGCAAAGGAGGTCTCGGGGGTGGCGTTGGTGGTGGCACAGGAGGTGCCCACGTCGTCGAGCATGGCCGTACCCCATGGCCCTGCGGGCGTGGGTGAAGCGAGACACCGTATGCGGGAGCAGTTGATCCGCAGCGGGATGTCCGAATCGGTCGTCGACGACGCGGTACTGATCCTTTCCGAGCTGCTCAGCAATGCCTGCCGACACGGCAGGCCGCTGGGGCGGGCGGACGTGGGCGACGGGGATGTCCGGGCGGCCTGGCGGGTCGATCCGTCGGGTGGGCTGACGGTCGAGGTGACGGACGGCGGTGGCCCGACCCGGCCCGTTCCGTCGACGCCCTCGGTCACCGCGCGCGGCGGCCGCGGGCTGAACATCATCAGCGCCCTGGCTCAGGACTGGGGCGTACGGGACAGCGCGTCCGGCGAGGTGACGGTCTGGGTGCTGGTCACCGAGGGCCATCGCCGCGAGGACTTCGCAGCGCGGGTCGGCGGCGGCTCGAGCTTCGAGTTCCTGGACGCGTACGACGACCTCGATTGACGCGCGCGCGTCCGGCAGCCTGGATTGACGCGCGCGCACCGGCGGCCTCCACCGGACGCGTACGACGGCGGCCCCCACCGGACGCGTACGACGGCCTGAACCGTCGCCTACCCAGGTCCGGGAGACCGCCGGGCACTGTCGGTCCGGAGGGCCGCCGGGCACCGTGCCCTCGGCCTCCCCCGAGTAGTGAACGTCCCCGCTTGAGCCCCTCGGCACTCCCGTACGGCTAGGCTCGCCCGACACAGAGCCGTGCACCATGTGCGGCCCTGCATCACAGCACTGCCGCTATCGGGAGAAGCCACACCATGGCCAAGAAGCGCCCCCAGACGAAGGCCGCCAAGGCACAGGTCACGAACGGGGAGATCCCGGTCGTCGGTGCGCGCGAGCCGTGCCCCTGCGGGTCGGGCCGCCGTTACAAGGCGTGTCACGGCCGGGCCGCCGCGCACGCCGTGACCGAGCTGGTCCAGCGTCCCTTCGAGGGACTGCCCGGCGAGTGCGACTGGGTCGCGCTGCGCGAGCTGGTGCCCGCCGCCACCGTCCCGCTCACGCTGAAGGACGGCCTCCCGGAGGGTGTCCCGTCCGTGACGCTCGCGACCGTGCTGCCCATGGCATGGCCCGCGCTCCGCCGCGACGACGGCTCCGTCCTCCTCGCCCTCCAGAACGACTCCTCCTCCGGCGACCTCGCCCGCGACCTCGCGGACACCCTGCTGCGCGCCCTGGAGACGGAGCCGGGCTCTCCGGTCACCCCGCGCCGCGTGCCGGCCGACGGCCCGCGCCTGCAGGATCTGCTCGACCCGAACAGCGATTTCGCGCCGGTCGTGCACACGGGCTTCGAATTCTGGATTCCGGAGTCCGCCGACAACTCCAACGCCGAGGTCACCGCCTCCCTGGAGCGCGCCAACGCCGCCGCGATCCCCACGGTCAAGCTGACCGGCGTGGACTCCTCGTACTGGTGCGAGACCCCGGACAAGAACCACCTGCGCTGGGTCATGCCGCACCCCGAGGAGAAGCTGCTCGACGCGCTGGCCCGGCTGCACGCCGCCGGCACGTCCTCCCTCGGCGAGAACACCCGTCTGGTCGGCTCCTTCCGGGCCCACGGCCTCATGGTCCCGGTCTGGGACCTGCCGACGTCGATGAGCGCCGAGGACTGCGAGAAGCCCGCCGCCGAGCTCGCCGAGCGACTCGCCGCGGCGCTGGCCACCGACGCCCCGCTCACCCCGGAGGAGCGCCGGGCTCGCGGCGGTCTCACCAACCGTCAGGTCACGCTCAGCTGATACGCGAGGGGCGTGTGGTGACGGTGTGGACTGACAGACCGACCAGTCGGTGACATCCGCCACAACTCCTCGTGCGGTCGGGTAAATCCCTGTCCGAATAACCGAGATCGAATTTGCGAACCGCAGATCTCTTGTTACCGTTCTAGAAGCCCGGTCGCTGGTGCATCCCCCGTCGCCAGCGATCGGGTCTTCTCATACCCGGACGGATCACCACGACACCGTCCGGAATCTCAACTTCCGCCTGCACCGGCCGTGTTGCTCCCGGCCCGCAGCAGCAGCGGCGTACTGGATCCCTCTCCCGCACCCGCGAATTCCGCTACGGCCGAATATGCCGAGACCGCGCCCCGCGCACGCTCCCTGGGCGTCTCGCACGCCCCCGGTTCATCCCGCGCGACAACGGCACAACGCACTTGTACGGTCCGCCCCGCGGGCCCCATCAGGGTGAGTACGGCGTCGAGCCGCTGGCCACCGGCGTTGCGGTAGTACGTACGTCCCCAGGTGTCTCGGCCCTCGGTGAGCACACAGGTCTGTGCCTCGATCCCGTCCGGGGAGGTCAGTTCCGGGCCACAGTGCGAACTGCGGGCGGGGGCAGCCGCCGGCTCGCCCGGCGGGGAGGCCTGGGGGCCGTCCTGAGGCGGGGGTGTGGGCGTAGGCCGTGACGGTGTCGTCTGCCCGCCCCCGAGGCCGAGACCCGGCAGCAGACCGCCCTCCGCGCCTCGGTCCGCCTGGGGCTTGGCGTCGCCGTCCGGGCCTGGGCCGGACGCCTGGCCGGCGAGGGCGACGAGCGGCAGGAGCGTGGCGCACGCCACGGCGGCCCCGAGCCCGATCATGCGGAGATTCAAGGGACCCACCTGCCCGGCTGGCTATGACGCTTCGTGAACGGTCCGCCGAAGATATCGGCGGACCGGCGGCGCATCGCGCGCCGCGCGCCCGTTTCCCGTATAAGTCGGGCGGCCTCACACCCGTATGGGTGAGGCCCCGCCTCCGTGCACAGCCAGTACGCCCGGCAGCACCACCCGTCGGTGCGCCCGTCAGTGCCGCCCGTCGGTACGCCGTCAGTGCCGCCCGTCGGCAGGCGCCCCTCAGCGCCGCCCCTCAGTACGTGAGTCTGCTGCCGCCCCCGGGCGCGCCCGTGCTCGCCTCGACCAGGGCGTCCACGACCGCCTCCACGTCCGGCAGCCAGGGGCTCGCCGAGCCCTCCAGCGGGGCGCGCTCCCAGCGCACCTGGCCCGTCCCTGCGACCGACGGCGGCAGCAGCAGGTAGCCGCCCTCGCCGTGGAACCGCAGCGAACTGGGCACGTCGTCCTTCGCGTACAGGAGATCGCCGAGCTGTTCGAGGCCGTACGGGGCGACCAGCAGCGACCAGCGCGTGGGCGTCGCCACGATCGGGCCGAGCCGCATGCCCATCGTGTCGAGGGCGGCCAGGGCGCGCGCTCCCGCGACGGCCGGCAGGCTGACCGCGCAGGGCGCGCCGCCTCCGGTGGCCAGGACGATCGGGGCGTCCGGGCGCCGGGTCCACCACCAGCGGATCATGCGCTCGTCGGTGGTGGCCGCGAGCAGTCCGGGGTCGAAGGGGTGTGCGCCGGGTACGACACACCCGGGGTCGGGGCAGGCGCAGCCGGCCCCTCTGGACGTACGGGTCGTCGCCTTCAGCCCGACACCGGGCAGAACGGGCCAGCCCCACTCGGTGGCGCACACGAGCGCCGCGTCGAGCTGGACGGTCCTTTCCCTGCGCCGAAGCCGGAACCTGCGTCGCCTTCCGAGGATCTCGCGCATGAGCGCTCGTTCCTTTCCGTTGAACGCCGAATCCACATCACACCATGTGCAGATCACTTCACCGTGCGTAGCAGCGCGTACAAGGTCGGCGGGTCACCGCCCCGTGCGGTGGGGCGGGAGCGGCCGAGCTGAGGCTCGTCGTCCACTGGAGGGGCGCGGCCTGCGGCGGTGAGGACGCCCAGGCACCTTGCCAGGTTCCGGGGCAGCTTCAACTGCCCCTGGCCATCACCGATTACGTACCCATCACGTTCAAATCAACGCGCTTTCAAACGACGCCAGTCGACCGCAAATGGTGCACCGAGGGGGCAATTTTCGGCCAACTTGGCCTGCACTTCAACCCTTCTGCCAAACCCCACGGACACCACAAGTCCCGTGGGGACAATGCTGGACATCGCTCCTCTTGTGCGTGTACATGTGGATGCATTGCTAGCGGCGCAGATTGACATGGGGGTTTGCGATGCTATTGAGCGAAACGCACCCGTCGGAAAGCCGTCCGACATGAGCGCCCCACACCTGCCGAAAGTGGCTGGAATCGATTCCACGGTTCCCTCGCCCGCGCACACTACCGCGCCCGTCCCGACCGTAAACCCCTCCGCGGCGGCCCTTCCGGGCATCCCCGGCGCACTGATCCAGGACCGGCTGGCCGGCTGGGTCTCCGACCTCACCACCCTCCATGAACTCACCGAACGCCTGATCAAGACCGCTTCGCTCGACGAAGCGCTGCGCGAGGTGCTGCGCGCCGGAGCCGCCCTCGTCGGCGCGCGCCGCGGCATGGCGGTCTTCGAACCGGCGGACGGCCGCGGCCCCGCCTCCACCGTCGGACTCGGGCTCGCGCACGCCGAGCTCGGCACGATCGAGACGGTTCCGCGGAGCGCCACCTCGTACGGCCGTATCCTGGACGGGCTCCCAGAACCGGCGGGGTCGAGAGCCACGACCGCCCCCGCCGACCCACTGGCCGCCCCCGGCCCCGGCTCCTCCGAGGCACGCTCCGGCACCGCCGCCATCCCCGACCCCATCGCCGTCCCCGACCTGCTCGGCGAGCCCGAGCTCGACCCGCGTCACCGCGAGGTCGCCGCCCGGCTCGGTTACGCCGCCAGCTACGCGCTCCCCCTCGCCACCGAGGCCGCAGGCAAGCTCGGGGCCGTCGTCTGGCTCTACGACGAGCCCGCCGAACCCGTCGAGCGCCAGCGCGATCTCGTCGGTCTCTACGGCCGCTACGCCACCGAGCACCTCGCCCGCCTCCTGGAGCTGGAGCGCGCCCGCGTCCAGGTCGCCACCGTCGCCGAGGAGTTGCTGCCCAGCCGGCTTCCCCGGGTCCCCGGCGTCCAGCTCGCCGCCCGCCACCGCACCGGCCCCCAGGGCGGTGGCGACTGGTACGACGCACTGCCGCTGCCCGAGGGCGCCCTGGGCCTCGCCGTCGGCTCCGTCTCCGGGACCGGGCCGAGCGCACTCGCCGCGATGGGCCGGCTGCGTGCCTCCCTGCGGGCGTACGCGGTCATGGAGGGCGAGGATCCGGTCGCCGTCCTCTCCGACCTGGAACTCCTGCTCCGGCTCACCGAGCCCGCCCGCTCGGCGACCGCGCTCTTCGCGTACTCCGAGCCCAAGCAGCGCAAGATCGTCCTCGCCGGAGCGGGTCACACGCCTCCGCTGATCATCGGCGAGCACCGGACCGAGTTCGTCGAGACCTCGCTGTCGGCACCGCTCGGCATGCTCGCCTGCTGGGAGGCGCCGAGCGTCGAGATCGCCCCGGCCCCCGGAGAAACGGTGCTGCTCTACACCGACGGGCTGCTCCGCCGGACCGGCGACCCCATGGACCGGGCCTTCGCCCGGCTGCACGCCGCCGCCGCGGGCGTCCCGAAGGCGGACCGTACGGATCCCGGAGCCATCGCCGACCACATCCTGCGCACGCTGCTGCCGGAGGGGATGGGCGGCGATGCCGCCGCTGCCGCTGCGGACGTCGAGGGAGAGGACGTGGTCCTGCTCGCGGCCCGCTTCGAATGACGCTCGGGCGGGACAGGTGGCCGGGCTGAAAGCGGGTCTGAAAGCGGGACTGTGAGCGGGTCTGAATCCGGGCCGTTCCGGCGGGTCTGAATCAGGGCGATTCGGGCACGTCGAGTGAGCCCCGCGTGACGCTGCGGTGACGGGTCTTCCGGCCCTGGGCCTTCTTCCGTACGACCGTACGATGGAGTGGGTTCAGCGTCGTACCAAAGGAGACCCCCCGTGGCAGACGAGCTCACCCCGGAAACCCCGGACGAGACCGAAGAGCCGATCAAGCAGCGCAAGAACGGCCTGTACCAGGGCGTGTCCGACGAGCTCGCCGAGAACATGAAGTCCGGCTGGGCGGACACCGAGCTGCACGACCTGCGGCCCATCGCCCAGGCCGCGCACACCGCCGACCGGCGCGCCGCGCTCTCCGCGCGCTTCCCCGGTGAGCGCCTGGTGATCCCCGCGGGCAACCTGAAGACGCGCTCGAACGACACCGAGTACAGCTTCCGCGCCTCGACCGAGTACGCCTACCTCACCGGCGACCAGACCGAGGACGGCGTCCTCGTCCTGGAGCCGACGAAGACCGGCCACCGGGCGACGATCTACCTGCTGCCCCGCTCCAACCGCGAAAACGGCGAGTTCTGGCTCGACGGCCAGGGCGAGCTGTGGGTCGGCCGCCGCCACTCCCTGACCGAGGCCGAGCAGCTGCTCGGCATCCCGGCCAAGGACGTCCGCGAGCTGGTCGCCGCCCTCAAGGAGGCCACCGGCCCGGTCCGCGCCGTGCGCGGTCACGACGCCGGCATCGAAGCCGCGCTGACCGACAAGGTCACCGCCGAGCGCGACGAAGAGCTGCGCGTCTTCCTCTCCGAGGCCCGTCTCGTCAAGGACGAGTTCGAGATCGCCGAGCTCCAGAAGGCCTGCGACTCCACCGCCCGCGGCTTCGAGGACGTCGTCAAGGTCCTCGACAAGGCCGAGGCGACCAGCGAGCGCTACATCGAGGGAACGTTCTTCCTGCGCGCCCGCGTCGAGGGCAACGACGTCGGCTACGGCTCCATCTGCGCCGCGGGACCGCACGCCACCACCCTCCACTGGGTGCGCAACAACGGTCCGGTCCGCTCCGGTGACCTGCTGCTCCTCGACGCCGGCGTCGAGACCAACGAGCTCTACACCGCCGACGTGACCCGCACGCTGCCGATCAACGGCCGCTACACCGAGCTCCAGCGCAAGATCTACGACGCCGTGTACGAGGCGCAGGAGGCGGGCATCGCCGCCGTCAAGCCGGGCGCCGCCTACCGCGACTTCCACGACGCCGCCCAGCGCGTGCTCGCCGAGAAGCTCGTCGAGTGGGGCCTGGTCGAGGGCCCCGTGGACCGCGTCCTGGAGCTCGGCCTCCAGCGCCGCTGGACCCTGCACGGCACCGGCCACATGCTCGGCATGGACGTCCACGACTGCGCCGCCGCGCGCACCGAGGCGTACGTCGACACCACGCTCGAGCCGGGCATGTGCCTGACCGTCGAGCCGGGGCTCTACTTCCAGGCCGACGACCTGAGCGTGCCGGAGGAGTACCGGGGCATCGGCATCCGGATCGAGGACGACATCCTCGTCACGGAGGACGGCAACCGGAACCTCTCCGACTCCCTGCCGCGCCGGTCCGAGGAAGTCGAGGCGTGGATGGCCGGCCTGAAGGGCTGAGCCTGGACTCGCACCTGTGACGGGAGGGGCCCCCACCGACGACGGTCGGCGGGGCCCCTCCCGTACGTATGGGGGCGGGGAGCTGCTTCAGGTCAGCGCCAACGGCGCGTCAGCGCGCCACTTCACGATCTTGTCGAAGCTGACCAGCGCCCCGCCCCGGCCCGTGCGGCCGAAGTGGACGTGGTCCGCGAGTTCCTCGATCAGCCGCAGCCCGCGCCCGCTCTCCGCGTCCGAGGCGACGGCGGCAGCGGGGCGCGCCACACCGGCGAAGCCCGGGCCCGCGTCCGCGACCTCGATACGACAGGTCTCGCCGTCCAGATAGGCCGTGACCCGGTACGCCTCCGAAGCCGGGCCGGAACCGGTGGCTCCGCCGTGCTCGACGGCGTTGGCGCATGCCTCGGTCAGGGCCACCGACAGGTCGTAGGAGACATCGGGGTCGACCCCGGCCGTCTCCATCGTGCCGAGCAACAGCCGCCGGGCGAGCGGAACGCTCGCGGCCTCGCGCCTCAGATGGAGGGACCACCAGATGCTCATGCTTCAGCCTCCTGGCTGCGGCTCGACATGCTGCGGCGCGACATACCGTTACCTATTGCCACGCCTGGAGGTCCGTAAGCCCCTGGGAGCCAGAAGAGCGCTCGTTCAGCGGATGTGCGCACACCGTGCGCCGGTGTATGTCCCGCCCGAAGAGGCCGAAATGCGATCTTCCGGACCTGCCGCATGGAGGGACGGGGCCTGGTGCGATGATGTCTCCCGCCATGTCTGCCCCCGCGCTCGCGCCACGTCTGCTGAGGGCCGCGGTGTTCACCGCGGTCTGCGTCGTGCTGTCCGGCCTCGGGCACGCGATCGCCGCCTGCGCGGGGATCGCTCTGTGGACTCTGGTCGCCGGGTTCCTGTTGATCTTCGGCGTCACCGTGCTCTTCGCCGGACGGGAACGCTCGCTGCCCGTCATCGTCGCGGCCCTGACCGGTGGACAGCTCGGGCTGCACGTCCTGTTCGGGCTCGGGCAGCGGCCGCTCTCGGTCTCCGCCCTGGGGCCGGCCACCGACGACGCGCTGATCCGGATGGCCGCGAAGCTCGTCTGCGGCCCGACCACGGCCCCCATGAGCGCCGCGGACGCCACCCGGATCCTCGCCGACGCGGGCGTCGACCCGGCCTCCGCCGCCACCCACGCGCACCCCGGCCACGCCGCCCATCTGGCGACCGGGGCGGCCGCGCAGAGCGGCGAGCTCCTGCCCAACCTGCCGATGGTGCTCGGTCACTTGCTGGCCGCGCTCGCCACCGGCTGGCTGCTGCGCCGCAGCGACCTGGCCCTCCGCCGGCTCGCCCGGCTCTCCGCGCACGGGGCGACCGAGCTCGCCGAATGCGCCTTCGTACGCTCCCTGCGCGCCGCCCTGACGCTCGTACGGGCACTCCTCACCGGCCTTCCCGGGCTTCCGGCGGCCGAGCCGCGCCGGCCCGCCAGGACCGGCGACGACGCCTCACCGCCGTCCGGCGCGGAGGCACTCCAGCACACGGTCATCCGGCGCGGGCCGCCCGCCTCCGCCCTCGCCCTCGCGGCCTGACGCGGACCGCCGACGCCCCCTGAGGGACCGCTCGCGGACCGCTCATCGAGGGCGGAACCGCCCGCTGCCCTTCGTACGCCGCGTACGCCGTACCCGGATCTCACCGTTCCGTACGACCCCGTTGCGTACGACCGGCACACGTACGACCGGCACCTGTACGACCGGCCCCGTACCACCAGCACCCGCACGTACCCGGATCGCAAGCCTCCGGTCGTCGGCGTGCCGGAGCCCCGACCCCTCTCCCGAGCTGGAGTGTCTTCTGCCATGAACGTTTCCCGTATCGCCGCCACCGGCGGCATCGCCCTCTCCTCCGTCGTGCTGCTCTCCGGCACCGCGTTCGCGCACGTCGGCGTGCAGCCGCAGGGCGAGGCCGCGAAGGGCGGCTACGCGACCGTCAACGTCAAGGTCCCCAACGAGCGCGACAACGCCTCCACCGTCAAGGTCGAGGTCAACTTCCCGGCCAACCACCCGCTCGCCTCGGTGATGCCGCAGCCCGTCCCCGGCTGGAAGGCCGAGGTCACCAAGTCCAAGCTCGCCAAGCCGCTGGAGCTGCACGGCAAGACCATCAACGAGGCCGTCACCAAGGTCACCTGGACCGCCGAGGGCGGCGCGAAGATCGGCCCCGGCCAGTTCCAGCAGTTCCCGCTCTCCCTCGGCCAGCTGCCGGAGAACGCCGACCAGCTCGTCATCAAGGCCATCCAGACCTACGACAACAACGAGGTCGTCCGCTGGATCGAGGAGCCCAAGGAGGGCGCCGCCGAGCCCGAGCACCCCGCTCCCGTCCTGAAGCTCTCCGCGGCCAAGGACGACCACCACGGCGGCGGCGCCACGACGGACCCGAAGACCGACGAGAAGGCCGGTCACGACCACAAGTCGGACGCCAAGGCCGAGGACGGGAAGGGCCACACCGAGTCCGCCTCCTCCGCGTCCGACAGCAGTGACACCACCGCGCGCGTGCTCGGTGTCGTCGGCATCCTCATCGGCGTCGCGGGCGTCGCCTTCGGTCTGCTCGCCGGCCGTCGCCGCTCTGCCTGACCCTGCGCCCTGAGGGCGCAGAGGGACCAGAGAGACCGACGGACACGCGAGTCACGAGAGACACGAGAGAACCGAGAGAGCACGTTCCATGTCAGTCCAGAAATCGGCCGACCCGGCCACCGACGAGCGGGCCAGGCCCAGCCGCCGCGCACCCCTGATCGCCGCCGCCGTCGCGGTCGTCGCCGCCCTCGCGGTGACGGTCGCGGTCGGCCTCGGCGGCGGAGACGACAAGGCGGGCGGTTCCGGGAACGGAGCCGTCGCCGAGGTCTCCACCGAAGGCGGCAGCGGCAGCGACAAGGCGGCGACCGTCCTCGACCGCCCCTTCACCAAGCCCGACCTGGTCCTCACGGACACCAAGGGCCAGAAGTTCGACCTCCGCGCGCAGACCAAGGGCAAGCCGACGCTGATCTACTTCGGCTACACGCACTGCCCCGACGTCTGCCCGCTGACGATGAGCAACATCGCCATCGCCAAGAAGCAGCTCCCCAAGGCCGACCAGGACAAGCTCCAGGTCGTCTTCGTCACCACCGACCCCGAGCGGGACACCCCGGCCGAACTGGCCAAGTGGCTGCCCGCCGCCGGCGACCCGGCCTTCATCGGCCTCACCGGCGACTTCCCCGCGATCCAGGCCGGCGCCCGTTCCATGGGCATCGGCATCGATCCGGCGAAGAAGGAGAAGGACGGCTCGGTCGTCTCCATGCACGGAGCACAGGTGATCGCGTTCTCGCCCACGACCGACCAGGGCTACGTCCTGTACGGCGAGGACACGACCGTCGACGACTACGCCAAGGATCTGCCAAAGCTCGTCAAGGGGGAGAACCCGTGAACCGCCGCACCACCGTCCTGTCCACCACCGCCGTCGCCCTCGCGGCCGCCCTGGCGCTGTCCGGATGCTCGTCCGACAGCTCCGCCGACGGCGCCGCCAAGGCCGACGGCAAGCCCGAACTGAAGGTCAGCGGCGCGTTCATGCCGCAGCCCGTGATGGACATGGCCGGCGGATTCCTGACCATCAAGAACGAGAGCGGCACCGCCGACAAGCTCACCTCCGTCACGAGCCCCCTCTCGGACGACGTCCAGATCCACGAGACGAAGAACCAGAAGATGCAGCAGGTGAAGTCCTTCGACATCCCCGCGAACGGCGAACTCGACCTCGAACGTGGCGGCAGCCACATCATGTTCATGGGGCTGAAGACCAAGCCGAAGCAGGGCGAGAAGGTCAGCATCGAGCTGCACTTCGAGAAGGCCGACCCCATCAAGGTCGACCTTCCCGTCGAGGCCGCCACCCACAACCCGAAGCAGCACTGAGCTACTTGAGGGACTGACACACACATGCCCACCACCACCGCCCCGCGCCTCGGAACCGCCCTGGCCCGGCTGCTGCTCGTCGCGGCCGCACTCCTCGGCGCGCTGCTCGCCGGCGCCGCCCCCGCGTCCGCGCACGCCGCGCTGACCGGCAGCGACCCGCAGGACGGGGCGGTGGTCGCCACCGCCCCCAAGGACGTCAACCTCACCTTCTCCGAGCAGGTCGCCATGGGCGGCGACTCGATCCGGGTCCTCGACCCCGCCGGGAACCGGGTCGACACCGGAGAGATCCGCGACCTGTGCAGCGGCAACATCATCCGGTACGGAGTCGGCCTCCGCTCCGGACTGCCCGAGGGCACCTACACCGTGGCCTGGCAGGCCGTCTCCGCCGACAGCCACCCCATCGCCGGCGCCCTCACCTTCTCCGTCGGCGCCCCCTCCGAGACCTCCGTCGCCCTCCCCGAGCAGTCGGTCGGCGGCGGCCTTGTCGGCGCGCTCTACGGCATCGCCCGCTATCTCTCGTACGCGGCCTTCACCGTCCTCGTCGGCGGCAGCGCCTTCGTCCTCGCCTGCTGGCCGCGCGGCGCGAGCGTCCGGCCCATCCAGCGGCTCGTCGTCCGCGGGTGGCTCACGCTCACCGCGGCCACCCTGGTGATGCTGCTGCTGCGCAATCCGTACACCGGCTCCGGCGAGCTCGGCGACGCCTTCGACCTCGGCGGGCTCAAGTCCGTCCTGGAGACGAAGACCGGCGCCGCGCTCATCTCCCGGCTGATGCTGCTCGGCGCGGCCGCGCTCTTCGTCGCCGTGCTCTTCGGGGCGTACACCAAGCGGACGGACCCGAAGGAGAAGAAGGACCTCACCTTCGGGCTCGCGATCGGCGGCACCGTGGTGGCCGCCGGCATCGCGGGCACCTGGGCGCTCGCCGAGCACGCCTCCACCGGCATCCAGCCGGGCATCGCGATGCCCGTCGACCTCCTGCACCTGCTGGCGGTGGCCGCCTGGCTGGGCGGCCTCACCACGCTGCTCGTCGCCCTGTACCGCGGGCCCGGCATCGAGCGGGCCGCGGTGGAACGGTTCTCGAAGATCGCCTTCGGTTCGGTCGTCGTCCTGGCGGCGACCGGGCTCTACCAGTCCTGGCGGCAGGTCGGCTCCTGGTCCGCCCTGACGGGCACGGCGTACGGCCGGCTCCTCCTGGTCAAGATCGGCCTGGTGGCCGTCCTGCTGGGCATCGCCTGGATATCCCGCCGCTGGACCCAACGCCTGGGAGCACCGGCGGTGCACCGGGCGACGGACGAGACGGCCGAGGCGGACGGGACGGCGGAGGCCGAGGGAACGGCCCAGGCGGAGGAGACGGCGGAGGCCGACGGGACGGCACAGGCCGAGGAGACTCCCGAGGGCGACGATGCGGCCGAGGAGGGCAAGGACTCCGAGAAGGACCAGGAGTCCGGCGCCACCGGCGGCGACGCCGTCGACCCCGTACGCGCCGCCCAGCTCGCCCGGCAGCGGGCCGCCGTCGCCACCGCCCGCACCAAGCGGGACCGCGACGCCGACCCCGAGCGGACCGGTCTGCGCCGCTCCGTCATGACCGAGGCCTTCGTCGCCGTGGTCCTGCTCGCCGTGACGACGGTCCTGACGTCGACCGAGCCCGGCCGTACGGAGGAAGAGGCCGGGCGTTCGCAGTCCGCCTCGGGCTCGACCGCCGTGCCCGAGCGGCCCGTGGACATCCGGCTGCCCTTCGACACCGGCGGCGTCAACGGCAAGGGGACGGTACGGCTCAGCCTCGACCCGGGCAGGACCGGCGCCAACGCGCTGCACGTCTTCGTCGACGGCCCGGACTCCCGCCCGCTGGACGTTCCCGAGCTGAAGGTCGCCTTCACCCTGAAGGCGAAGGCCATCGGCCCGCTGCCGGTCGTCCCCGACCGCATCCAGGCCGGTCACTGGAGCGCCAGCGGGGTGCAGATCCCGATGGCCGGCGAGTGGCAGATCCAGGTCACGGTCCGCACCTCCGACATCGACCAGACCACCATCGACAAGAACGTGAAGATCGGCTGACCTTTCGTGAGCAACGACGACGACAACCTTGAGATCTCCCGGCGGCGGCTTCTCGGCACGGTCGGCGCAGCGGGCGCGGCCGGTCTCGCGCTCGGTGCCGCAGGCGGCGCCGGGGTGTACGCGGCGGCCGCCGATTCCGGCTCCTCGGCCTCCGGCGCGGGCGGTGCAACCGCGCTGACGACGGTCGGTGCGACGGAGGCGGTGTTTCACGGGAAACATCAGGCGGGGATCACTACTCCTCTTCAGTCACGCGGCCATCTGATCGCCTTCGACCTGGCGCCCGGCGCGGGCCGCAAGGAAGCCGCGGCCCTGCTGCGGCGCTGGTCGGCGACGGCCAAGGCCCTGATGGCGGGCGAGCCCTCGGCCGACGACACCGGCATCGCCCTCGACGCCGGTCCCTCCTCTCTCACGGTCACCTTCGGTTTCGGTCACTCCTTCTTCGGGCGTACGGGACTCACGGCCCGCCGCCCCGCGCAGCTCGACGCGCTGCCCGCCTTCTCAGCCGACGCGCTCGACCCGAAGCGGTCCGAGGGCGACCTCTGGGTACAGATCGGCGCCGACGACGCCCTCGTCGCCTTCCACGCGCTGCGCGCGCTGCAGAAGGACGCCGGAGCGGCCGCGAAGGTCCGCTGGCAGATGAACGGCTTCAACCGCTCGGCGGGCGCCACCGCCAAGCCGATGACCGCCCGCAACCTCATGGGCCAGGTCGACGGCACCGGCAATCCGAAGCCCTCCGAACCCGACTTCGACCAGCGGATCTTCGTCCCCCAGGGCACCTCGGGGCCGCAGGACTGGATGGCCGGAGGCTCGTACGCCGTCGTCCGCCGGATCCGCATGCTGCTCGACGACTGGGAGCGGCTCCCGCTGGACAAGCAGGAGAAGGTCATCGGCCGGCGGAAGTCCGACGGCGCGCCCCTGACCGGCGGGACCGAGACCACCGAGCTCGACCTGGACAAGACCGGCCCCGACGGCAAGCTCGTCATCCCGGACAACGCCCACTCCCGGATCTCCGCCCCCGAACAGAACGGCGGAGCCGCCATGCTGCGGCGTCCCTTCTCCTTCCACGACGGCATCGGTCCGGACGGCACACCCGACGCCGGGCTGCTCTTCATCTGCTGGCAGGCCGACCCGCTCCGGGGCTTCGTGCCCGTCCAGCGCAAGCTCGACCGGGGCGACGCGCTCTCGCCCTTCGTCCGGCACGAGGCGAGCGGCCTGTTCGCCGTGCCGGGCGGGGCCGCGGAGGGCGAATACGTGGGTCAGCGGCTTCTGGAGTCCTGAGCCGGCCCGCGCCTATTAGGGTGACCGTATGTCAGCCACCCGGTATACGTATCTCGGTCCCGAAGGCACGTTCACGGAGGCCGCGCTGCGTACGCTGCCCGAGGCCGCGACCCGGGAACTCGTCCCCATGGTCTCCGTCCCGGCCGCCCTGGACGCCGTACGCAACGGGGAGGCGGCTGCCGCGCTCGTACCGATCGAGAACTCGGTGGAGGGCGGGGTCACCGCCACCTTGGACGAGCTGGCCTCGGGCGAACCGCTGATGATCTACCGCGAGGTGCTCCTGCCGATCGCCTTCGCGCTGCTCGTGCGGCCGGGGACCACACTCGGCGAGATCAAGACGGTCACCGGTCACCCGGTGGCGCAGCCGCAGGTACGGAACTGGCTGCGGACCCACCTGCCCGACGCCCTGTGGGAGTCGGCGGCCTCGAACGCGGACGGTGCCCGGCTGGTGCAGGAGGGCCGGTTCGACGCGGCCTTCGCGGGCGAGTTCGCGGCGACGACCTACGGCCTGGAGGCCCTGGTCACGGAGATCCACGACGCGGAGAACGCCGAGACCCGGTTCGTCCTGGTGGGCCGGCCGGCCCGGCCCTCGGCGCCGACCGGGGCGGACAAGACGTCGGTGGTGCTGTGGCTGGGTGATGACCATCCGGGTGCCCTCCTCGAGCTGCTTCAGGAATTCGCGGTGCGCGGGGTGAACCTGATGTTGATCCAGTCCCGTCCGACGGGCGCCGGCATCGGGAACTACTGCTTCGCCGTGGACGCCGAGGGCCATATCTCGGACCGGCGCGTGGGCGAGGCGCTGATGGGGCTCAAGCGGATCTGCCCGAAGGTGCGCTTCCTCGGGTCGTACCCGCGGGCGGGCGTCGCGAGGGGGGATGTGGCCACGCTGCGGCGCGGGACGTCGGACGCGGAGTTCATGGCTGCCTCCGATTGGCTGGCGAGGGCCCAGGACGGTCGGGCCTGAATCGATCGTGCCCCACCGCCCCCTCTGCCGGGGGCGGTCGTCCACAGGCACGGACCACTAGTCCTACCTGCATATTTTCGACCCCCACACAGAGTTATCCACAGGCACCTCGCCCGCCCTGGGGACAAGTCGATACGGCGCTCCGCCAAGGTCGACAAATCTCCCCAGTCGGCATCCGTTCACCCACAGGGCGCAGATCAGCCCGCGTCACCCCCGTTCCATTGATCAACTCTTTAGAGCGAGGAATTCCCACTCGGACGAGTGTGCGCAGCGGGTTTGATCATCATTACGCCCAGGAATTCGTTCACCATCCACAGAAGTTCCGCACAGCCTGTGGAAAACTCCACGGGGCTCGCGCCCGCTGTGGAGAAGTCCGGCGAAGCCCGGGGGAAGTCCCTTGATCCACAGGGCGGTTCGGTCAAGGAACGGACACCGATCCGCCCCTTTTCGGGGGTCCCTGCACCGTTTATTGACGAATAGGGAGAGCGTTTCCCAATACCGGCAATTCGGGCAAAGCGACACGCACGGCTATATCGGGTGGGGTGGCGCGAGCCCGCACCGGTAGCCTGGTGGGGTGATTGACCTTCGCCTGCTCCGTGAGGACCCCGACCGTGTTCGCGCCTCCCAGCGCGCCCGTGGAGAGGACGTCGCACTCGTCGACGCCCTGCTCTCCGCCGATGAGCGGCGCAGGTCGTCCGGCGTCCGCTTCGACGAGCTCCGTTCCGAGCAGAAGGCGCTCGGCAAGCTGATCCCCAAGGCCTCCCCCGAGGAGCGCGCCGAGCTCCTGCAGAAGGCCGAGCAGCTCAAGACCGACGTCAAGGCCGCCGAGGCCGAGCAGAACGAGGCCGACGAGACCGCGCGCGCCCTCCTGCTCCAGCTCGGCAACATCGTCCACGCGGACGTGCCGGTCGGCGGCGAGGAGGACTTCGTCGTCCTGGAGACGCACGGCACCGTCCGCGACTTCGCGGCCGAGGGCTTCGAGCCCAAGGACCACCTGGAGCTGGGCGAGGCGCTGGGCGCCATCGACGTCGAGCGGGGCGCCAAGGTCTCCGGCTCGCGCTTCTACTACCTCACGGGCGTCGGCGCCCTGCTGGAGCTGGCCCTCGTCAACGCGGCGATCGCGCAGGCGACCGAGGCCGGCTTCATCCCCATGCTGACCCCGGCGCTGGTCCGCCCGCGTGCCATGGAGGGCACCGGCTTCCTCGGCCAGGCCGCGGAGAACGTGTACCACCTGGAGAAGGACGACTTCTACCTCGTCGGCACGTCCGAGGTGCCCCTCGCGGCGTACCACATGGACGAGATCATCGACGCCGACAAGCTGCCGCTGCGCTACGCCGGCTTCTCGCCGTGCTTCCGCCGCGAGGCCGGCACGTACGGCAAGGACACCCGGGGCATCTTCCGGGTCCACCAGTTCGACAAGGTCGAGATGTTCTCGTACGTGGCTCCCGAGGACGCCGAGAACGAGCACAAGCGGCTCCTCGACTGGGAGAAGCAGTGGCTCACCAGCCTCGAACTGCCCTTCCAGGTCATCGACGTGGCCACCGGCGACCTCGGCTCCTCCGCCTCGCGCAAGTTCGACTGCGAGGCGTGGATCCCCACGCAGGGCAAGTACCGCGAGCTGACGTCCGCGTCGAACTGCGACGGCTTCCAGGCCCGCCGCCTGTCCGTGCGGATGCGCGACGAGCGGAACGGCAAGAAGGTCGTGCAGCCGCTGGCCACGCTCAACGGCACCCTGTGCGCCGTACCGCGCACGATCGTGGCGATCCTGGAGAACCACCAGCTCCCGGACGGCTCGGTGCGCGTGCCGGAGGTCCTCCGGCCGTACCTGGGCGGCCGCGAGGTCCTGGAGCCGATCTCCAAGTGAGCCCCTTCCCGTACAAGCTCGTCGCGACGGACCTCGACGGCACGCTGCTGCGCGCCGACGAGTCGGTCTCGGACCGTACGCGTGACGCCCTCGCCGCCGTGGTGGCGGCGGGGGCCGCGCACATCGTGGTCACCGGCCGATCCGTCCCCTGGACCCGGCACATCCTCGACGACCTCGGCTACGAGGGGCTCGCGGTGTGCGGTCAGGGCGCGCAGGTCTACCACGCGGGCGAGCACCGGCTGCTGACCTCGGTGACCCTGGACCGGCAGCTGGCGGGCCTGGCGCTCTCGAAGATCGAGGCCGAGGTGGGCCCGCTGGCCCTGGCCGCGAGCCGCGACGGCCTGGACGGCGAGGTGCTGATCAGCCCCGGCTACCGGGTGCAGGAGGGGCCGCTGCCGTACGTCCCGTTCGAAGACCCGGCGGAGCTGTGGTCCGCCCCGCTGAACAAGGTCTACATCCAGCACCCCACCCTCTCCGACGACGAGCTGGCGGGGGCCGCCCGGCAGACGATCGGCAGCCTGGTGGACGTGGTCATGGCCGGCCCGGGGGTCGTGGAGATCCTCCCGCTGGGCCTCAGCAAGGCCACCGGCCTGTCGCTCGCCGCCCGCCGTCTCGGCGTGAAGGCGGCCGACACGATCGCCTTCGGCGACATGCCCAACGACATCCCGATGTTCGGCTGGGCGGCGCGGGGCGTGGCGATGGCGAACGCGCACGAGGAACTGAAGGCGGTCGCCGACGAGGTGACGACCTCGAACGAGGACGACGGCATCGCGGTGGTCCTGGAGCGCCTGCTGACCTCTGACCGGGCGTAGGGACGGGTTCCCACGTCTGACCGGGCGTAGGGACGGATTCCCACGTCTGACCGGGCGTAGGGACGGATTCCCACGTCTGACCGGGCGTAGGGACGGATTCCCACGTCTGACCGGGCGTAGGGACGGATTCCACATCTGGCCGGCGTACGGGCGGGTTTCCACAGCGGCGGAGGATGCGCGGATCGAACGCGCGCGGGGGTGACCCCGACGACGGCTTAGCAAGCCGCTGCCTTACCACTCGGCCAATCCTCCGGGTGGGCGGCCCGCGCGGAGAACCCGCGCGCTCGAAGCGGCCGCCCCGGCGGCGCTAGGGGGCGCCGCCCTGCAGGGAGCTCGACGGACTCGAACTCCGGCTCGAACTGGTGTCGGTCATGGTCGTGCTCCTCCCCGGTCTCGTGGCGGGCGTCTCCCGCACAACCAGTGTGCGGGCGGCGGACCTTCGTAGGCCAATGAATTACCGCGCGGGCCGACGCCCCTCGTCAGCGGCCAGAACGCGAGACCGATGGCCAGCGAGATCGCGTGCCCCAGATCCGTGTACGTATGACTCGTGCACAGCGGTACGGCGAAGAAGGCCACCGCTCCCGCCAGATAGAGCCACCGCCAGGGGCGCGGGATCCGGTACGTCAGGATGCCGATCGAGGCCGCGAGCCCGTAGCTGACCCCGATGTCGACGACGTGCGCCATGCTGCGCGGCACGTCGTGGTCCTGGATCGCCTCCAGGACGACCTTCTGGCTGATGAGCGTCGCCGCGATGTGCGCCGTGGCGACCACGACGAACCAGCGCAGCGTGCCGAGCCAGCGCTCGACCGGCGCGTGGAAGACCTCGAACAGCACCGCGTACAGGGCGAAGTCCGCCGGGTCGACGATCCAGAAGGCGCTGCCGAGCAGCGCCCGGAGCGGGTGGTGCGAGAGCTGGTAGAGGTTGCTGCTGTTGCGGTGCAGGAGGTAGTGCTCCAGACCGTCGGAGGACAGCGCGATGACCAGGCTGGTGATCGCGATGACGAGCAGCCACAGATGCGTACCGGGTGACGAACGCACCCACGACCTGATCGGTCGGGACGGTTCGCCACCCGGCTCGCCACCAGGTACGGCGGCGGGGAGGGGTTCACGCGGCACATTCCGTGCCTATCACCCCAAGCTGCGGGAAACCACTCAGAAGTTGATCATGTGGCCCGCGAGGCCGTGGATCGCTTCCTTCACGGCCTCGCCCAGGGTCGGGTGCGCGTGGACGTTGCGCGCGACCTCGTTGACCGTCAGGTCCCACTGCTGCGCCAGCGTCAGCTCGGGCAGCAGCTCGGTGACGTCGGGGCCGATCAGGTGGGCGCCGATGATCTCGCCGTACTGCGCGTCGGCGATGATCTTGACGAAGCCGGTCGAGTCGCCGAGGCCGTGCGCCTTGCCGTTCGCGGTGAACGGGAACTTGGCGACCTTGACGTCGTACCCCTTCTCCCGCGCCTGCGCCTCGGTCCAGCCGAAGCTGGCGATCTGCGGCTGGCAGTAGGTGGCGCGCGGGATCATCGGGTAGTCGAGCTCCATGGTCTCGGCGTCCCCGATGGTCTCGGCGGCGACGACACCCATGGCCTCGGCGGTGTGCGCGAGCATCAGCTTCGCGGTGACGTCACCGATGGCGTAGATGTGCGGCACGTTGGTGCGGCAGCGGCCGTCGACCTCGATGGCGCCGCGCTCGGTGAGCGCCACACCGGTGCTCTCCAGGCCGAAGCCGGAGACGTTCGGGGCGAAGCCGATGGCCTGCAGGACCTTGTCGGCCTCCAGGACCTTCTGCGCGCCGTCCTTGCCGGTGACCGTGACACGGACCTGCGGGCCGGACTCGTCGATCGTCTCGACGCGGGTCGAGGTGAGGACGTCGATGCCGAGCTTGCGGTACTGCTTGGCCAGCTCCTTGGAGACGTCCGCGTCCTCCAGCGGCGCGATCCGGTCGAGGAACTCGACGATCGTGACCTTCACGCCGTAGTTGTGGAGCACGTACGCGAACTCGATGCCGATCGCGCCGGCGCCCGCGATGATGATCGACTGCGGCACGTCCTCGGCGAGGATCTGCTCCTCGTACGTCACCACGCGCTCGCTGCGGGCGGTGCCCGGCAGCAGACGCGGAGTGGCGCCGGTGGCGATGATGCAGTTGTCGAACGTGATCGTCTGCGCGGTGCCGTCGGCCTTGTTCACCTGCAGGGTGTTCGCGTCGAGGAAGGTGCCCCGGCCGTCGAACTCCGTGATGTTGTTCTTCTTCATCAGGAAGTGGACGCCCTTGACCCGGCCGTCCGCGACCGTGCGGCTGCGGCGGAACGCCTCGCCGTAGTCGAAGGAGACCGTGCCGTCGACCTTGATGCCGAAGGTCTTGGCCTCGTGGTTGAAGATGTGGGCCAGTTCGGCGTTGCGCAGCAGCGCCTTTGTGGGGATGCAGCCGACGTTCAGGCAGACACCGCCCCAGTACTTCTCTTCGACGACCGCGACCCGCTTGCCCAGCTGGGCGGCGCGGATGGCGGCGACGTAGCCGCCGGGGCCAGCTCCGAGTACGACGACGTCGAAGCGGTCTGACATGACTGACTCCCGAGGGTGGTGAGGGTGTTCGTGTCCCGTACGGGCCCACAGTAGTCCGGCCTCTCCCGGGCGGCCCCGGGAGCCGGGGAGGGCGAGCGGGGGCGCGTTCGTGCAGTTGTAGGATGACTGGGCAACCGGGCGAATGAGTGGACGGAGTGGTGATGGCGGCGCTGAAGGCGGCGGGGCGGACCTCGCTGGTGGACTCGGTCGTCGAGCAGTTGCGGGAGCAGCTCGCGGCGGGAGAGTGGCCGGTCGGCGAGCGCATCCCGACCGAGCACGAGCTCGCCGAGCAGCTGGGCGTCGGCCGCAACACGGTCCGCGAGGCGATCCGGGTCCTGGTGCACGCGGGGCTTCTTGAGCCGCGTCAGGGCAACGGCACCTTCGTCCGGTCGACCGCCGACCCCGCCGCCGTACTGCGCGGCATGCGCCACGCGGGCGCGCGGGACGTCCTGGAGCTGCGGGTGGCCCTGGAGGCGGAGGCGGCGCGCCTCGCGGCGGTACGGAGGGACACCCACGACCTGCTGCGGCTGCGGGCCGCGCTGACCACCCTGCGCGAGGAGGGCGACCGCGACGCGGACGCCGACCTCGCCTTCCACCTGGCCGTCGTCTCCGCCACGCACAACGCGGCCTTCACGGAGGTGTACCGCTTCTTCTCCACCCAGGTCCACGAGGTCCTCGTGGACGCGCTCGGCGACCGCGAGATGCCGCCGGTCGACATCGACGCGCACGAGGCGCTGGTCGCGGCGATCGAGTCGGGCGACGCGGAAGCCGCGGAGGCGGGGGCGCGGGAGCTGCTGCGGGTGCCGATGGAGACGGTGGCGGCGCTGACGGGGGAGTCGCGGTGAGGGCTGCTGGCACTGCCGTCGGGCCTGAACCCGGGACCACACCGGTCCTCGACGTGCGGGCGGAGAAACGGCCCTCAGGGCGGCGCGCCTGGTTCGCGCACCCGCTGCTGCTCATTGCCGCGATCGTGCTGGCCTCGCTCAACATGCGGGCGGCCCTGGCGAGCGTGGCGCCCCTGGTGGGCGAGATCGCGGCGGAGTTCGGCCTGTCGTCGACGGCCAGTTCGCTGCTGACGTCCGTGCCGGTGCTCTTCCTCGGCGCGGGCGCGCTCGTCGCGCCGTGGCTGGGGCGGCGCCTCGGCGTCGAGGCGGTGCTGCTCGGAGCGCTCGTGCTGCTCGGCGCCGGCATCCTCGTACGGGTCCTGCCGTCGGTGTACGCGCTGTACGGCGGCGGTGTCCTGGTCGGTACGGCGATCGCCCTGCTCAACGTCTTGATGCCGGGCCTGATCAAGCGGGACTTCCCCGACCGGGCCGCGTCGATGACCTCGCTCTACACGGGCGCGATGATCGCGGGCGCCACGGTCGTCGCAGCGGCCTCGGTGCCGTTGGAGGAGGCGTTCGACGGGAGTTGGGAGGCGTCGCTCGCCTTCTGGTCGCTGCTCGCCGCGCTCGCGGCGACGGCCTGGCTGCCTCAGGTGCTGCTCGCCAAGGGCGGTGCGCGACAGGGGAGTCGTACGGGACACGGTGTGCGCACTACCGCCGCTCCCGGGACGCGGAGCGTCTGGCGGTCAGCGCTCGCCTGGCAGGTGACCCTCTTCATGGGCCTGCAGTCACTCTGGACGTACGTCCTGATCGCCTGGATGCCGACGATCTTCACGGACCACGGCATGAGCCGCTCGACGGCCGGAGTGATCTTCGCCTTCAACAACCTGACCCAGGTGGCAGGCGCCTTCGCCGTGCCGCTGCTCGCCGGCCGGATGCGGAGCCAGCGTCCGCTGGTCGTCCTCGTCACGACGCTGGTCGCGGCGGGGTACGCGGGGCTGCTCACCGCGCCCGTGCAGGGGGCCTGGCTGTGGTCCGCGCTCCTCGGCGTCGGACAGGGCGGGGCGGTCGGCCTCGCCCTCACCCTGATCGTGCTCCGGGCGGGCGACGCGGTGACCGCGTCCCGGCTCTCGGGGATGGCCCAGACGGTCGGCTACCTGCTGGCGGCAGCAGGGCCGTTGGCCGCCGGTGCGGTCCACCAGGCGACCGGTTCGTGGACGGTGCCGATCGCCCTGGTGCTGTGCGTCTGCGCGGCGGCCCTGGGCGTGGGGCTCCTCGCGGCCAGGGACCGCAAGGTCTGAGTCCGCCGAGTGACGGCTAAGGGGCCCCTCCATGGGGCCCCTCGGCCGTCCTTGCTCCTGCTCCTACTCCTCGCCCGCCAGCTTCAGCGTCCGCAGCTTCTGGCCCGCGTACCAGGTCGCCAGGACCGTCACGCCGACCAGCAGCGACACGGCCAGCGGAAGACCGACGTCCGAGGTGACGAGCCCCTCGCCGCTGACCTTCTGGGCGACCGCGAGCGACCACTGCTGCACGCTGAGCGTCTTGGCCCCGTCGATCAGGGAGCCGAACAGGGTCTCCCAGACGAGCGCGTAGACAAGGCCGATGACGACCGCGTGCCGGCTGACCGTGCCGAGCAGGAGGAAGAGCGCGCTGTACGCGATGGAGGCGACCAGCGCCGCCACCGTGTACGCGACCGCCACCTGCTGGCCGTTGCCGTTGAGGATCATGCCGGCGAGGAACGTGGGCACGGCCGAGAAGGCCATGGTCACGGCGATCGCCACGATGAGCTTGGTGAAGATGATCGAGGGCCGCTTCACGGGCTTGGACAGCAGATAGACGATCGAACCGTCGTCGATCTCCGGTCCGATCGCGCCCGTTCCGGCGATGACACCGATCAGCGGCACCATCGTGGCGAGCGCGAATCCGCCGAGGACGTCGGCCGCGACCTGGTCGTCGGCTCCGTTGAACAGCCGTACCGCGGCGGCGATCAGCAGCAGGAGGGCGGGCAGCGCGAAGAGGATCAGCGCCCGCCGGCGGCCGAGGAGGGCCCGGTAGGTGAGCCGGGCGACTGTGGGGTTGTACATCGGTCAGGCTCCTTTCAGGCCGCTACGAGGTACGAGAAGACCGACTCGAGGGACTCGTCCGAGGGCGAGACCGTCAGCAGTCGGATGCCCTGCTCACGGGCGACCCGGGGCAGCAGCTCCGTGAACCGGCCGAAGTCCACCGCCTGGACGCGCAGGGCGCCTTCGGCGAGGTCGACCTCGATGCCGGCCGTGGAGGGGTCGGCGATGAGGGCCGCCGCGAGCGCCCGGTCGTCGCTGGACCGGACGAGGTAGCGGTGCGGCCGGTCCGTCATGAGCCGGCGGATCTTGCGGAAGTCGCCCGAGGCGGCGTGCCGGCCGGCGACGATCACCTCGATGTGCGAGGCCAGCTGCTCGACCTCCTCCAGGATGTGCGAGGAGAAGAGCACCGTGCGCCCTGCCGAGCCCATCCGGCGCAGCAGCTCCATCAGCTGCATGCGCTGGCGCGGGTCCATGCCGTTGAACGGCTCGTCGAGCAGCAGCACGGACGGCTCGTGGACGAGGGCCGAGGCCATCTTCACGCGCTGCCGCATGCCCTTGCTGTACGTGGCGATCTTCCGGTCCTGCGCGTACTCCATCTCGACCGTGGCGAGCGCGTGCTGGGCCTCCTTGGCGCCCAGGCCGTGCAACTCTGCGTTGGCGATGACGAATTCGCGGCCGGTGAGGAAGTCGTACATCGCTTCCCGCTCCGGTACGACGCCGATCTGCGTGTAGACGGACTCGTTCTTCCAGATCGGCTGCCCGTCGAGGGTGACGGTGCCCGTGGAGGGGGCGAGGAAGCCGCCCATCATGTTGATGAGGGTGGACTTTCCGGCGCCGTTGGGGCCGAGGAGTCCGGTGACACCGGGGCCGATCGTCATCGTCACGTCGTTGACGGCGACGACGTTGCCGAACCACCGAGAGGTGTGGTCGATGTTCAGGACAGTCACAGCCCGACCTTTCGGTAGCGGCGCATCAGCACTCCGTACGAGCCGGCGATGAGCGCGAGGACGACCAGCAGATAGACGACTCCGACGCCGGCGCCCGGCCCGACGCCTTCCCCTCCGGGGAAGGCGGTGCTGGCGCCGAGGAACGCGGTCTGCACGCCGTCGATCAGGGTGATCGGGGAGAACAGGCCCAGCCACTGGATGGCGTCGGCGTTGTCCGTGCTGTACGCGATGCCCTGGAGGGTCGAGACGGCGCCGTAGGAGATCACGAGGGTGGCGATGACGGCGGCGACGCCGAAGCCGCGGCGCGGGGTCAGCGCGGCCATGACCAGGCCGATGCCGCCGAAGAGCACCGAGAGCAGGGCGACGGAGACCAGGCCCTGGCCGAACTCGGCCGTCTGGTCGGCGAAGTTCATCTTCGCGAGCAGGGAGCCGATCCAGAGGATCAGCAGCGGGATCGCGGTCAGGACGAAGAGCGCCGAGGCCATCGCGCCGTACTTGGCGAGGACGTAGTCGACGCGCTCGATGGGGCGCGAGAAGTACAGCGGGACGGTCTTGAAGCGCAGGTCTCGGGAGACGGATTGGGGCGCCTGGGAGGCCAGGAAGAGCCCGATCACCGCCTGCATGATGATCGCGTACCGGGTGTAGTCGACCGGCAGGTCCTTGCTCTTCATGGTGACCGCGACAGCGACGATGATCAGCGCCGGGACGCACATCACAGTGAAGAGGATCATCGGCAGCACCTTGGACTTGGCGCTGCGGCCGAGTCCGTAGGAGCCGCGCAGGGACTGCGAGAAGAGTGCCCGGCGCGCGTAGGCGCGGCCGAAGCGGGGGCCGTCGTAGTTGCGGTACCCGATGTTGTGGATCTGTGTGGTCTCGGGGGCCGGGGTGCTCATCGCGCCGACACCTCCTCCTGCTTCTGCGACTGCGCGTCGGGCCGGAAGACCTCGGCGATGTGGTGGCGGCGCTGTTCCATCCGGACCAGGCCGAGACCGAGGTCGGCGACGGTGTCGCGGACCAGGTCGTACGTCTCCTCGCCGGCCGCCTCCACGAGGAGGATGTGGCCGGCACCGGGCAGACCCTCCTCCTCGCTCGCGTGGAGCGTGACACCCGCCGAGGCGAGGGCCGTGCGGAGCGCGGCCGTGCCGTCGGGGTGGGTGTCGGAGTCGGTGACCTCGACCGCCAGGGTCGTGGTGATCTGCGTGAAGTCACTGGTGGAGCTGGAGCGCAGCAGGGTCCCGCCGTCGATGACGACGACGTGGTCGCAGGTCCGCTCCAGCTCGCCGAGGAGGTGGGAGGTGACGAGGACGGAGATGCCGAAGTCGGTCCAGACCCGGCGGATCAGGCCGAGCATCTCGTCGCGGCCCACCGGGTCGAGGCCGTTGGTCGGCTCGTCGAGGAGGACCAGCTGCGGGTCGTGGACCAGCGCCTGGGCCAGCTTCACCCGCTGCTTCATGCCCGTCGAGTAGCCGCCGATGGGGCGGTAGCGCTCCTCGTACAGGCCGACGTGGCGCAGGGTGTCGGCGGTCCGCTCGCGGGCGGCGTCGGCCGGCAGGCCGGACATCCGCGCCATGTGGACGACGAACTCGGTGGCCGAGACGTCCGGCGGGAGGCAGTCGTGCTCCGGCATGTAGCCGACGCGCTCACGGATCTGGGCGCCGGACGTGGCGACGTCGAGACCCAGGACCTCGGCGCGGCCCTCCGTGGCGGGGGACAGACCGAGCAGGATCTTGATCATCGTGGACTTGCCGGCTCCGTTGGCACCCACAAGTCCGGTCACACCGGGCCCGATGTCCAGGGAGAGCCGGTCAAGAGCGGTCACCCGGGGGAACCGCTTGCTGAGGCTTTCGGTAGCGATCACAGTCACATTTCGAAGGTAGTGGTCTGCGCCACAGCAGTCGTCAGCCCAACGGCTCGATCCGTATCCGACTCCAGACGTACAAGCCCGTAGGGGAGTCGAGACCAAAGTCTTTCGCCGGACCCCGCGCGGCGAGTTTTCCACAGGGGCTCATGCACACCCCTTGACGCAGCCGCCAGGCATTGTCACATTCATCAGTGTCACGTTACGGGCACGTAGCGCACACGGATGTTCACGGGACGGACGGGTGGCATGACCTCAGCAGTGGCAAGCGAACTGACCGCGGAACTGCGCGGGTTCAGAGAAGTGCAGCGCCTGTCGTACGCGTGCGCGGAAGCCGTCGCGGCGCAGCTGCGACCGGGCGTGACCGAGCGCGAGGCCGCGAAGATGCAGCGCGACTGGCTGCACGAGCGGGGTGTGCGGGACTGGTTCCACCGGCCCTTCGCCTGGTTCGGCGACCGCACGGCCTTCGTCGACTTCAAGATCCCGCTGCAGTTCTTCCCCACGAACCGGCGCCTCGAAGCGGGGATGCCCTTCATCCTCGACATGGCGCCCGTCTTCAAGGGCTACACCTCGGACATCGGCTACTCCGGCTGCCTGGGCCTCAACCCGGTCCACGACAAGCTGCTCGCCGATCTGCGGGCCCACCGGGAGCTGATCCTGACCGAGGTGCGTGAGCGCCGCTCGCTGCGCGAGATCTACGAGGACGTGGACCGGCTCATGGTCCGCCAGGGGTACGCCAACCGGCACCGCGCGTATCCGTTCGGCGTGATCGCCCACAAGATCGACCGGGTCAGGGAGCGCCGTTGGTCGCCCACGCTCTTCGGCTTCGGCACCCAGTCGCTGAAGGGTCTGGCGAGCGACGCGATCCACGGCCACCGCGACGGCTGGTCGCCGCTCTGGTCGCCGTACACGTTCTCCGACCACCCGCCCCAGCCGGGCCTGTGGGCGGTCGAACCGCACCTCGGGTTCCGGGGTACGGGCGCGAAGTTCGAGGAGATCCTCGTGGTCACCGACTCGAAGGACCCGCAGCAGAGCGCTTTCTGGCTGGACGACGACCTGCCGCACGTGCGGCGCTGGAACGAGGAGGGGGCGGCATGAGCGTGGGACTGACGGGGGCGCGGGAGCGCTGGGTCCGTACGGGCGGGATCGAGCTGTGCGTGGCCGAGCTGGGCGACGCCGACCGGCCGACGGTCCTCCTGGTGCACGGGTACCCGGACTCCAAGGAGGTCTGGTCGGAGGTCGCCCACCGGCTCGCGGAGCGGTTCCACGTCGTGCTGTACGACGTCCGGGGCCACGGCCGGTCCACGGCGCCGACGCCGCTGCGGGGCGGGTTCACGCTGGAGAAGCTGACGGACGACTTCCTGGCCGTCGCCGACGCGGTGAGCCCGGACCGGCCGGTGCACCTGGTCGGACACGACTGGGGCTCGGTGCAGTCCTGGGAGTTCGTGACCGTGCCCCGCACCGAGGGTCGCATCGCCTCCTTCACCTCGATGTCCGGCCCCTCCCTCGACCACTTCGGGCACTGGATCAAGCAGCGCATGACGAGGCCCACCCCGCGCAGGGTCGGCCAGCTCCTCGGCCAGGGCGCCAAGTCCTGGTACGTGTACATGCTGCACACCCCCGTCCTGCCCGAGCTGGCCTGGCGCGGACCGCTCGGCAAGCGGTGGCCGAAGCTCCTGGAGCGGGTCGAGAAGGTCCCGGCCGGCGACTATCCGACGCCGTCGCTGCCGAACGACGCGGCGCACGGAGCCTGGCTCTACCGCGACAACGTCCGCCCGCGGCTGAGCCGGCCGCGCGCCGACGCCTACGCCCACGCGCCCGTGCAGCTGATCACGCCCACCGGCGACGCGTTCCTGTCCGAGCGGCTCTACGACGACCTCGCCACCTGGGTCCCCGAGCTGACCCGGCGCTCCCTGCCGGCCAAGCACTGGGTCCCGCGCACCAGGCCCGACCAGCTGGCCGCCTGGATCGGCGAGTTCGTCCGGGCGAACGAGGACCCGGCGACCAAGGCCCCGGTCACGGCCGCGAAGAGCACGGCCGACCCGGTGTACGCGGAGCGGTTCGGCGGCCAGTTGGTGCTGGTCACGGGAGCGGCCAGCGGCATCGGCCGGGCCACCGCCTTCGCCTTCGCCGAGGCGGGCGCGCGGGTCGTCGCGGTCGACCGGGACGGCGAGGGCGCGGCGCGCACGGCCGAGATGGCCCGGCTGATCGGCGCACCGGAGGCCTGGGGGGAGACCGTCGACGTCAGCGACGAGCAGGCCATGGAGAAGCTGGCGGCGAAGGTCGCGAGCGAGTACGGCATCGTGGACGTCCTCGTCAACAACGCGGGGATCGGCCTCTCGGGCTCGTTCTTCGCGACGACGAGCGAGGACTGGAAGAAGGTCCTCGACGTCAATCTCTGGGGCGTCATCCACGGTTGCCGGATCTTCGGCGGTCAGATGGCCGAGCGCGGCCAGGGCGGCCACATCGTCAACACCGCCTCCGCCGCCGCCTTCCAGCCGTCCCGCGCCCTGCCCGCGTACAGCACGTCCAAGGCGGCCGTGCTGATGCTGAGCGAGTGCCTGCGCGCCGAGCTGGCCGGCCAGGGCATCGGCGTCTCGGCGATCTGCCCGGGCATCGTGAACACCAACATCACGGCGACGGCCAAGTTCGCCGGAGCCGGCGAGGAGGAGCAGAGCCGCCGCCAGAAGAAGGCCTCCCGGCTGTACGGGCTGCGCAACTACCCGCCGGAGAAGGTCGCGGACGCGATCCTGCGCGCCGTCGTGCGCGACGAGGCCGTCGTCCCTGTCACCCCCGAGGCACGCGGCGCCCACGTCCTGTCCCGCCTCGCGCCCAGGGCCCTGCGGGCGATAGCCCGCCTCGAGCCGCCCGCGTGAGGGTCGTACGGGCGGTGTAGGGACCGTACGATCCCTGGCGGGCGGCCCCGGGTGTGAGAGACGCGATCGGGCGGCAGGAGCGAGCGGGTGGGAGCGGACGTGACGGAGCAGACGGCACAGGGGGCGCCTTCGGCGCAGACCTCCCCGGTGGAGTACCGGATCGAGGACCTCGCCCACCACAGCGGTGCCACGGTCCGCACGATCCGCGCCTACCAGGACCGCGGCCTGCTCCCCCGCCCCGAGCGCCGGGGCAGGTCCAATGTGTACGGGGACACCCATCTGGCCCGGCTCCGGCAGATCGCCGACCTGCTGGACCGCGGCTACACCCTGGCTTCGATCAAGGAGCTGCTGGAGGCCTGGGACGCGGGCCGCGGGCTCGGCGGCGTCCTGGGTCTGGTCGCCGAGGTCGACGGGCCGTGGACGGACGAGAAGGCCGACCGGATCTCCCGCGCGGAGCTGGACGCCACGTTCGGCGGCAAGCCCGACGAGGACGCCATCAGGGAGGCGATCGAGCTCGGCGTCCTGGAGCGAATCCCGGACCGCGAGGACGAGTTCCTGGTGCCGAGCCCCCAAGAGCTCGCGGTGGCGGCCGAGTTGTACGAGGCGGGTGTTCCGCTGACCGCGATCTCCGGACATCTGAGGGAACTTCGCGTCCAGGTCGAGCACATCGCCTCGCGCTTCCTGGAGTTCACGACCGAGCACGTCTTCGCCCGCTATCTGGAGCACCGGCCGCCGACGGACGCCGACGCCTCCGAGGCGGCGGCGATGGTGCGCCGTCTTCGACCGCTCGCCCAGCAGACCGTGGACGCGGAACTCGCGCGCGCGATGCGCCTGTTCGCCACCCGGCACCTCCAGCACCACCTGTCGCCCGAGCCTCCGCCTCTCCGCGAGAACGACCCGCGCCCGGTGGTGCTCCCGTCCGGAACGATTCGGGCCGTACAGCGGCTGGTTGGCGCGGAGAACGTGGCGGCGTTCGTCGCTGCGGCCGCTGAACGGGAGGTACAGACGCGGACATTGGACACCCTTGCGTCAAATCACGCAGAAATCAGCGAAATAGATCAAGTCATCCGATAGCGCAAGGATGTTGTCCACAGAATCGCCAAATCCCCTGTGGATAACTCAAGTTGGCTGTGGATCAAACATCCGAGCCGAATTCATCCGAACCGAAATCAATGGCCGCCCGATCCGAGCTCCGTCATGCTGGCGCCATGAACGGACCCATGGACGAGAGACGCACTGTGAAGGTGTCCAAGTACCTCTCGAAACACCTGCGGCACCAACCCGAGCGGATCGGCCTGGTCCTCGATCCGAACGGCTGGACCGAGATCGACGCCCTCCTGCGCGCGGCCCGCGAGCACGGCTTCCCGATCACCCGCGCCGAGCTGGACCACGTCGTCGCCGCCAACGACAAGAAGCGCTTCGCCATCGACGGCAGCCGGATCAGGGCCAGCCAGGGCCACACCGTCCAGGTCGACCTCGACCTGCCACCCGCGCAGCCGCCCGCGTACCTCTACCACGGTACGGTCGCCGCCAGTCTGGACGGCATCCGAGCCGAGGGCCTGCGCCCCATGGCCCGCCACCACGTCCACCTCTCCCCCGACCGGGAGACCGCGACCCGCGTCGGAGCACGCCGGGGCCGTCCCGTGGTCCTCAGCGTGGACGCGGGCGCGATGCACCGGGCCGGCCACGTCTTCCACGTCAGCGCCAACGGCGTCTGGCTGACCGACGCCGTACCCCCGGAGTTCCTCCGCTTCCCCGGCTGATCCCCAAGCTGATCCCTGACCGATCCCTGGCTGATCCCTGACCAGTCCCTGACTGATCCCCGGTCGACCCAGCCGGAACCGGTCCCCTCGGGCATGATCGATCCCATGGCACATCCGCACCTGCCCACCACCGAATCGGCCGTCACCGTGCTCCGCGAGATCGCCCGCGAGTTCAACCTGGAGATGACGGTCACCGACGACATCGGTGCCGACCAGACATCCCGCCGGATCTCCTCCGGCGCCTTCGCCGTTCTCGACGCGGACGGCACGCTCCCGCACGAGGCCTTCGTCGAACTCGGCGGCAGCCCGGCGGTGACCGTCCAGCTCTTCCCGGAGGACGACGCGAAGATCGATGTCGACGGCGTGGAGTTCGCGGACGTCCCCCGCGACGCCGTCCCCGCCTTCGTACACTCCGTCCACGGCGGGCTCGCGTACGTGAAAGGCAAGTTCTTCCCGCCCGGCTGGTGGCTGGTCGTGCCCGTTCCCGGCGACGAGACGTACAAGGAGCTCGTCCTGCGCGGCACGCTGACCCCCTGGATGAGCCGACAGGTCCGCTGACGGGACCGGGCTGGGCCGCGCCCCCACCGGCGCCCGCCTCCTGGGCGCCTGTGCGGCGTCTCCGCCGCCCTGCGAGCTGCCCGGGCCCCGCCGTAGGCTCGTGGGCATGACCTTGCGCCTGAGCACCGTGATCCTTCCCGTCCACCGCTGGCACGACGGCGGCCGCGAGCGCTGGCAGCGTGCCGAGGAGCTCGGCTTCCACGCCGGCTACACCTACGACCACCTGTCCTGGCGGACCTTCCGCGACGGCCCCTGGTTCGGCGCCCTGCCCACGCTCACCGCCGCCGCGACGGCCACCGAGCGGCTCCGCCTCGGCACCCTGGTCACCTCGCCCAACTTCCGCCACCCGGTGACGCTCGCCAAGGAGCTGATCTCCCTCGACGACATCTCGGACGGCCGGGTCACGCTCGGCATCGGGGCCGGCGGCGACGGCTTCGACGCGACCGTGCTCGGGCAGGACAAGTGGACGCCGAAGGAGCGGGCCGACCACTTCGGCGAGTTCCTGCCCCTGCTCGACCGGCTGCTCACCGAGGACGCCGTGACCGAGCGGGGGACGCACTACTCGGCCGACGAGGCCCGCAACATCCCCGGCTGCGTCCAGCGTCCGCGCCTGCCCTTCGCCGTCGCGGCGACCGGGCCGCGCGGCCTGAAGCTCGCCGCCCGGTACGGCCAGGCCTGGGTGACGACCGGTGACCCGAAGCTGTACGAGAACGGCACGCCCGAGGAGTCCGTCGCGGCCATCCGGGGCCAGGTCGAGAAGCTCGGCAAGGCGTGCGCGGAGATCGGCCGGGACGTGGCCGAGCTGGACAAGATCCTGCTCACCGGCTTCACCCCGGACCGGAGCCGGCCTCTGGAGTCCGTGGGCGCCTTCGTCGACTTCGCCGGACGGCACAAGGAGCTCGGCTTCACCGAGATCGTGATCCACTGGCCGATCCCCGACTCGGACTTCGCCGCCGACCAGCGCGTCTTCGAGCAGATCGCCACCGAGGCCCTCGCCCAGCTCGTGTGACGAGCGGCCGCACCCGTCACGCGCATCTGAGAGGGCCCGGTCCGGCCCTCTCAGATGTGCGCCCCTTCGCACGCCCGTGCACAGAGTGCGGAACAATGGATCGGTGACCTCACCCCACTCCGCGCGCAGCGCCGCCCCGGCCCCCCGACTCATCGCCACCGACCTCGACGGCACCCTGCTGCGCGACGACAAGTCCGTGTCGGAGCGCACGGTCGCCGCGCTCGCCGCCGCGGAGCGGGCTGGCATCGAGGTCTTCTTCGTCACCGGGCGCCCGGCCCGCTGGATGGACGTCGTCAGCGACCACGTCCACGGCCACGGCCTCGCGATCTGCGCCAACGGCGCCGCCGTCGTCGACCTGCACTCCGGGGGCACGTTCGTGGAGGTGCGCCCGCTGGCACGGGAGATCGCGCTCGACGTCGTGGCGACGCTGCGCGCCGCGGCCCCCGGCACGTCCTTCGCCGTCGAGCTGACCACCGGAATCCACTACGAGCCGCAGTACCCGCCGTTCTTCCTCGACCCGGGCGCCACCGTCGCCTCCGCCGAGAAGCTGCTCTTCGAGGAGGTGCCGGGCGCCGCCGCCCCGGTCCTCAAGCTCCTCGCCCAGCACCCGGACCTCGACCCCGACGCCTTCCTCGCCACCGCCAAGGCGGCCGCGGGCACGCTGGCCTCGTTCACCCGGTCCAGCCCGACGGCCCTCCTGGAGATCAGCGGCCCCGATGTCTCCAAGGCCTCCACCCTGGCCCTCTGCTGCGCCGAGCGCGGCATCTCCGCCGAGGAGGTCGTCGCCTTCGGTGACATGCCCAACGACATCGAGATGCTCAGCTGGGCCGGCCGTTCCTACGCGATGGGCAACGCGCACCCGGACGTGATCGCCGCAGCCTCCGGCCGCACGGTCGCCAACAACGAGGACGGCGTGGCCGCCGTCATCGAGCGGATCCTCGCGGGCACGCTCGACGACTGAGCGGCAGCCTCCTGGCAAGGGCGCCGGCAGGGGCCGCCTACAGCGGCGCCTGCCACACCACCGTCGTACCGCCGCCGTCCTCGCCGATGCCCGGTCCGCACCAGCTCGAACCGCCCAACGACTCCGCGCGTCGGGCGAGGTTGCGCAGTCCGCTGCGCCGCCCGCCCTCCGGGATGCCGACGCCGTCGTCCGCGACCGAGAGCCGGACACCGGGGGTGCCGTCCGGAAGTTCGACGCCCGAGTCGACCACCACCTCGATCCTGGTGGCGTGCGCGTGCCGGAAGGCGTTGGAGAGGGCCTCGCGCAGGGCCGCGATGAGGTTCTTGCCGGTGAGTTCGCCGACCGTCGAGTCGATCACGCCGAGGAAGCGGTGCGCGGGCTTGAAGCCGAGTGGCACGGCGGCCATGTTGATCTCCCGCAGCACGCGGGTGCGCAGCCCGGAGGGCGCCTCGGCGGGCCCCTGCTGGAGGGCGAAGATCGCGGTACGGATCTCCTGGATGGTCACGTCGAGTTCGTCGACCGCCTTGCCGACGCCCTCGCGCACCGCGGGCACGATCGACTTCCGCTGGGCGCTCTCCAGCATCATCCCGGTGGCGAAGAGCCGCTGGATGACCAGATCGTGCAGGTCACGGGCGATCCGGTCGCGGTCCTCGTAGACGGCGAGCCGCTCCCGGTCGCGCTGGGCCTCGGCCATCATCAGGGCGAGCGCCGCCTGCGAGGCGAACTGCGTCCCGAGCGTCCGCTCGGCCTCCGTGAACGGCCGGGCGCCACGCGCGCGTGGCGTGGCGAGCGCGCCGAGCACCCGTCCGCCGCTCTGCAGGGGCAGCAGCATGCTGGGTCCGTACTCGGCGGCGACGCGGCTGACCATGCGCGGGTCGGTGGAGGCGTCCTCCACGAACACCGCCTCGCCCTCCAGGAGTCGGTCCACCACGGCGCTCTCGGGCGGGATCACCACGCCCAGCGACTTGGTCGGTGCGTCGGAGGAGACGGCGACGATCTCCAGGCCGCCGTCCTCGGCCGGCAGCAGGACGATCCCGGCCGCCGCGTCCGCGAGCCTGCGGGCCTGCTCGGCGACCACGGTCAGGGCGTCGTCCGCGTCGCCGCCGGAGAGCAGGGCGGTGGTGACGGCCACGGAACCGTCGATCCAGCGCTCGCGCTGCCGGGCCGCCTCGTAGAGCCGGGCGTTGCCGATGGCGATGCCCGCCTCGGTCGCCAGGACCCGGACCATGTGGACGTCGTAGTCGTTGAACTCGCCGCCGTCGGTCTTCTCCGCCAGGTAGAGATTGCCGAAGATCTCGCCCTGGACCCGGATCGGGACCCCGAGGAAGGTCCGCATCGGAGGGTGGCCGGGCGGGAATCCGGCGGAGCGCGGATCGGTGGACAGATCGGCGAGCCGGATCGTCTGGGGGTCCCGGATCAGCGCCCCGAGCAGCCCCGCGTGCCCGTCGGGGCGCCGCCCGATCCGGCGCGCGACCTCCTCGTCGACACCGAAGGTGACGAAGTCGGAGAGGCCCTTGCCCTCCTCGTCGACGACTCCGATCGCCGCGTAGCGGGAGCCGGCGAGTTCGGCCGCCGTCTCGCAGATGCGGTCGAGCGTGGAGTGCAGTTCGAGCCCGGTGCCGACCGAGCGCATGGCCTCCAGGAGCTGCGGCACGCGCGCGGTGAGCTCCGTGGAGAGCCCCTGGAGGCTGCGGGTGGCCTGGGTGGCGGCTTCCAGGGGGTCCGGGAGATCGGGCACGGCGGCGGTCATGGGCTTGAGCCTAGTAAGTCCTATTTGGCGAGAAAAGTCGGGCGCTCCGATGTCGCACCCGCCGCCTGCCCCGGGGTCTGTCCCAATGCCCCCGAAGCCCGCCCCTCAGGTCCTCCGACAGGCCCTCCTGGAGTCCGTCCCACCGGTCCTCCCGGCGCGACCAGCAGGTCCGTCTCGCGCTCCTGCTCCAGCATCCGCCGCAGCGGCCCCTCGGCCCGCGCCAACTCCGCGTACGTTCCGCGCTGCACCGTACGGCCCTCGGCCAGGACCACCACCTCGTCGACCGCGTCGAGGCCGTGCAGCCGGTGGGTGATGAGGACCGTCGTACGGCCCTCGGTGGCCCGCAGCAGGTCGTCGGTGAGCGCGTCCGCCGTGGCCAGGTCGAGGTGCTCGGCCGGCTCGTCCAGGACGAGGACCGGGAAGTCGGCGAGGAGCGCGCGGGCGAGCGCGAGGCGCTGCCGCTGCCCGCCGGAGAGCCGCGAGCCGTGCTCGCCGACCAGCGTGTCGAGACCGTCCGGCAGGCCCTCCACCCAGCCCAGGAGCCGCGCCCGGCCCAGGGCCGCCCGCAGCTCGTCGTCGCTCGCGCCGGTACGGGCCAGCCGGAGGTTCTCGCGGATGGAGCTGTCGAAGATGTGGGCGTCCTGCGCGCAGAGCCCGACGAGGCGGCGGACGTCGTCGCCGTCGAGATCGGTCGCCTCCACTCCGCCGATCCGGTACGAACCCGACTCGGCGTCCAGGAAGCGGAGCAGCACCTGCGCGAGCGTGGTCTTGCCCGAGCCGGACGCCCCGACGACGGCGACGCGCCGCCCGGCCTCCAGGGTCAGGGCGAAGCCGCTGAGCGCCTCGGCCTGTTGCCCCGCGTGGCGCGCGGAGAGACCGGCGACCTCCAGCGGGAAGGGGTTCGCCGGCGGTGCGGCGGGCCGCTCGGGCTCGCGCACGGGGACGGGGGCGTCCAGGACCTCGTACACCCGCTCGGCGCTGCGCTTGACCCGCTGGCGGTACTGGACGGCGAGCGGCAGCCCGGTGACGGCCTCGAAGGCGGCGAGCGGGGTCAGGACGACGACGGCGAGCGTCACACCGTCGAGGCGGCCGTCGCGCACCGCCTGGACACCGACGAACGCGGCCGCGGCCACCGTCAGACCGCAGGCGAGCGCGGAGAGCCCGGCCCCGATCGCGGTCGCGGCGGCCTGCCGGGAGGCGATGGAGGTGAGCGTACGGTCGGCCCCGCGGGCCCGGTCGATACGGCCCTTCAACGCTCCGGCGACCGTCAGTTCGGCGCACCCGCGCAGCAGGTCGACGACCGTGACGGTGAGGGCGCCCCGGGCGGGGGCGAGCTGACGCTCGGCACGACGGGCGATCGCCCCGCTCAGCAGCGGTACGGCCACACCGGCGGCGAGCAGGCCCACGGCGAGGACGGCCCCGGCCTCGGGCAGCAGCCAGGCGGTGAACCCGACGGAACCGACACCCACGACGAGGGCCGCGACCGCGGGCAGCAGCCAGCGCAGCCAGTAGTCCTGGAGCGCGTCGACGTCCTGGACGAGCCGCGACAACAGGTCACCGCGCCGGCTGCGCCGCAGCCCGGCGGGGGCGATGCGCTCCAGGCGCCGGTAGACGGCGACCCGCAGCTCCGCGAGCATCCGCAGCACGGCGTCGTGCGACACGATCCGCTCGGCGTACCGGAACACGGCCCTGCCGATGCCGAACGCCCGCGTCGCCGTGACGGCCATCATCAGATAGAGCACCGGGGGCTGTTCGGAGGCCCGGGAGATGAGCCACCCGGACACCGCCATGAGCCCCACGGCCGAACCAAGGGCAAGACTGGCGAGCAGGAGGGCAAGCCCCATCCGCCCGCGCAGCTCCCCGGCCATGGCACGGACCCGCCCGAAGACCGAACGCGCGCCACGCGCGCCCGCCCCGTCGCCGGGGCCACCTGCGGCGGACACCTCGGCATCGACAGAACCGGCGGGACCGGCTGAACCGGTAGCAGCGGCAGGCGCGTCCTCATCGCCCCGCTCGGGCTCCCGCAGCTCCTCCGGACCACCCGCACGCCCCAGTTCGACCACCCGGTCCGCGACCGCGAGGAGGGCCGGGCGGTGGACGACCAGCAGGACCGTGCGGCCGGCCGTGAGTCGGCGGACCGCGTCGACCACGGCCGCCTCGGTCTCGCCGTCCAGCGCCGCCGTGGGCTCGTCCAGGAGCAGCAACGGCCGGTCGGCCAGGAACGCGCGGGCCAGAGCGAGCCGTTGCCGCTGACCGGCCGAGAGACCCGCGCCGTCCTCGCCGAGCAGGGTGTCCACGCCCTCCGGCAGAGACCCGACGAACCCGTCCGCACCGGCGTCCCGCAGGGCCTCCCCTACCGCCTCGTCGGAGGCGTCCGGGCGGGCCAGCCGGATGTTCTCGGCGATGGTGCCCGCGAAGAGGTACGGCCGTTGCGGCACCCAGGCGATCCGCGACCGCCACTCCTCCACGTCCAGCGAGCCGAGCTCCAGGCCCCCGACGCGGACCGAACCGCCCGCCTCAGGTGCGGCGAACCCCAGCACGACATCGAGGAGCGTCGACTTGCCGACGCCGCTCGGCCCCACCAGGGCGACCGTCTCACCGGGCTCCACCACCAGCGAGGCCCGGTCCAACGAGGCCTCGGAGCGTCCCGTGTGACGAACGGTCACGTTCTCCAGCTCGAGACGGGTCGAGGACGGCACCGCGCTCGAGCCGTGCTCGGGCGCCGGGTTCTCCAGTACCTCGAAGATCTCCTCGGCAGCCGCCAACCCCTCCGCCGCCGCGTGGTACTGCGCCCCCACCTGGCGGATGGGCAGGTAGGCCTCGGGCGCCAGCACCAGGATGACCAGACCCGTGTACAGGTCGAGCTCACCGTGGACCAGCCGCATGCCGATCGTGACGGCGACCAGTGCCACCGAGAGCGTCGCGAGGAGTTCCAGGGCGAAGGAGGAGAGGAAGGCGATGCGCAGCGTCTTCATCGTCGCCCGCCGGTACTCCGACGTGATGGCGCGGATCGACTCGGCCTGCGCCTTGGCGCGGCCGAAGACCTTGAGCGTCGGAAGCCCCGCCACCACGTCGAGGAAGTGACCCGAAAGACGTGACAGCAGCTTCCACTGCCGGTCCATCCGGGCCTGGGTGTACCAGCCGATGAGGACCATGAAGAGCGGGATGAGCGGCAGGGTGACGACGATGATCGCCGCCGAGATCCAGTCCTCCGTGACGATCCGCGCCAGGACCGCCACCGGCACGACCACCGCGAGGCCCAGCTGCGGGAGATAGCGCGAGAAGTAGTCGTCGAGCGCGTCGACTCCGCGCGTCGCGAGGGCGGCGAGCGAGCCGGCCTTCTGGCCGCTGAGCCATCCCGGCCCCAGCGCGGCCGCCCGGGCCAGCAGCCGGCCCCGCAGTTCGGACTTGACCGCCGCGCTGGCCCTATGGGCGGCCAGCTCGGTCAGCCAGGAGACCAGGCCACGCCCCGCAGCCACTCCGGCGAGCAGCAGCAGGGGCGTGGTCAGGTCGGAAACCGACAGGCCCTTCTGGAAGGCGCCCACCACCACTTCGGCGATGAGCATGGCCTGGGCGACGACCAGCGCCGCCCCAGCCAGGCCGAGCGCCACGACCGCTCCGAGGAAGAAGCGGGTGGCCCTGGCGTACCGGAGCAGACGCGGATCGATCGGTTTCACGTGAAACATCCCCCACTAGTGAGCGGCGTCGGGCGCGATGTGCTGCGCCCCGATCCGCTTACGGAACACCCAGTACGTCCAGCCCTGGTAGAGCAGCACCAGCGGGGTGGCGATCGCGGCACACCAGGTCATGATCTTCAGGGTGTACGGGCTCGACGACGCGTTCGTCACGGTAAGACTCCACTCGGGGTTGAGCGAAGACGGCATGACGTTCGGGAAGAGCGTGAAGAAGAGCATCGCCACTGCGGCGGCGATCGTGATGCCCGAGAGCGCGAACGACCAGCCCTCGCGCCCCACCTTGATCGCCCCGATGGCACCGACCAGCGCCACCACCGCGACGAGCATGGCACCCAGGCTCCAGCCGTCGCCCTTGTCCGCCTGGGTCCAGATCAGGAAGCCCAGCGCGAGGACGGCCGTGACCAGACCCAGCTTCAGCGCGAGCGAGCGGGCCCTGGCCCGGATGTCCCCCACCGTCTTGAGCGCGGCGAAGACCGTGCCGTGGAAGGTGAAGAGGGCGAGCGTGACCAGGCCGCCGAGGATCGCGTACGGGTTGAGCAGGTCGAAGAAGGTGCCGACGTACTCCTTCTCCGCGTCGATCTTCACCCCGCGCACGATGTTGCCGAAGGCGACGCCCCACAGCACGGCGGGGATCAGGGAGGTCCAGAAGATGGCCTCCTCCCAGTTGCGCTGCCAGTTCTCCTCGGGCCGCTTCGCCCGGTACTCGAAGGCGACACCGCGGACGATCAGACAGACCAGGATGATCAGCAGCGGCAGGTAGAAGCCGGAGAAGAGCGTCGCGTACCAGTCGGGGAAAGCGGCGAAGGTCGCGCCGCCCGCGGTCAGCAGCCACACCTCGTTGCCGTCCCAGACGGGCCCGATGGTGTTGATCAGGACCCGCTTCTCCGTGCGGTCGCGGGCGAGCAGCTTCGTGAGGACGCCGACCCCGAAGTCGAATCCCTCCAGGAAGAAGTAGCCGATCCAGAGGACGGCGATGAGTACGAACCAGACGTTGTGGAGTTCCATGCCTCGATCTCCTGAGCCTCAGTACGAGAAGGCCATGGGCCGGTCGGGGTCACGGTCGTCCCCGCCGATCTTGGTGGGCGGGTTGAGGTCGGCCTCGGTGAGCTCGGGCGGTCCGGCCTTGACGTACTTCACCAGCAGCTTGACCTCGATCACGGCGAGGACCGCGTAGAGCAGGGTGAAGATGATCATGGAGGTCAGGACCTCGCCCTGCGAGACACCGGGGGAGACCGCGTCCCGGGTGCGCAGCACGCCGTAGACGACCCAGGGCTGCCGGCCCATCTCGGTGAAGATCCAGCCCCACGAGTTGGCGATGAGCGGGAAGGCCATGGTCCAGAGGGCGACGATCCAGTACCACTTGGTGAACCGTGGGCTGAGCGCCTTCCGCTTGAACAGGACGAGGTTCGGCACCTCGTCCTCACCGGTCCGCATCCCCGGCGCCAGCATGAACTTCTTCCTGGTCAGCCAGAGGCCGACCATGCCGATGGCCAGCGAGGCCATGCCGAAGCCGATCATCCAGCGGAAGCCCCAGTACGCGACGGGGATGTTGGGCCGGTAGTCGCCGGGGCCGAACTTCTCCTGCTCGGCCTTGTTGATGTCGTTGATGCCCGGGACGTACGAGCTGAAGTCGTCGTTCGCCAGGAACGACAGCAGCCCGGGAATCTCTATGGCCACCTTGTTGTGACCCTTGTCGACATCGCCGTAGGCGAAGATCGAGAAGGGAGCGGGTGCCTCGCCGTCCCACAGCGCCTCGGCGGCGGCCATCTTCATCGGCTGCTGCTTGAACATGACCTTGCCGAGCAGGTCGCCGCTGATGGCCGTGCCGAGTCCGGCGATGATCAGGGTGATCAGGCCGAGTCGCAGCGAGGTCCGCATGACCGGGACGTGCTTCTTGCGGGCCAGGTGGAAGGCGGAGATGCCCACCATGAACGCGCCACCGACCAGGAACGCGGCCGTCATGGTGTGGAAGAACTGGGTGAGCGCGGTGTTCTGCGTCAGGACCAGCCAGAAGTCGGTGAGCTCGGCCCGCCCGCGCTCCTCGTTGATCCGGTAGCCGACCGGGTGCTGCATCCAGGAGTTGGCTGCGAGGATGAAGTACGCGGAGAGGATGGTGCCGATCGAGACCATCCACATGCAGGCCAGGTGGATCCTCTTCGGCAGCTTGTCCCAGCCGAAGATCCACAGGCCGATGAACGTGGACTCGAAGAAGAACGCGATCAGCGCCTCGAAGGCGAGCGGCGCGCCGAAGATGTCTCCGACGAAGCGCGAGTAGTCGGACCAGTTCATGCCGAACTGGAACTCCTGGACGATGCCGGTGACGACACCCATCGCGATGTTGATCAGGAAGAGCTTGCCCCAGAACTTCGTCGCCCTGAGGTACTTCTCCTTCTCCGTCCGCACCCAGGCCGTCTGGAGACCGGCGGTGAGCGCGGCGAGAGAGATCGTCAGAGGGACGAAGAGAAAGTGGTAGACGGTGGTGATGCCGAACTGCCATCGCGCCAGAGTCTCTGGCGCCAGAGCTAGGTCCACGTCGTCAATCTCCTTACATCGCCGTGGTCACAACGGCAGTTTGCCCCTTTAATCCCACCTATTACGGGAGGAATAGAGACACGCTTGTGAACGCGTTCACATTCACAAGCATTATGGCTCATACGAAATCCGTACGTAAGACCGGGGTACCCCTACTCGAAGGTCACCCCTTCCCCAGGCCTTCAACATATTGTTGAATCTGGGGCATGACCTTTCGGATCCGCATCTCATGGCCCGCCGGACACACCACGGCGACCCTCGAAGAAACCCCCACGAGCACGGCGCTCGCGGGGGCACTCCCGATCGTCTCCACCGCCCGCACCTGGGGCGAGGAGGTCTACTTCGACACTCCGGTCTCCACCGCCGTCGAGGCCGGCGCGCGGCAGGTGGTGGAGCCGGGCACTGTCGCGTTCTGGACGGAGGGCGACGCCCTCGCGCTCCCCTACGGCCCCACCCCGATATCCCTGGGTGACGAATGCCGGCTCGCCAGCCCGTGCAACGTGCTGGGCGCGCTCGACGGCGACCCCCGCGTCCTGGCCACTGTCAGGGACGGCGACCCGATCCGCGTGGAGCGCGCCGAGGCCTGACCGCACCGACCGGCCGACCGGCCGACCGGCCGACCGCCTGACCCGAGCCGACCGGCCAACCCCAGCCGGCACGCTCCCCAGCCGGCACGCTCCCGAGCCGACCCCTGTCAGACGTCCCTGCGGAAGCCCTCCGCCGTCTTCAGAAACAGGTCGTTCGCCTCACTCTCACCGATCGTGACGCGCACGCCCTCCCCCGCGAACGGCCGCACCACCACGCCGTGCCGTTCGCACTCCGCCGCGAAGTCCAGCGTCCGCTCACCGAGCCGCAGCCAGACGAAGTTCGCCTGGGTGTCCGGCACGGTCCAGCCCTGGGCCACGAGCCCCGCGTGGACCCGCTCGCGCTCGGCCACCAACGAGCCCACCCGTCCGAGCAGTTCGTCCTCGGCCCGCAGCGAGGCCACCGCCGCGTCCTGCGCCAGCTGACTCACGCCGAACGGCACCGCCGTCTTGCGCAGCGCCGCCGCCACCGGCTCATGGGCGATCGCGAAGCCGACCCGCAGCCCCGCCAGGCCGTACGCCTTGGAGAAGGTGCGCAGCACCGCCACGTTCGGACGGTCGCGGTACAGCTCGATGCCGTCCGGGATCTCCGTGTCCCGGACGAACTCGCGGTACGCCTCGTCGATGACCACCAGGACGTCGGAGGGCACCCGGTCCAGGAACCGCTCCAGCTCGGCCCTGCGGACCGCGGTGCCCGTGGGGTTGTTCGGGTTGCACACGAAGATCAGCCGGGTGCGGTCGGTGATCGCCTCGGCCATCGCGTCGAGGTCGTGCACCTCGCCGTCGGTCAGCGGCACCTGCACCGAGGTCGCCCCGCTGATCTGCGTGATGATCGGGTACGCCTCGAAGGACCGCCAGGCGTAGATGACCTCGTCGCCCGGGCCCGAGGTGGCCTGGATCAGCGACTGGGCGACGCCCACCGAGCCCGTGCCGGTGGCCAGGTGCGCGAGCGGCACCCCGAAGCGGTCCGCGAGCTCGTTCATCAGGCCGGTGCAGGCCATGTCCGGGTACCGGTTGAAGGCACCGGCGGCGGCCACCGCGCTCTCCATCACACCGGGCAGCGGCGGGTACGGGTTCTCGTTGGAGGACAGCTTGAAGGCGACCGGACCGCCCGCGGCGGCCGGCTTGCCCGGCTTGTAGGTGGGGATGCCGTCCAGCACGGAGCGCAGCTTCGGGCCGCCCTCGCCCGTCCCGTCCGTACCGCCCACTCCTGCGGTGTCGCTCACTGCGCTCACTGTGGTCCTCCTCGACCGTCCGTACCACCAATGCTCCTCACCTTATGAGGATTCGCCTCCGCTGCGAATGGGCTGTGGACAACGGATGGCGGATGCTGTGGACAACTGGGGGAGCGCGCGATCGGGTGGCGCGCGCTGGTGGCGGGCGCCGTGGCGCGCGTCGCCCGTAGAGGTGAGTTGAGACCTCTTCGAGACATGGGCTCCCTGGCAGGCCCATACGGGTCGACAACCATAGATCGCACGCGAGACCCCTTAACCCCCTTTCCTTCGAAGGCAATTGAGGGTTCTCGATCATGCAGAAACGTGCCTGTCAACGAGTGAATATGCGAGCGTCCCAACCACCCGCCCTCGCCCTACTATCGGCTCGCCATGACAGCAGCAGGGAAGCACCAGGTGAGCCGGGCACAGACCCGGGGAAGCCGGCAGGGGCGAGCGGGCATCCGGGATGTGGCCGCCGCCGCCGGGGTCTCCATCACGACTGTCTCCGACGCGCTCAACGGCAAGGGCCGGCTCCCGGACGCCACCCGCCGCCACGTCCGCGAGGTCGCAGATCGGCTGGGCTACCGCCCATCCGCGGCGGCCCGCACGCTCCGCACCGGCAAGTCGGGCCTCATCGGCCTGACCGTGACCACATACGGGGATGAACCTTTCACCTTCACCGAATTCGCGTACTTCGCGGAGATGGCCAGAGCCGCCACATCGGCCGCGCTCGCCCGGGGCTACGCCCTGGTCATCCTGCCCGCGACCTCCCGCCATGACGTCTGGTCGAACGTCGCCCTCGACGGCACCGTCGTCATCGACCCCTCCGACCACGACCCGGTCGTCACCGAGCTCGTCCGCCAGGGCCTGCCTGTCGTCTCCGACGGACGCCCCGCCGGCACCCTCCCGGTGACCGCCTGGGTCGACAACGACCACGAAGCCGCCGTCCTCGACCTCCTCGACCACCTCGCCGACGCCGGCGCCCGCCGGATCGGCCTTCTCACCGGCACGACCACCGACACGTACACCCGCCTGTCCACCACCGCGTACCTCAACTGGTGCGAGCGGGTCGGCCAGGACCCCGTCTACGAGGCCTATCCGGCGCACGATCCGTGCGCGGGCGCCGTCGCGGCCGACCGGCTGCTCGCCCGCCCCGACCGTCCCGACGCCGTCTACGGCCTCTTCGACCCGAACGGAACCGATCTGCTGGCGGCCGCCCGCCGCTACGGACTGCGCGTACCGGACGATCTGCTGCTGGTCTGCTGCAGCGAGTCGACCGTCTACGCCAACACCGAACCGCCCATCACGACCCTCTCGCTCAAACCGCGCCGGATCGGCACGGCCGTCGTCCAGCTCCTCATCGACGCCATCGAGGGGATCGACACCGACGGACCGGTCGAGCAGGTGATACCGACCGAACTCATCGTCCGGACGTCCTCCCAGAGGCGTTCGCCGCGAACGACGGTCAGCCCGCCCCGGTCTCCCGCGAAGGACTGAAAGGGTCGGCTTTGGGGCCGTGCCGGACACAAACTCCGGCCCGGCCCTGCTCCGACCCCGGACCGGACCTTCTCAATTCGGGCGAAACAACCGGTGAACCCGGAGTGGACCCGGATTCACCACCCCTGGTGCGTCACACAGGCGGACCCTCATTCCTATGATGGGCGCACGACACCGCGGACCACCCCGACCAGGCCGGTCCGCGATGTGCAGGGCATCGCGACGGTGGTGGAGGGGTCGATGACTCAGGGGGCCGGGCAGGAACCCGTGGTGCGCACGGCGACATTGCGTGACTTCCGCGTACCGCCGTACGCCCGCGTGCCCGTGCAGGGCCAACCCCTGGAGCCCCCCGCGGGGCATCCCGTCGTCCCCGACGAGATCGTCCGGCCCGTCGCGGACCCGACCCTCCACCTCGGCCTCGGCGCCTCCGCCCTGTCCTCCCTCACGCCCCCGGTCTCGCTCTCCTCGGCCCTTCCCGGCCACCCCGGGAACGCCTTCCCGGACGACGAGCTGCCCGAGGGCTACACCCCCACCGAGCGCGACCTCCCGGTGATCAACCGGGGAGACACCGTCCAGGTCCGCGTGGACCCGGTCCCGTCCCCCGCGCCCGCCCCGGCCGCCGGCGAGGGCCCCGGACCGCTCTACGTGGTCGGCGACGTCCACGGCTACCTCGACGAACTCGTCGCCGCCCTGCGCGAGCAGGGACTCATCGACGAGGCCGGCGCCTGGTCCGCGGGCAACGCCCGCCTCTGGTTCCTCGGCGACTTCACGGACCGCGGTCCCGACGGCATCGGGGTCATCGACCTCGTCATGCGCCTGTCCGCGGAGGCCGCCGCCGCCGGTGGCTACTGCAAGGCCCTGATGGGCAACCACGAGCTGCTCCTGATCGGCGCCAAGCGCTTCGGGGACACCCCCGTCAACTCCGGGGCCGGCACCGCCACCTTCCAGGCCGCCTGGCTGCTCAACGGCGGCCAGAAGCACGACATGGACCGGCTCCAGGACGTCCACATGCAGTGGATGGCCCGGCTCGACGCCGTGGTGGAGGAGGACGGGCATCTGCTCATGCACTCCGACACCACCGCCTACCTCGAGTACGGCAGCACCATCGAGGACGTCAACGAGACCGTCCACGAGATCCTCAACCGGAACGACGCGGACGAGGTCTGGGACGTGTTCCGCAAGTTCACCAAGCGCTTCGCCTTCCGCGACGACGCCGGCCCCCAGGCCGTCCAGGAGCTCCTCTCCACCTACGGTGGCAGCCGCGTCGTGCACGGCCACAGCCCCATCCCGTACCTCCTGGGCCAGGTCGGCACCGAGGACGGCGAGGGCGGCTCGGGCCCGGGCGTCGACGGTCCGCACGTGTACGCGGACGGACTGGCGATCGCCATGGACGGCGGCGTGACCATGGCCGGAAAGCTGCTGGTCGTCCAACTCCCCCTGCATGGCTGACGCATAACGCTGCGCATCCGGGGAAGTCGATTTCAGGAAACCCCCTGTCACCCTGTGCCATAACCGCAATACCATCGGATCATCCGTAGCAGGCTCTCCTCCGTTTCCGCCCAACCGGCCGTAAATCCCACGGTCAACGCGGCCCTACGGAGCATCGGGGGATGCACATGAACGTGGCTCCGCACCTGCTGACCGAGGATCGTGCCGAGTACGAGCGCCTCCTCGACGACGCACTGCGCAACGCGTACGACCATCCAGATCTCGCCGAGATCGGGAAACGGCTCACGGCCGGCCAACTGCGCACGATGGCGCTGAGCGCGACGGCCCTGATCACCGCCGCGGCGGCGATCGAGTACGACCACTTCGTGAAAGTCCGCGAAGAGGTCCGCTCACCGAGCGGTACGAGCGTGATGGACGCCGTCCTGACGGCGGACGGCGACGGGGCGAGCGGCGGCCCGGGAGCGGGCATCGTCGCGATCGTCACCGTCCTCGCGCCGGTCCTCGCCGGGCCGGCCGCTCTGATATTCCTGCTGGTCGGCGCCGTGCTGAAGGTGCTCGCACCCACGCTCACCGTCGCCGACACCCTGCTGACCGCGGGCTGGTTCTTCGGGGCCGTCGCCGCCGCCGGCCTCTTCTGCGCCGCCGTCGGGCTGCTGGTCACGGCGCTGCGCAACCGCTCCACGGAAGTGGCCGCGAGCGACCCACCCCGTACGGAAGCGGACGACGAGCTGTCCCGGGCCCGGGAGGCCTGGCGCCGCGCCCTGCTGGAACGGGGCATCCTGCCGTTCCTCCGCGAGGCCCTGGCCGCCCCCGGACCGCCGGACCCACCGTCCGTGCCACCGCCGCGCACCGACCGCATAGCCAAATTCGGCTACAGCGGACCGGACTTCTCCAGCCCGAACGAAGGCTCGTCCGGAACGCGCCCCACCTTCACGAGCCCCGACTACACCGGGCCCGAGTTCACGAGCCCGGACTTCACCGGCCCCGGCCACACCGGCCCGGAGATCGGCCCTTCGGAACACCGACCGGACTGAGCCGGAGCCCCAGGAGCGGCACGGCCACCTTGTTCGCGCGGACGGGGCCCCGGGAACCGGCGGCGGCGCCCAAGGGCCCGCGATCCCCCCGTGGATCGCGGGCCCTTCCGGTTACTGCTCCGCCAGCGGCAGGTAGACGCGGTTGCCGGCCGCCGCGAACTCCTTGGACTTCTCCGCCATACCGGCCGAGATCTCGTCCGCCTTGAGGTCGCCGCCGTGCTCCCGGCGGATGTCCTGCGAGATCTTCATCGAGCAGAACTTCGGACCGCACATCGAGCAGAAGTGCGCGGTCTTCGCGGGCTCCGCCGGAAGCGTCTCGTCGTGGAACTCACGGGCCGTGTCCGGGTCGAGCGCCAGGTTGAACTGGTCCTCCCAGCGGAACTCGAACCGCGCGTCCGACAGCGCGTCGTCCCACTCCTGCGCCCCCGGGTGCCCCTTGGCCAGGTCCGCGGCGTGCGCCGCGATCTTGTACGTGATGACGCCGGTCTTCACGTCGTCACGGTTGGGCAGGCCCAGGTGCTCCTTCGGCGTGACGTAGCAGAGCATCGCCGTGCCCCACCAGGCGATCATCGCGGCGCCGATGCCCGAGGTGATGTGGTCGTACGCGGGCGCGACGTCCGTGGTCAGCGGGCCGAGGGTGTAGAACGGCGCCTCCTCGCAGATCTCCTGCTGGAGGTCGATGTTCTCCTTGATCTTGTGCATCGGGACGTGCCCGGGGCCCTCGATCATCGTCTGCACGTTGTGCCGCTTGGCGATCGTGTTCAGCTCGCCGAGCGTGCGCAGTTCGGCGAACTGCGCCTCGTCGTTGGCGTCCGCGATCGAGCCGGGCCGCAGGCCGTCGCCGAGCGAGTACGTGACGTCGTACGTCGCGAGGATCTCGCAGAGTTCCTCGAAGTTCGTGTAGAGGAAGTTCTCCTTGTGGTGCGCGAGGCACCAGGCGGCCATGATCGAGCCGCCGCGCGAGACGATGCCGGTCTTGCGACGGGCGGTCAGCGGGACGTACGGCAGCAGGACTCCGGCGTGGACCGTCATGTAGTCGACGCCCTGCTCGGCCTGCTCGATGACCGTGTCCTTGTAGATCTCCCAGGTCAGCTCCTCGGCCTTCCCGTCGACCTTCTCCAGGGCCTGGTAGAGCGGCACGGTGCCGATCGGCACGGGAGAGTTGCGCAGCACCCACTCGCGCGTGGTGTGGATGTTGCGGCCGGTGGACAGGTCCATGACCGTGTCGGCGCCCCACTTGGTCGCCCAGGTCATCTTCTCCACCTCCTCCTCGATGGAGGAGGTGACGGCGGAGTTGCCGATGTTGGCGTTGACCTTCACCAGGAACCGCTTGCCGATGATCATCGGCTCGATCTCCGGGTGGTTGACGTTGGCCGGCAGTACGGCACGCCCCGCCGCGATCTCCTCCCGTACGACCTCGGGAGAAACGTTCTCTCGGATCGCGACGTACTCCATCTCCGGGGTGATCTCGCCCCGGCGGGCGTACGCGAGCTGGGTCACGGCCTCGCCGCCGCGGCCCCGGCGGGGCAGGCGCGGACGGCCGGGGAAGACGGCGTCGAGGTTCTTCAGCCCACCGCCGCGCGGCGAGGTGTGCTTGATGCCGTCGTCCTCGGGACGGACCGGGCGGCCCGCGTACTCCTCGGTGTCGCCCCGCCCGATGATCCAGTTCTCGCGCAGCGGCGGCAGGCCCCGCCGTACGTCGGTGTCGATGGTGGGGTCGGTGTACGGACCGGACGTGTCGTACAGCGTCACGTCCTTGCCGTTGGTGAGGTGCACCTGCCGGACGGGCACGCGGAGGTCGGGGCGCGAGCCCTCGACGTACCCCTTGTGCCAACCCGGCTTGCGCTCGTCCTGGCCGGCGTTCTCGCTGGTGGCAGGCGTGCGTGCATCCTGAATGGTCATGAGACCGATCTCCCTACGCCGGCATTACCCGGTAACAGGTTCGGCGGTCGGCGCAGCCTCCTCCCGTACGTACATTCAGTACGCGCGTACGGTGATCAGCGCCCTCTCAGCCCGGTGCTCCGAGCTCCCGCGTGTGCAAAGGTGTCACCACGCTAGCGTCAATCCGGCCGTGCTGAACAGTGGGCCCCCGCCGTTCTTGCGATGATCGGTCGGTGACTTCCTCGCAGCAGACCCCTGAACCCGACGGTCATGACGGCCCTGGCGCCCATGGCGACGCGGGCCACGGGCACGGCCATTCGCACAGCCATGGGCCGGCCGCGCCCGTCTCCCGGCACCTGCGCAGGGTCATCGCCGCTGTCCTGATCCCGTTCGCCGCGGCGGTCGTGGTCGGGCTGGTGGTGCTGTGGCCGGGCGGCGCCCCGGAGCACGAGCGCACCGGCGTCGGCTTCGACCGGCAGACGTACCAGGGCAAGGTCGTCTCGGTGGAGCAGGTCGACTGCAAGGACGTGAACGCCGCTCAGGTCCCGCCGACCGGCGACACTTCGACGCCCGAGGGGCGCGAGGCGGCCAACGCCCAGCAGGGGGAGTGCGAGAAGGCGACGATCGAGGTCACGAGCGGTCCGGACAAGGGCCGTACGTTCGTCGAGATCGTGCAGCCGGACGCGCCGCGCCAACTCGACGAGGGCCAGGGCGTGGTGGTGGCGTACGCGCCGGACGCGCCGCGCGACCTGCAGTACTCGGTGACGGACGTGAATCGCAAGGTGCCGCTGGCGGTGCTCGGCCTGATCTTCGCCGTGGCGGTCGTGCTGGTCGGCCGGATGCGTGGCGTGATGGCGCTGATCGCGCTCGCCGTGAGCTTCATGATCCTGACCTTCTTCATCCTCCCGGCGATCCTTCAGGGGTCGAATCCGCTGGTGGTGGCGGTGGTCGGGTCGAGCGCGATCATGCTGATCGCGCTCTACATGTGCCACGGCCTGTCCGCCCGCACCTCGGTCGCGGTGCTCGGCACCCTGATCTCGCTGCTGCTGATCGGTCTGCTCGGCTCGTTCTTCATCAGCTGGGCCTCGCTGAGCGGCAACACGGACGACAACACCGGTCTGATCCACGGGCTCTACCCGGACATCGACATGTCCGGTCTGCTGCTCGCGGGCATCATCATCGGCTCGCTCGGCGTCCTCGACGATGTGACGGTGACGCAGACCTCGGCGGTGTGGGAGCTGCACCAGGCCGATCCCCGGCTCGGGCCGCGCGGTCTCTACCGGGCGGGCATCAGGATCGGCCGCGACCACATCGCGTCCGTGGTGAACACGCTGGTCCTCGCGTACGCCGGCGCGGCCCTGCCCCTGCTGCTGCTCTTCTCCATCGCGCAGAGCAGCGTGGGGACGGTGGCCAACAGCGAACTCGTCGCGGAGGAGATCGTCCGCACGCTGGTCGGTTCGATCGGTCTTGTCGCCTCCGTTCCGGTCACGACCGTTCTCGCCGCGCTCGTGGTCTCGGCGGACCGGCCGGGGGGAGCGGCAGCGGCCGGCGGGGCGGGCGGAGCCGGCTCGCCGGGCTCGCTGGAGAAGCGTTCATCCAGGCCCTCCGGACGCGGGCGGCGCCGCCGCGCGAAGTGACCGGTCAGCCGGCGTTCTCCTCCGCGAGGATCCGGCCGAGCGCCGCCTCCAGGTTGTCCTCGAAGTCGCCCAGTGTCCGTTCCTGACCGAGTGGAACCAGCTTGTCCGTCCGGTCGAGGAAGGCGACGAGCGGCGGCGCGCTGGCCCGGAACAGGGCCCGGTCGCTGCCGACCTGGAGCCGGATGGCGACGTCCGAGAGGCCCTCGGGGTCGGTCGGCGCGATGTGCACATCGCCGTCGCCGCTCGGTCGGTTGATGCCGTCGAGCAGCAGCTCCCGGCCGAACGCCCAGGTCACGGGCGCGTCTCCGGGAAGGTGGAACGTCATCCGCACCGCGTAGGGATCCCGGGTCTCGTACCGCAGTTCCACCGGGATCCTGAAGGAGAGCTCCTCGGAGACGAGGAAGCTCATCAGGACCTCGGCCTGAACCGACTCTCGCATCATGTACCCCGCAGTCGATGGAGCAGTTGTGTAAACACGGCTGCTGAAAGCTGTTATCAAAACGGCCAGGAATGATCCCCCATGGCCCTCTTGACGCAATCGTGCTGGAAGGGCTAGCAGATCACAAGGAGTGATTTTTCAGATACTGATAGAGAAAGCGAAGGAACTGAGGAGCCTTCCGATCTCATTGCGTAGCCGATCGACTGCGGGCAGCAACCGTTCTTCCTGGTGAAGGGGGAGGGAAATGGCCATGGCGGCCGCCGTGGACCCCGCTGTGATGGGGATCGCGGCACAAACTGTGCCGAGCGCATATTCCTGACGCTCCACCAGGGGCTCCATTCGCCCCATTCCGCCCAAACGCTCCAAAAGCGCACTCTGGTTACGCACCGTGTACGGAGTGATGGCTTCCACCGGATGGCGGTCGAGGTGGTCTTGACGACTCTTCAAATCCAGTTGGCTGAGCAGGCACTGCCCGATCGCGTGCGCGTGCCCCGTCTCGCGGAAGTCGGCCCACTCGTCCACGGCGGGGGCGGCGGGGGTGTCGGCGACGGCGACGAGTTCGATCTCGCCCTCGCGGTAGATCGCGAAGTAGACGGGGACCCCGATCTCGTCGCGCCAGTGCGCGAGGGAGTCTTCGATCTTGGTGCGACGATTCTGCAGAACTCCGCCACCAGCGAGACGACCTGCTGCGTCGCCGAAGACGAACACACCCTTCTCGCGGCGTAGATAGCCCTCGTGCGTCAGGGTGCGGAGCAGGTGGTACGCGGTGGGCAGCGGAAGTCCCGCCTCACGCGCCAGTTGCTTGGCAGGGGCCCCGTCCTCGTGGGAGCCCACGGCCTCCAAGAGTCTCAGCGCCCGCTGCACCGAGCCGATCAGCGTAGGAACGGCGGACTGCGTAGCCGTGGCCAAAGGTCACCCCCAGGCGTGACGACGGGTGCCGTACACCCGCCCGCGGGGGCCGCCCCCGCGCCCGCCGCGGCCTGGGAACCGGTGGGGTCCGGTGGCGGACCCGCCCGAGACACGTGGACACCCGCGGATCAGCGCGGAAGGTTGGCCTGTTTTCCCCGGGGCGGCAGAGATTTTCCACTCTAATGGCAGCTCCAAGGCCTGACCCCGGTTTCCAGGGCGGCGTCCCTCGGCCGGGCTAACGCCCGGCCGACGCCCCGTACCGGCGGGTAGATCGTGCTACCAATCCTCGCGCGAGGTCGAGGAGGACATGAACTTCCGTACGACGTAGATCAGTCCACCGACCAGGGCGACGAAGACCAGCACCTTGAAGAGCAGACCGATCACGATGGACGCGATGCTCATGATCAGGCCACCGAAGACGAACAGGGCGATGACGGGTATGGCGACCCACTTCACCCACCAGGGCATCCCCGCGAGAATCTCTTGTACCGCCATCGCGCCTACCTCATCTCCCGAAGAGTCCGTCCCGCGCACTCTGCGCCGGGCACCTTCGATGCTAGGTGCGGCACCTGCGCCGCGGGGGCCTCGGAGCCCTTGCTCTCCCCTGATCGACCCCCTAGGGGAATTCAGCCCTCCGGCGGCGAGAAGACCACCATGACCCGCAGGTCCTCGGTGATGTGGTGGAACTTGTGGGCCACCCCGGCCGGCACGTAGACGACACTGCCCCGCGCCACCTGCGTCGTCTCCATGCCCACCGTGATCGCGGCCCGCCCGCTCACGACGAAGTACACCTCGTCCTGGCTGTGAGGCTGTTGGGGGTCGAGCGCGCCGGCGTCGAGCGCGTACAGACCGACGGACATGTTCCGCTCGCGCAGGAACTGGAGGTACGCACCGTCGTTCGCGGCGCGCTCCGCCTCGAGTTCGTCCAGCCGGAATGATTTCATCGTGCTTTTGCCCCTGCCATTGGCCCGATCATGTCTGCCACGATCAGACACATGAAGAATTTTGTAGTCAAGACGCTCGCGAACGCGGGCGCCCTGGGAGTGGCCGTCTGGCTGGTCCCGGACATCGACCTGACCGGTGACAGCACTCCCGACAAGGCCTGGACGCTGATCCTCGTGGCCCTGGTTTTCGGGCTGGTGAACTTCTTGGTGAAGCCGATCGTCAAGCTGATCTCGCTTCCCCTTTTCATCCTCACGCTCGGCCTGATCACGCTGGTCATCAACGCGCTGATGCTGCTGCTGACCTCTTGGCTGGCCGACACACTCGGCCTGGACTTCCACGTCGACGGCTTCTGGACGGCGGTCCTCGGCGGCCTGATCATCTCCGTCGTCTCCTGGGCACTCAACGTCGTGCTCCCCGACGGGGACTGAGTGCGCACGATGACCTACCGCGTCTGTTTCGTCTGCACGGGCAACATCTGCCGCTCGCCGATGGCCGAGTCCGTCTTCCGTGCCCGCGTGGAGGAGGCCGGCCTGGCGGACACCGTCGAGGTGGACAGCGCGGGCACCGGCGGCTGGCACGAGGGCCACGCCGCCGACCCGCGTACCGTCGCCGTCCTGGAGGACCACGGCTACGCCTCGGGGCACACCGCCCGCCAGTTCCGCGCTTCGTGGTTCCCCGCGCTCGACCTGGTCATCGCCCTCGACGACGGGCACGTCCGCGAACTGCGGCGGCTCGCCCCGACGCCCGAGGACGCGGCGAAGGTGCGGCTGCTGCGCTCGTACGACCCGGCGGCCGACGACCTCGACGTGCCGGACCCGTACTACGGCGGGACGGACGGCTTCCAGGAGTGCCTGGAGATGGTGGAGGCGGCGAGCGAAGGACTGCTGGCCGCCGTACGGAAGAGTGCGGAGGAGCGGGCGGTATGAGCACGGACGCGTATGACGGCGCCGAGGACCTCGGCGGCATGGACGACATCGGCGCCGTCGGCGACGGGACACGGGCGGTACGGGCGGGGCTTCCCGAGCCGGTGAAATGCGAACCGACGCTGCCGGGACCGGTCTTCGCCGCCCACTTCCATCTGCCGGGGGACCCCACCGGCCCCTACACGTACGGGCGGGACGAGAACCCCACCTGGACCCATCTGGAACGCGCCATCGGCGAGCTCGAGGCGCCGGAGGAGCCGGGCGTCGAGACGCTCGTCTTCGCCTCGGGCATGGCCGCCATCTCCGCCGTCCTCTTCTCCCAGTTGAAGACGGGCGACACGGTCGTCATGCCGACGGACGGCTACCAGGCGCTGCCGCTGCTCCACGAGCAGCTCAGGGCGTACGGGATCGAGGTCCGCACCGCGCCGACCGGCGGCGACGCCCAGTTGTCCGTACTGGAGGGCGCGCGGCTGCTGTGGATCGAGACGCCCTCCAACCCGGGGCTGGACGTCTGCGACATCCGCCGCCTGGTGCGCGCGGCACACGAGGGCGGGGCGCTGGTCGCCGTCGACAACACCCTCGCCACCCCGCTCGGCCAGCGGCCCCTGGAGCTCGGCGCGGACTTCTCCGTCGCGAGCGACACCAAGGGCATGACCGGCCACGGCGACATCCTCCTCGGCCATGTCAGCTGCCGCGATCCGCGGCGCGCGGCGGAGGTACGGCGCTGGCGCAAGGTCGTCGGCGCGATCCCGGGCCCCATGGAGGCCTGGCTCGCCCACCGCTCCCTCGCCACGCTCCAGCTCCGCATCGACCGCCAGTGCGCCTCCGCGCTGGCGCTCGCCGAGGCCCTGGCCAAGCGGGACGAGGTCACCGGGCTGCGGTATCCCGGGCTGCCGGACGATCCCTCGCACACGGTGGCGGCCGCGCAGATGCGGCGCTTCGGGCCGGTGGTCTCGTTCGTGCTCCCCGACCGGGACCGGGCCGAGCGGTTCCTCGACGGGCTGCGGATCGTGGACGACGCGACCAGCTTCGGCGGGGTGCGCTCGACGGCCGAGCGGCGCGGGAGGTGGGGCGGCGACGCCGTGCCGGAGGGCTTCATCCGCTTCTCCGTCGGGGCGGAGGACCCCGAGGACCTGATCGCGGACGTGCTGCGCGCCCTCGACGCGGCGGACGCCGCCGGCTGACGCACGCGGAGTCGGGGCGCTCCGAGCCTCCCCCCTCATGGCTCGGAACGCCCCGACTCATTTGCGCGGAGAACCGCCTGACCAAGGCTAGTTGACTCTGCGTCAGTGTCCAATCACGGTAGCGACAGAGACCTATCGACTTATTTATAGTTGGACGGTCCTGAGGCGCCGTCAGCCGACCGCCTGAGTCGAACGGCCGCACCGGCCGGGAGGGGGGCGGACATGGATCTCGCCCTGCTGCGCACCTTCGTCGCGGTGCACCGGGCCGGCTCCTTCACCCGCGCGGCGGCGCTGCTCGGGCTCTCCCAGCCCGCGGTGACCAGCCAGATCCGCACCCTGGAGCGGCAACTGGGCCGGCCGCTCTTCCTCAGACAGGCCCGTGGGGTCACCCCCACCACGATCGGCGACGAGCTCGCCCACCGCGCCGCCCCGCACCTGGACGCGCTCGTGGAGATCGCCGAGACCGGTCTGGACGAGCAGAACGGGGTCCGCACCCTCCATCTCGCCGGGCCTCCCGAGTTCACCTCGGCGCGCGCCCTGCCCGCCCTCACCCCGCTGGTCTCCCAGGGGCTCGCCGTACGGGCCGCCTTCCCCGCCACGACGGAGGAGATCCTCGACGGGCTGGCCGCCGGCCACCACGATCTCGCCATCGCCACCGCCCGCCCACGCGGCGGGCTCTTCGGCTCCACACCGCTCTGCGACGAGGAACACGTGCTGGTCGCAGCGCCGCGCTGGGCCGCCCGACTGGCACCCGACATGCTGCTGCGCAAGGGCGCGGTGGTCCTGGAACAGCTGCCGGTGGTGGAGGTGCACGAGTCGCTGCCCTTCGTGTCCCGCTACTGGGCGGCCGTCTTCGAGACCAAGCCGGCCGCGGCCGCCACCGTCGTGGCTCCCGATCTGCGGGCCGTCCTGGAATCGGCCGCCGCCGGGGCGGGCCTGGCCGTCCTGCCGCGCTATCTGTGCGAGGAGGCGTTGGAGCAGGGCCGCCTCGTGGCGCTGCTCGATCCGCCGGTGCCTCCGCTGCGGACCTACTTCCTGGTCGTCCGCGCCGGAACGCTCGCGCTGCCGCATCTCGCGAGGGCCCACGAGTGGCTCCTGCGGGCCTCCGGAGCCTGGTGAGTTTCAGGACACCTGTGGCGGGCCATTTTCTTCCCATGACCGAACGTCCTGTGGTCAAGCGCACCGCACGCGCCATCCTGCTCGATGGAAACGACCTCATCCTCATCAAGCGCACGAAGCCGGGGGTCGATCCCTACTGGGTGACCCCGGGCGGCGGGGTCGAATCCTCCGACACCACCGTCGTCGAGGCCCTGCACCGCGAGGTGCACGAGGAACTCGGCGCCAAGATCACCGATGTGGTCCCCTGCTTCGTCGACACCGTCGAGCACATCGTCGACGGCGGTGTCTCGGGAGTGAAGGTCCAGCACTTCTTCGTCTGCCGGCTCGAATCCATGGACCCTTCGCTGCGGCACGGGCCCGAGATGGACGAGCCGGTGGGCGAGTACGAGATCGTCCGGGTGCCGTTCACCCGGATCGGCATCGCGGCCGTCCACCTCGTGCCGCTCTCCCTGCGTCACTACCTGGACGGCAACATCGAGGGCGTCCGCGCGATGCACGCGCCGGACCTGGGGTAGCGGCGGGCGGCCCGTCTGCGGGCTCTGGAGCCTCGGCGGCCCGTCCGCGGGCCCCGGAGCCTCGGCCGGCTAGGAGGCGAGGTCCGCCAGGAAGTCGTGGCGGATCCGCTCCGCCGGAATGCCGATCCCCCGCAGGGTGTCCACCCCGCGCCGGACCATTCCGGGCGGGCCCGACAGGTAGGCCTCGTACTCGTTCCACGGGCCGTACCGACGCACGGCGTCCGGCAGTTGCCCCTGGTCCTCGGTGATCGGCCGCACCGACAGCCAGGGGAACGTCTTCTGGAGCCGCATCATCGTGTCGATGTCGTACAGGTCGTGGTCGCTGCGCGCCCCGTAGAACACCTCCATGGGGCGCCGGTCCCCGTGCTCGGCGACATCCTCGACCAGCGCCTTGATGGGGGCTATGCCGGTGCCGCCGCCCAGACAGAGCAGGCCGTTGTCCGTGGAGTGGTCGACGGTCATCGACCCGGCGGGCGGGCCGAGGCGCAGGACGTCGCCGGGGCGCGCGTGGTGCACCAGGGCGTTCGAGACCCAACCCGCCGGCACCGCCTTGACGTGGAGCGAGAGCAGCCCGTCGGGTCGGGGCGCCGAGGCGAAGGAGTAGTGCCGCCAGATGCGCGGCCACCAGGGGGTCTCCAGAGTCGTGTACTGCCCGGCCAGGAAGGAGTACGGCTGGTCGGGGCGGAGGGTGATCACGGCGATGTCCGGCGTGCGCAGATCGTGGGAGACGACCTCGGCGTGCCACCAGGCGGGTGCGTGGAGCTCGTTCTCGGCCGCCGCGTCGATCATGATCTGGGAGATCGTGGTGTACGTCCGTACCCAGGCGGCCTCGGTCTCCTCGTCCCAGGTGAGGGTGGCGTACCGGACCAGAGCGCCGATCAACGCCTCGCCGACGGCCGGATAGTGGGTCGACTGTGTCCCGTACTTGCGGTGCCCACGGCCCAGGTTCTGGAGGTACTCGGTGAGGACGGGGGCGTTGTCCATGTGCTCGGCCGCGGTCAGCAGCGCCTTGAGCAGGCGGTCGCGCTGGGTGTTCATGGCCGCGGGGAACATCGCTCGCAGCTCGGGGTGGTGGACGAAGAGCAACGCGTAGAAGTAGGAGGTCACCTTGTCGGCGACAGGCGCGATCTCGGCCAGGGTGCGGCGGATGAGGATCGCGTCGGGGGAGGGTCTCGGTCCTGGGGCTATCCGGGGCGGTGCTTCGCCGTCGTCGTGCACGGCCTCTTCCATCGTGTGCCTCGCCTCACGCCTGCGGCTCTTGTCGTCGCAGCTTGACAGCTTCGACAACCGGTTCGGACAGAAAGTGGAATTCTCGGGCATTCACCCCGCGACTGCGGCTAGGCTGCGTCCTTTCGGACCAGGTCGTACGCCTCCCGCAGATCGCTCCCCGCGTAGGCATGGCGCGACAGACCGGCCAGGTGGTGGTCGGCGTTGACCGCCACGGCGACCGGCACGGCGGCGAAGAGCTGCGCGTCGGACATCGAGTCGCCGTACGCCACACAGTCGGCCAGGCTCAATCCGTACTCCGCACAGAGACGGCGCGCGATAGCCACCTTCGCAGCCGCGTCGAGGATGCCCGGCCGGTGGATGGGCTCGGTGAACGGCACCGACGGCCAGCGGGAGCCGTGGGCCGCATCGGCCCCCCAGTCGAGCAGCCGCTCGACGAAGAAGTCCGGCGACAGCGAGATGACGGCGCAACGCCCGCCTTCGGCGTGGATGTCCGCCCAGACCTCGCGAAAGCCGGCCAACCAGGGGGCGCCCTCGAAGGCAGCCGTGACCTGCTCCGGCGTGAGGGCGGACCAGAGGGCGTGGGCCTGGACCGCGAACTCGTCGGGGGTCATCCCGTTCACCAGGAAGCCCTGCTCCAAGGCGGCGATCTCCTCGGTCAGTCCGAGCTGGCGTGAGATCTCCACCGCGGCCGCCGACCCGCGGATCAGCGTGCCGTCGAGATCGAAGAGGTGCAGCCTGCCTCGGCCCATGGAACTCGTCATGTACGCCGAGGCTAGTACGTGCGGTTACTCCCGTCGTCAGACGCGGGACGAGGGGGCAGGGCGGCACGGTGTTTCACGTGAAACATCTCCAGCGGCCCGTCCGGCGGGCTCTCCTCGTCGTCCATGTCTCCGTCTCCGTGGCGTGGCTCGGGCTCAGCGTGGGACTGCTGACGCTCGGCATCACGGCCTATACGACGGGCGACCCCTCGCTCACCGCAGCGGCCTACCGTGCGATGAAGGTGTTCGCCGACTGGCTGCTCGCTCCGATCGCCGTGGCGACCCTGGTGAGTGGCCTGGTGCTCTCTCTGGGCACTCCATGGGGTCTGGCCCGGCACCGCTGGGTCTGGATCAAGTTCTGGATCACCCTGGCCACGGCAGCCGCGACCGTCTTCGCCCTGCGGCCGGAGATCGTGCACGCGGCGACGGCCGGCGTGCGCGACCCCAGTCTGGTGGCGGCGCCCACCGTGTCAACGGCGGCCTACCTCTTCATGACCGCGATCTCGGTGCTGAAGCCCTGGGGGCTGACCCGCCGAGGCCGCCGTCTCCGGGCATCGGTCACTTCCCGTAAAACGGTGGACGGACGATCACTGGGTCGGACAGCCTGAGCGTCATGCCGATGTCGCCCGCACCGCTCGACGAGCTCCCCATCCGGATCCTCACCCCCGAAGACGTCACCGTCTGCGCCGACCTCTCCGAGGACCGGGGGTGGCCCCGCGAGGAACACAAGTGGAACCTCCTGCTGACCGCAGGGACCGGCTACGGCATCGACGACCCCGGCGGCAAGGGGCTCGCTGCGGCCAGCGTCGTCACCTCGTACGGGCCCGGGCTCGCCGCGATCGGCATGGTGCTGGTCGCCGAGCGGTACGCCCGCCGGGGAGTGGGGCGCCGGATGATGCAGCACGTGATCGCGGGGGCCGGAGACACCCCGCTCACGCTCCACGCGACGCCGAACGGGCAGCCGCTCTACGAGCAGCTGGGGTTCGTCGAGACCGGCCGCGCCGAAATGCTCCGCGGCCACTTCACCGCGGCGGAGCCGGCCCCGGAGGTCTCGACCCGCGCCGCCACCGCCGAGGACCTCCAGACGATCCTCCGCCTGGACAGCGAGGTCTTCGGCCTGGACCGCACGCACATGCTCACCCGTCTGCCGGCCTTCGCGGACCACCTCCGCGTCGCCGAGGAGGGCGGCGAGATCACCGGCTACGCGGCGGCCTGGCCGAACATGGACACCCATGTCATCGGCCCCCTGATCGCCCGGGACACGGCCACCGCCCAGGCCCTCGTCGCCGCCCTGGCCGCTGCCACGGACCGCCCGCTCCGCACGGACATCGACGTACGCCACGAGGCCTTGGTGAGCTGGCTCAAGGCGAACGGGCTCGCCCCGGTCGCGTTCAACGCGGTCATGGTGCGCTCCGTGCCCGACCTGCCGGGCGACTGGCGCCGCAGGTTCGCCCCTCTGAGCGTCGCGGCGGGGTAGAGCCGGGAGGAGGCCGGGCAGAGCCGGGACGGAGTCGAGGGGCAGCCCGAGTAATTGCACACGCGGGCTTTTGCATTCTTCGTCTACCCTGGGAGGAGCCGCTCCGGACCGAGGAGAGACCATGACCGCGACCGACCCCGCTCTCACCGCCCTCTCCCAGGGCTGGTGTGCTCTCTCTCTGCTGCACGGCAGGATCGAGTCCCACATCGAGCGCGCCCTGGAGTCCGGGCACGGGCTGAGCGTGCGCGAGTACTCGCTGCTCGATGTCCTCAGCCGCCAGCACAGCGGGCCGGGCGGGCACCTCCAGATGAAGCAGGTCGCGGACGCCGTCGTCCTCAGCCAGAGTGCCACCACACGCCTGGTGACCCGCCTGGAGGACCGAGGCCTCCTCACCCGCTACCTGTGCGCCACCGACCGGCGCGGCATCTACACCGATGTCACCGAGTCCGGCATGAAGCTGCTCGCGGAGGCCCGCCCCACCAACGACGGAGCCCTGCGCGAGGCCCTCGACGAAGCGGCGAAGAACCCGGAGCTGGCCCCCCTGGTCCGCGTCGTCGAAGGCCTTCACGTACCCGCCTGAGCCGCCCCCGACCGACACCTCTTCCCGTCGACCGACGGGCGGCGAGGCGTACGCTGCGCCCCATGAGCGATCTTGAGATACGGCCCGCCACCACGGACGACCTGCCGGACATCGTCGCGATGCTCGCCGACGACCCCCTCGGCGCCCAGCGGGAGTCCCCCGACGACCTCACTCCGTACACTGCCGCGTTCGAGCGGCTGGCCCAGGACCCCCATCAGCACCTGGTGGTGGCCGTGCGCGGGGCCATGGTGGTCGGCACGCTCCAGCTCACCGTCATCCCCGGACTCTCCCGTCGCGGATCCACACGGTCGGTCATCGAAGGCGTGCGGATCCACGCACAGGAGCGGGGCAGCGGCCTGGGAACGCAGCTCATCGAGTGGGCCATCGAGGAGTCCCGCCGCCAGGACTGCCAACTCGTCCAGCTGACCTCCGACACCACGCGCACGGATGCCCACCGCTTCTACGAGCGGCTCGGGTTCGAGGCCACCCATCTGGGCTTCAAGATGAACCTCTGACCCTGGACGGGCCGTAGCGCCGGGGATGTGATGCTCGGCCTCGGTGTTTCACGTGAAACATCCGACTCAGAGGCCGCGCCACCCCGCTTCGTCCACTCCCCCCGGTACGGCGTCACCCTGCTCGTACGGCTCGCGTGTGAAGACGAAGGACCCCAGGTCGAGATGGCTCACCGAGCCGTCCGATCGCCGCACCGCCCGGAGGGTCTCGCCCAGGTAGTAGCCGTTGAGGCCGACCCAGCCCCCCTTGGGCAGGGCCCGGAACGTCGCGCGCCGCCCAGGACCGCGCAGTGGTTCGAGGGTCACACTCCGATCCGGCCCGAGACGCAGCCCGAACACGTGAGTCCCCCAGTACCAGGGGCCGGTCAGCTCCAGCAGCTCCTGGTCCACCTCCGCCGCGGGGAGCGGCCGCCAGGGCTCGGGGAAGCGGGGCTCGGCCTCCGCCACGATCTGTACGAGTTCACCGGCTACGGCCGCCATGGACGGCCCGGACGTGGCGTTGGCGAGCGTGACCGCCGCGACCCCGTCCTCGACGCTCACCCAGAGGCACGCGACGAAGCCCGGCAGCGATCCGGTGTGGCCGATCAGCATCCGGTCGTCCCAGCGCAGCAGTTGGACGCCCAGACCGTAGCCCCCCTCCTTGTCCCCGGCCCCGGGTGCCACCGCCGGCGTACGCATCTCCGCGACCGAGGCGGCGCCGAGAACCCGGTCGTCGCCCTGGGCGAGGAAGCCGGCGAAGCGGCAGAGGTCCTCGGCCGTCGACCAGAGCTGGCCGGCGGGCGCCATCAGCCCGAGGTCCTCGGAGGGCTCGGGGAGCATCACGTCGGCCCACGGGTGCACGGCCCAGCCACCGGCGTACGGGGCGACCGGCTGCACGCTCGTCCGGGTCAGGCCCAGCGGCTCCAGGATCTCGCCGCGCAGCGCCTCCTCCCAGGAGACCCCGCGCACCGCCTCGACCAGCGAACCGAGCAGCGTGTACCCGGGGTTGGAGTAGTGGAAGTGACGCCCCACCGGGTGACGGAACGCCTCCTCGCCGAGGACATCGGCCAACTCGGGCCGTACCGCACCCGGTGTCCGCTCCCACCACGGCGCCGGGGCCTCCGCCGCGAGCCCGGAGCTGTGCCCGAGGAGTTGAGCGATGGTCACCTCACCGACGCCCGTGCCCGAAAGGTGCTTCTCCAGCGGGTCGTTCAGGTCGAGCAGCCCCTCGTCGCGGAGGCGCATCACCAGGACGGCGGTGAACACCTTGGTGAGGGAGCCGATCCGGTACTGCGTGTCGGCGTCCGGGTCGTGCCCGTCGACACAGCTGCGGGCTCCGCTCCACACCATCTTCCCGTCACGGGCGACGGCTCCGACGAACGAGGGCGCGCGGCCCTCGGACTGAGCGACGGCGATGCGGTGCAGCAGGGCGCGTTCGGTACTGGGAAGCAGAGCTTCGGAGGGTGAGGTCATGAACCGATCCAACGCCGAGTGCGGTCGAGAGTCGACAACATTTCCCGTCGCATGCCGATCCCTTCACACCGAAGGGCTCCACCGCATCCCATCACCACGTCCCAGGCAACGACATCCCCGCAGGTCAGACCCTCCTTGGCATCCCAACGTCCCTGATGCCTCGCCACCGCTTGCCCCCACCTTCCTGGAACGGATTCTCTGTAGCCGAGCCGGACGGGAACGCCGACCGGCCGCGGATCACACCAGTCTCAGCACGGGGGAACCCATGAAGCTCACGCACGCCACCAAGACGCTCCTCGCCGGCCTCACGCTCGTCAGCACCCTCTCCCTGACCGCCTGCAACGGCGACACCACCCCCTCGAAGGCAACGCCGGCAACCTCCTCCTCCAGCACGTCGACGACCCCCACGGGCGACTCGGCCAAGCCCTCACCCACCACCACGGCTTCGGGCAGCAGCACCGGTGGGGCGAGCAAGGGCGGCACCACCGCAGGCAACGGTTCGACCACCGGTTCGACCGGCAACTCTGCCGGGATCTGCCGGAGCGACGAGCTGGAGGTCACCGCGGTCGACAACACGATCGGCCAGGACGAGGAGGGCGTCGTCACCGTCCAGTTCAAGAACGGCGGCGGCCGTGACTGCACCATCAAGGGCTTCGCCGGTGTCGACCTCAAGACGGCGGCGGGCGACACCGTGTCAGTGCCCCGCAACGGCGACAAGCCCCGCTCGGCGGTCATCAAGAACGGCGAGTCCGCCGCCTTCAACATCATGTTCCCGGTCAACACGAGCGGCGGCTCGGGCATCCGCGTGTCGAAGCTCCTGGTCACGCCTCCGAACGAGACGAAGACCATCACCCTCGACTGGCCAGCGGGCACCCTCCCGGTGGACAACCACGACGCCCCGAAGCACACCCTCGAGATCACGCCCCTCGGCAAGGTCGGCTGACCCCTCCACCCACCCCCTGCGGCCGGCAACGCCCGGTCACAGGGGGCTGCGGCGCTTCTCGCCGACCGAGTGTCAGAACGCCTGCCCCAGCCACGCCTCAAGCACGGCGAAGTCGCCGTCGGTCAGCCCGCGCCGAGGGTCGACACGATGGAGCAGGGCGCGACCCGGGTGATGGTCGGCGACCCAGGCCCGATCAACATCGGTGACCTCGTCGTCGACCCAGACGAACGGCCGCCTCGCAGCCCACGCAACGATGCCCCGCGTCTTCCAATGCAGTCCGTTCCGCTCGTCCTCCGCATCGACGGCGGACGGCTCCGGCCAGTCCACAACGGCCAGCGGTGGAAGACCGATCCGAGGCGCCACGCACTCGTTCGCGTCGGCCATCCAGGTCGTAGCCCAGACCACCTCGCACGGCAGCGCCGCCAGCCGGGGCCCGTGCGCAGGATTGATCCTGATCAAGAGCGGATTCGTGCTCGCGTCGAGCGGTTCAGGACCCATCGGATAGGTCGGATGGGCTTCCGCGCCGAACGGGATCAGCGGCCCATCGACATCGAGAAACAGGAGAGGAACCCGCACAGGGGGAACCGTCACGTCTGTGCCATGTCCACGAAGCGGGAGTAGTGGCCCTGGAAGGCGACCGTGATCGTCGCCGTCGGGCCGTTACGGTGCTTGCCGACGATGATGTCCGCCTCGCCCGCGCGTGGTGACTCCTTCTCGTAGGCGTCCTCGCGGTGCAGCAGGATGACCATGTCCGCGTCCTGCTCGATCGAGCCGGATTCACGGAGGTCGGAGACCATCGGCTTCTTGTCGGTGCGCTGCTCGGGGCCACGGTTCAGCTGGGAGAGCGCGATCACCGGCAGTTCGAGCTCCTTCGCCAGGAGCTTGAGGTTTCGCGACATGTCCGAGACTTCCTGCTGCCGGCTCTCGGACCGCTTGGAACCGCCGGACTGCATCAGCTGCAGATAGTCGATGACCACGAGCTTGAGCCCGGCGCGCTGCTTGAGCCGGCGGCACTTCGCACGGATCTCCATCATCGACAGGTTCGGGGAGTCGTCGATGTACAGCGGGGCCTGGGAGACGTCCGGCATGCGTCGCGCGAGCCGGGTCCAGTCCTCGTCGGTCATGGTGCCGGAGCGCATGTGGTGCAGGGCGACCCGGGCCTCCGCCGAGAGCAGGCGCATCGCGATCTCGTTGCGGCCCATTTCGAGGGAGAAGATGACGCTGGGGAGGTTGTGCTTGATGGAGCAGGCCCGCGCGAAGTCCAGGGCGAGCGTCGACTTACCCATGGCGGGTCGGGCCGCGATGATGATCATCTGGCCCGGGTGCAGCCCGTTGGTGAGCTGGTCGAGATCGGTGAAGCCGGTCGGCACACCGGTCATCTCGCCGCTGCGCGAGCCGATCGCCTCGATCTCGTCGAGCGCGCCCTCCATGATGTCGCCGAGCGGCAGATAGTCCTCGGTCGTGCGCTGCTCGGTGACCGCGTAGATCTCGGCCTGCGCCGAGTTCACGATCTCGTCGACATCGCCGTCGGCCGCGTATCCCATCTGCGTGATCTTGGTGCCGGCCTCCACGAGACGGCGCAGCACGGCGCGCTCGTGGACGATCTCCGCGTAGTACGCCGCGTTGGCCGCGGTCGGCACGGACTGGACGAGCGTGTGCAGATACGAGGCGCCGCCGACGCGGGTGATCTCGCCGCGCTTGGTGAGCTCCGCGCCGACCGTGATCGGGTCGGCCGGCTCCCCCTTCGCATACAGGTCGAGGATGGCCGCGTAGACCGTCTCGTGGGCGGGCTTGTAGAAGTCGTGGCCCTTGATGATCTCCACGACGTCCGCGATGGCGTCCTTGGAGAGCAGCATGCCGCCGAGGACGGACTGCTCGGCGTCGAGGTCCTGCGGAGGGACCCGCTCGAAGCCGGTCAGGCCGCCGTCCCACGGACCGCTGTCGCTGCCCCGGTCGTGCTGGTCGTCACGGCCCCGTCCACGCCCACGGCCCTCGCCGCGGGGGCGGGCGACGGGGAGCCGCTCACTCGGTCCGCTGTCGGCCCAGGGGTCGTCCAAGGGCTCGGGAATGCTCACCCAGCCACCTCTTCCCGTCCGCTCCGCGGACCTCGCCGTGCCACTCTTTCTTACGCCACGGCTCTGACAAACAAGAGGCTTTGACTCCGCTTCTGGCGCGTCGGGCGCCGGACCACGGTAGGCCCGCGGGCACCGTCAGCCAATCTGGTTATCCACAGGGCCTGTGGGTGAACGACCAGATGCTGTGGAGAACCCCGCCGAACCTGTGCACGGACCGGGGGACAGTCATGTGGACAAACTCATAGCGGACCCCACAGCACCGCTCTGACCTGGATGTTTTCCATCCACGGGCTGTGGGGGAGAAAAACTTTTCCTTCCGGATCAAGATCAGAACAAACGGCGCACACCCGAGGCCGCACACCGCACTCAGGTAAGGATCACAGGTGCATTGCATCTCTTACCTGTGGAAGATTAGATTTGATCCATGACCCAGGCTCCCCCGACCCCCAAAGCCGTCCGTCGGCAGCACGACCGTGAGATCGTCTCCCTCGCGCTGCCGGCCTTCGGCGCACTCGTCGCCGAGCCACTCTTCCTCATGGTCGACAGTGCCATTGTCGGCCATCTCGGCACGCCCCAACTCGCCGGTCTCGCCATCGCCGCCGCTCTGCTCACCACGGCCGTCAGCGTCTTCGTCTTCCTCGCCTACGCGACCACGGCCGCTGTGGCCCGCCGCGTAGGAGCCGGTGACCTCAAGGCGGCCATCCGGCAGGGCATGGACGGCATCTGGCTCGCGCTCCTCCTCGGAGCCGCGGTCGTCGCCGCCACGCTGCCCACGGCCCCCTGGCTGGTCGACATCTTCGGGGCCTCCGACACAGCCGCCCCGTACGCCATCACGTATCTGCGGATCTCCATCCTGGGCATCCCCGCCATGCTCGTGGTCCTGGCCGCCACCGGTGTCCTCCGCGGCCTCCAGGACACCCGCACACCGCTGTACGTGGCCATCGGCGGCTTCACCGCCAACGCGCTCCTCAACGTGGGCCTCGTGTACGGCGCCGGAATGGGCATCGCGGGCTCGGCCTGGGGCACGGTCATCGCCCAGTTCGCCATGGCCGCCGCGTACCTCGTCGTGGTCGTCAGGGGAGCACGGCGCCACGGCGCCTCCCTGCGCCCCGACGCGGCCGGCATACGCACCAGCGCCCAGGCGGGCGTCCCCCTTCTCGTCCGTACGCTCTCCCTGCGCGCGGTCCTGATGATCGCCACCGCCGTCGCGGCCCGCATGGGCGATGCCGAGGTCGCCGCTCACCAGATCATCCTGTCCCTGTGGAGCCTGATGGCCTTCGCGCTGGACGCGATCGCCATCGCCGGCCAGGCCATCATCGGCCGGTACCTCGGCGCCGACGACGCCGACGGGGCCAGACAGGTCTGCCGCCGCATGGTCCAGTGGGGTGCGGTGTCCGGCGTCGTCCTGGGCGCACTCCTCATCCTGGCCCGGCCACTCTTCATCCCGCTCTTCACCGGCGACACGATGGTCCAGGACACCCTGCTCCCGGCCCTGCTCGTCGTCGCGGTCTCCCAGCCGATCGCCGGAGTGGTCTTCGTCCTGGACGGCGTCCTGATGGGCGCGGGCGACGGTCCATATCTGGCCTGGGCCATGCTGCTCACCCTCGCCGTCTTCGCTCCGGTCGCACTCCTCGTCCCCGCTCTCGGCGGCGGGCTGACGGCGCTCTGGTGGGCGATGACGCTGATGATGACCGTCCGCCTGCTGACCCTCTGGCTGCGCTCGCGCTCCGGCCACTGGATCGTCACCGGTGCCACGCGGTGAATGTTTCACGTGAAACGCCGTGTTTCACGTGAAACGGCGGAAGGGCCGCACCCGAGGGGTGCGGCCCTTCCGTACTGCTGAGAGCAGCGTTACGCGGCGACGACCTCGACGCCGAGCTTCGCGGCAACCTCGGGGTGCAGACGCACAGACACCTGGTGCGAGCCCAGGGTCTTGATCGGCGAACCGAGCTCGACGCGACGCTTGTCAACGTCGGGGCCACCCGCGGACTTGATCGCCGTGGCGATGTCGGCCGGGGTCACGGAGCCGAAGAGGCGGCCGGCGTCGCCGGAGCGAACGGCCAGACGCACCTTCACGCCCTCGAGCCGGGCCTTGATCTCGTTGGCCTGCTCGATGGTCGCGATCTCGTGGATCTTGCGGGCGCGGCGAATCTGCGCCACGTCCTTCTCGCCACCCTTGGTCCAGCGGATCGCGAAACCACGCGGGACCAGGTAGTTGCGAGCGTATCCGTCCTTGACGTCGACGACATCGCCGGCGGCACCGAGGCCAGAGACCTCGTGGGTGAGGATGATCTTCATTTTTCGGTCACCCTTCCCTTATCGCGCGGTGGACGTGTAGGGCAGCAGCGCCATCTCACGGCTGTTCTTCACGGCCGTGGCGACGTCACGCTGGTGCTGCGTGCAGTTGCCGGTCACGCGGCGGGCACGGATCTTGCCGCGGTCGGAAATGAACTTCCGCAGCATGTTCGTGTCCTTGTAGTCCACGTACGCGGTCTTGTCCTTGCAGAACGCGCAGACCTTCTTCTTAGGCTTGCGCACAGGCGGCTTCGCCATGGTGTTTCTCCTGTGTGATCAAGAAGTTTGGGTACGAGCTGCCTTCGAGGGGAGTGCCCTAGAAGGGGGGCTCGTCCGAGTAGCCGCCGCCGCTGGAGTTTCCACCCCAGCTGCCTCCGCCGCCCTGCTGCTGGCCGCCGCCGGCCGGCGCGCTGGTCGCCCAGGGGTCGTCGGCGGGAGCACCGCCACCACCCTGCTGGGCACCGCCGGAGTTTCCACCCCAGCTGCCACCGCCGCCGCCCTGCTGCTGACCGCCGCCGTAGCCACCCTGGCCACCGCGACCGGTGGTCTTGGTGACCTTGGCCGTGGCGTTCTTGAGGCTGGGGCCGACTTCCTCGACGTCCAGCTCGTAGACCGTGCGCTTCACGCCCTCGCGGTCCTCATAGGACCGCTGCTTCAGACGGCCCTGCACGACGACACGCATGCCGCGCTGGAGGGACTCGGCGACGTTCTCCGCCGCCTGACGCCAGACCGAGCAGGTCAGGAACAGGCTCTCGCCGTCCTTCCACTCATTGGTCTGACGGTCGAAGGTGCGGGGGGTGGACGCGATACGGAACTTCGCGACCGCCGCACCCGACGGGGTGAAGCGCAGCTCGGGGTCGTCGACAAGATTGCCGACGACCGTGATGACGGTCTCGCCTGCCATTGGATGAACCTCTCGGCGGGATTGCTTCTGGCTGCTTGCTGCTACTCGAACCCGATGACTTCTGAGCTAGATGCTCAGTGGGTCTCGGGACGGAGGACCTTGGTCCGGAGGACCGACTCGTTCAGGTTCATCTGTCGGTCGAGCTCCTTGACGACCGCAGGCTCGGCCTGCAGGTCGATGACCGAGTAGATGCCCTCGGGCTTCTTCTTGATCTCGTAGGCGAGACGACGACGGCCCCAGGTGTCGACCTTCTCGACCTTTCCGTTGCCCTCACGGACGACAGAAAGGAAGTTCTCGATCAGCGGGGAGACAGCGCGCTCCTCGAGATCGGGGTCGAGGATGACCATCACCTCGTAGTGACGCATGTGGAACCCACCTCCTTTGGACTCAGCGGCCACGGTCGTTCCGTGGCAGGAGGGTCGTGATGCGTAAGCAACGGTATCGGCCGCCACTGACAATCACCCTCGACGAGCGAGGGAGACCGTCGGGGTCCGGGAGGGACCTGGGCAGACACCGGTGCAGACCGTACAGAGTACCCGCACACCGGCTTCCGGTTGAAATCCACTGGTGAGGGGACGCAATCTGTACACAACGGATGTCGGCGGCGCTACCATGCGCCGCCGTCCGGCAGGCACGCCAGGAGGTGCCCCATGGCACAGGCAATGCAACCCGACCCCGGACACTCCCTCCTCGCCACCGACGGCAAGCCTCACGTCCTCCAGGACACCCTGGTGGCGGTGACGCTCGTGCTCGGCGCGGTGGCCTTCATCACCGCGATGTTCCACCACCTGCACGTGCTGAGCTCCTGGGCAGGGCTGCTCGGGATCCTCACGGGTGCCTTCGGACAGTTCATCTCCGTGACGACCCGGGAGCGCTTCGCGCTGATCGTCGGGCTCGGCGCCTCGGCGGTGGGCTTCTACCTCGGCATGTTCTTCGGCGGCCTCGTCTGAGGCGTCCGGCTCGCACGCCGGCCCGAGGGACACACGTCCCATCGGGGCGCTCCCCGGTCACAGTAGGCTTCGGCGCGAGAGCCGGAGCCCCTGACCGATGGGGACACACCTGCCGAGGAGCGCCCCGCATGAGCCTGACCCTGAGGACCATCAGCCGTGAGCAGCATCTGGCATTCATCCAGAGCCAGCCCGCGGCGAGCCACTGCCAGGTCCCGGCGTGGGCTGATGTGAAGACCGAGTGGCGCTCGGAGAACCTGGGTTGGTTCGACAAGTCCGGCGAACTCGTCGGCACGGGCCTGGTCCTGTACCGCCAGCTGCCGAAGATCAAGCGCTACTTGGCGTATCTCCCCGAGGGCCCGGTCATCAACTGGTACGCCCCGAACCTCGACGACTGGCTGCAGCCGATGCTCGCGCATCTCAAGCAGCAGGGCGCCTTCTCCGTGAAGATGGGCCCGCCGGTCGTCATCCGGCGCTGGGACTCCGCCGCCATCAAGTCCGGCATCCAGGACCCGGACGTGAAGCGTCTGAAGGACGTCGAGGCCACGCACATCGAGCCGCGTGCCTTCGAAGTCGCCGACCGGCTGCGGAAGATGGGCTGGCAGCAGGCCGAGGACGGCGGCGCCGGCTTCGGTGACGTCCAGCCCCGCTATGTCTTCCAGGTGCCGCTGGCGAACCGTTCGCTCGACGACGTCCTCAAGGGCTTCAACCAGCTGTGGCGCCGCAACATCAAGAAGGCCGACAAGGCCGGTGTCGAGGTCGTCCAGGGCGGCTACGAGGACCTCGCCGAGTGGCAGCGGCTGTACGAGATCACGGCCGTCCGCGACCACTTCCGCCCGCGCCCGCTCTCGTACTTCCAGCGCATGTGGACCGTCCTCAACAACGAGGACCCCAACCGCATGCGGCTGTACTTCGCCCGCCACGACGGCGTGAACCTCTCCGCGGCGACCATGCTCGTCGTCGGCGGTCACGTCTGGTACTCGTACGGAGCATCCGACAACATCGGCCGTGAGGTCCGGCCCTCGAACGCGATGCAGTGGCGGATGCTGCGCGACGCCTACGCGATGGGCGCGACCGTCTACGACCTCCGCGGCATCTCCGACTCGCTCGACGAGACCGATCACCTCTTCGGCCTCATCCAGTTCAAGGTCGGCACGGGCGGCGAGGCCGTGGAGTACGTCGGCGAGTGGGACTTCCCGCTCAACAAGCTCCTGCACAAGGCGCTCGACATCTACATGTCGCGCCGCTGACGGCCCGGGCGTCCCGCCCGTAAAGTCGTACGTAATCTCGTAGGTCTCGTACATACCTTTGATACACCGCAGCCACCAGAAAGGTTCCGGGCCGGCCATGGCGCTCTCCCTCTACGTCGACACCGCTCGTTGGCGGGCGCACCAGAAGTCCGTGATCGACCAGTTCCCCGGCCTGATCCCGGTCTGCAAGGGCAATGGCTACGGCTTCGGCCACGAACGGCTGGCCGACGAGGTCACCCGGTTCGGCTCGGACATGCTGGCCGTGGGCACCACGTACGAGGCCGCGAAGATCAAGGACTGGTTCGGCGGCGACCTGCTCGTCCTCACCCCGTTCCGGCGGGGCGAGGAGCCGGTGCCGCTGCCGGACCGGGTGATCCGCTCCGTGTCGTCCGTGGACGGCGTGCACGCCCTCGTGGGCGCCCGTGTGGTCATCGAGTGCATGAGCTCGATGAAGCGCCACGGCATCCTCGAAGAGGACCTGGGACGGCTGCACGCGGCCATCGAGGACGTCCGGCTGGAGGGCTTCGCCCTCCACCTGCCCCTGGACCGCACCGACGGCACCGACGCGGTCGAGGAGGTCATCGGCTGGATGGACCGGCTGCGGGCCGCCCGCCTGCCGCTGCACACCATGTTCGTCAGCCACCTGCGGGCGGAGGAGCAGGCCCGGCTCCAGCAGCAGTTCCCGCAGACCCGGTTCCGCGCCCGGATCGGCACCCGGCTCTGGCTGGGCGACCACGAGGCCACCGAGTACCGGGGCTCCGTCCTGGACGTCACCCGTGTGGCCAAAGGCGACCGCTTCGGCTACCGCCAGCAGAAGGCGGCCTCCGACGGCTGGCTGGTGGTCGTGGCGGGCGGTACGTCGCACGGTGTGGGCCTCGAGGCCCCCAAGGCGATGCACGGCGTCATGCCGCGCGCCAAGGGCGTGGCCCGCGCCGGCCTGGCGACCGTGAACCGGAACCTCTCCCCGTTCGTCTGGGCCGGCAAGCAGCGCTGGTTCGCCGAGCCCCCGCACATGCAGGTGTCGATCCTGTTCGTGCCGTCCGACGCCCAGGAGCCGAAGGTCGGCGACGAGCTGGTGGCCCACCTGCGGCACACCACCACGCAGTTCGACCGCCTCGTCGAGCGCTAGGACCTGCCGGACGGCCCCTGGCCGCCCTCCCCCTGGGGTACTCCCCACTGCACGCGCGGCCCCTCCATCGCCGGGGCGACCGCGTGCCGGGCGGGGTGGGCCGCCCTGCCGCGTACGAAGACGTCCTCGGCGCCGTCCAGGACGCCTCCGGAGGGGTCGTCCGAGCCGTCCTGCCGGACCACGTCCCGTTCGGGCGCCAGGATGTCGCGTACGACCATGACGCACAGGTACAGCGTGCCGAGCAGGTGCAGGACGATCGCGAAGTGGTAGCCGTCCGTCGGCAGCCCCTGCTTGTTGCCGCTGGTCGTGAAGGCCAGGTACATCCAGATGCCGAGGAAGTACATGACCTCGCACGCCTGCCAGATGAGGAAGTCCCGCCAGCGCGGCCGCGCGAGCGCCGCGAGGGGGATGAGCCACAGCACGTACTGCGGCGAGTACACCTTGTTGGTCAACACGAACGCGGCCACGATCAGGAACGCGAGCTGCACGAACCGGGGCCTGCGGGGCGCCGTCAGCGCCAGGACGGCGAGGCCCACGCCGACGACCGCCATCAGCAGCATCGTGTAAGTGTTCGCGCTGGCAGGCGTGATCTGCTCACCGGAGCGCTGGCTGATCAGCAGCCAGAGGGAGCCGAAGTCGACGTTCCGCTCTTCGTTGAACGTGTAGAACTGCTTCCACCCCTCGGGCGCGAGCAGCATGACCGGCAGGTTCACCACGAGCCACGCGCCGGCCGCGCCGATCAGCGCCGTACCGAACTCCCGCCACCGCCCCGCGCGCCAGCACAGCAGGAGCACCGGCCAGAGGATCAGGAACGGATAGAACTTGGCGGCGATCGCGAGGCCGAGCAGCACACCGAAGGCGAGCGGGCGGCCGCGTGACCACATGAGCACGGCCACGGACGTCAGCGCCACGGCCAGCAGGTCCCAGTTGATGGTGGCCGTGAGCGCGAACGCGGGGGCCAGGGCCACCAGGAGCGCGTCCCAGGGCCGCCTGCGGTGCGTACGGGCCACGGCGACGGCCATGACGGCCGCGCAGACCATCAGCATGCCCGCGTTGACCATCCAGTAGACCTGCTCGCGGTGCACCAGGTCGCCGCCACCGGGCGTGAGCCAGGCCGCGACCTCCATGAACAGCCCGGTCAGGACCGGGTACTCCAGGAACTCTATGTCGCCGCGCAGCCGGTCGAAGTACGGCACCAGGCCCTCGGAGAACCCGCGTCCGACGAAGAGGTGCGGGATGTCGGAGTAGCAGGCGTGGGTGTACTGGGACGTCGTGCCCCGGAACCAGGCCCAGTCGTAACAGGGGATCTTCTGCACCATGCCGAGCGCAAACATCCCGATGGCCACCAGTGCGATCACCCGCACCGGAGTGAGCGCCCCGCTCCCGAGCAGGGCCCGGCGGCCGATGGGCCCGCCGATCAGTGCGCTGCCCGCCGCGGCGACCTCGTCACGACGGGTGGGGCACACCAGCGCGGGGTCCTGCGGCCGGTCCTGCTGCGGACTCGTCTTGTGGAGGCTCGGCATGGGGGACATCCTGCCGTACCTCCCTGAGAAACGGTGAGGGCCGCCGTACCCGGCGCCGTACATGTGAGTACGGGTCGGATACGACGGCCCTCAAGGCCTTACCGGACGGGTTCCGGCCGCCGGGTCAGTCGCTGCCCAGCCAGCCGTTTCCGCCGCCATTGGGTCTGCCGGTGGCGGTGTCCGTCGGCGTCGGTGACGTCGGTGTCGTCGGGGTCGACGGTGTCCCGGTCGGGCCTCCGTCGTTGCCGCCGTTCTGCCCGCCGTTGTCGTTGCACGGCCAGTCCCACACGTCACAGGTCTTGCCCGGGTCCGGGGTGCCGCTGGGCGTCCGCGACGGCGTCTGCGAGGGGGTCACGGTCGCCGACGGCGTCTGCGACGGGGTCTCCGTCGGAGTCGGGGTCGGGCTGACCGCGCCACCACCGAAGACGGGCTCCGCGTCGAGGTCCTCGGGCTCCGGGAAGGACTCCTTGTCCATGCCGTCCAGCGCGTCGGTCATGTAGTCCTTCCAGATCTGCGAGGGGAAGGACGAACCGTGGATCTTGGGCTGGGCGCCGGTGCCGAACATCGACTCGAACTTGCGACCCTGCTTGGTCTCGTCGTCGTCGAAGCGGTACATGTCGATCGCCGTCGACAGGGTCGGCGTGTAGCCGACGAACCAGGCGGAGTTGTTGCCGTCAGTGGTACCGGTCTTGCCGGCCACGTCCCACCCCGGGATGGCGGCCTTCCGGCCGGTGCCCTTCGGGTTCTCGACGACATCACGCAGGACGTCGGTCACGTTGCTGGCGATCGCCGAGGAGAAGGCGCGCTCGCCCTTCCCCTCGTGCTTGTAGATGGGCGTGCTCCCCTGCTTCACCTCCGTCACCGAGAACGGCTCGAAGCGCTCGCCGTTGTTGGCGAAGGTCGCGTACGCCCCGGCCATGCGGATGGCACTGGGGTCGGAGATACCGAGGGAGAACGAGGGCACATTGGCCTTGACCAGCGAGCTGTCGCGCAGACCGGCCTTGACGGCAGTCTCACGGACCTGGTTGATACCGACGTCCATGCCGAGCTGAACGTAAGGCGAGTTGGCCGAGCGGATCATCGCCTCGCGCAGGCTCATGGGGCCGTAGTTCGCGTCGTCGTCGTTGACCTGCAGCCACTCCTTGCCCTGCTGGTCCTCCCAGATCGTGCCGTCGTAGTTCTTGATCTTCAGCTTGTTCTTGCCGGAGTAGCGGCTCTTGTTCGGGTCGACGATCGTGCGGGTGGACGCGTCCTGTTCCACAGGCCCCTTCGGGTCCCGCACGCCGTACTGCATGGCCGCGGCCAGGACGAACGGCTTGAACGTCGATCCGACCTGCGCACCGGTCTGGTCAGCGTTGTTGGTGAAGTGCTTGGTGGCGTCCGCACCGCCGTAGATGGCGACGATCGCACCCGTCTTCGGGTTGACCGAGGCGCCGCCGAACTGGACGTGCGTGTCCGTCTTCGGCCGCTTCTTCGGGTCGATGTGCTCGTCGTAGACCTTCTTGATGGAGTCTTCGAGCGCCTTGACCTTCTTCTTGTCGAAGGTCGTCTTGATCGTGTACCCGCCCCGGGCGAGCTGCTTCTCGTCCATCCCAGGGTAGTTGTTGATGAAGTTGGCCTTGGCCGTGCTCACCAGATAGCCGATCTGACCGGTCAGCTGGGCGTTCTTCTTCGGCGGCAGCACCGTGGGGAAGGTCGGGTACTTGGCCCGCTCCGCTGCCGGGAGCCGGTTGTCCTTGACCATCTCCCCGAGGATCCAGTTCCAGCGCTCGGTGGCCCGCTCCAGGTTCGCCTTCGGCGTCGCCGCGGGGTCGATCTCGGTGGAGCCCGCGGGGTCGTAGTAGGTCGCGCCCTTGAGGAGCGAAGCGAGGAAGGCACACTCGCTCGGGTTCAAGGCTTTGGAGTCCTTCTGGAAGTACGTCCGGGCCGCGGCCTGGATACCGTACGCACCGCGTCCGTAGTACGCGGTGTTCAGATAGCCCTCCATGATCTCGGGCTTGTCCATCTCCGTACCGACCTTCATGGAGATGAACAGCTCCTTGACCTTGCGGGACAAGGTCTGCGACTGGTCGTTGAGCAGGCTGTTCTTGACATACTGCTGGGTGATGGTCGAGCCACCCTGCGTCTGACCACCCTTGGCCATGTTCCAGACGGCGCGCCCGATGCCCATCGGGTCGATGCCCTTGTCCGCGTAGAACGTCTTGTTCTCCGCCGAGATCACCGCGTTCTGCATCGCCTCGGGAATCTCGCCGATGCCCACGATCTGCCGGTTGACCTCGCCACCGGTCGCGGCCATCTGGGACCCGTCGGACCAGAGGTAGACGTTGTTCTGCGCCGTGGCGGCCTCGTCGACCTTCGGAATGACCACCTGGGAGTACGCGAAAGTCGCCGCACCCATCAGAAGGCCGAGGAACGCCAGACACAGACCCGAGACGAGCTTCCACGACGGCACCCAGCGGCGCCAGCCGTACTTGTTGTGGCGCGGGTAGTCGATCAGCCGCTTCTTGCCGGGCGGACGGCCACCACCACGGCCACGACCCGGGCCACCGTCCTGTCCGCCGCTCCCGCCGCCGCGCCGGCCACCACCGTGACCGCCGTGACCGCCCGCGCCGCCGTCGGGTGCACGTCGTCGGCCACCGCGCTGGGCAGCGCGGCGAGCCTCGGCACGCCCAACGTAGGGGCGCTCCTCTTCTCCGTACCCCGACGAAGGGGAGCCGGTGCTGGCGTCCCGTCCCTGGGCCGACCTGCGGCCCGTGGGCTGCTGGGCGGCGCGCCGGGCCGCCGCGCGGCCGCCACTCGGCGGCTGCGACTGCGGCATTTTGCGACGATGCTCGCTCATCGAACGACTACTCCTCGGGCAGGCGCGTACGCCTGGAAGCGGCAGTTGAGTTCCGGTCCCCCCGAAATGCGCACGGCCGGACCTCATCGGAGGCCCCTCCGTTCCGCAGCCGATCACCCAGAGCACTGACGCCCTGGGGCGTCGCGCGGTTCCCGGTGGTCTGCATGCCGCAAGACTACGCACGGCCAAAACCCACCTAGGGCCGAAGTTCACCCCAAATCAGGCAAGTCGATTGCTGTGAATTGACGATGTGACGCCGGTCACCGTGGCCCCACTTGTCGCAGCAGTTCGGCCGTTCTATCGTCTGGATGTATCGAGTCGATACATCAGTACGGCATAGGGCACCCGCCAGCAGAGGAGGGCGACGGATGAGCAGACGCTCGGGGATCCTCGAGTTCGCCGTCCTCGGCCTGCTCCGTGAAGCGCCGATGCACGGGTACGAGCTGCGGAAGCGGCTCAATACGTCGCTGGGCATCTTCCGGGCGTTCAGCTACGGGACTCTCTACCCGTGCCTCAAGACGCTCGTCGCAAGCGGGTGGTTGATCGAAGAGCCGGGCAGCGCCCCCGAGGACGCTCTCGCCGCTTCACTCGCAGGACGCCGCGCCAAGATCGTCTACCGGTTGACGGCCGAAGGTAAGGAGCACTTCGAGGAGCTCCTCTCCCACACCGGCCCGGACACCTGGGAGGACGAACACTTCGCCGCCCGCTTCGCCTTCTTCGGTCAGACCGAGCGCGAAGTGCGGATGCGAGTACTGGAAGGCCGCCGCAGTCGGCTGGAGGAGCGCCTGGAGAAGATGCGCGCCTCTCTGGCTCGCACGCGCGAACGCCTCGACGACTACACACTTGAGCTGCAGCGCCACGGAATGGAGTCCGTGGAGCGCGAAGTGCGCTGGCTGAACGAGCTCATCGAGAGCGAGCGGGCGGGACGGGATCAGCGATCCGGCCCCGACGCCCCCGCTCAGCACGGCAACGAATCTGGAGAAACGGGCGGCCTGCCCCGGCACGGGGGCAGTACCCGGCCGGATCCGTCCGACGACACCGCCAAGTGAATCCCTGCATCCCGCAGGGCTTCCACGATCACACAGGGAGCAACCGGAATGGGTTCGGTTCGCGTAGCCATCGTCGGCGTGGGCAACTGCGCCGCCTCGCTGGTTCAGGGCGTCGAGTACTACAAGGACGCCGACCCGGCGGCCAAGGTGCCCGGCCTGATGCACGTCCAGTTCGGCGACTACCACGTCGGTGACGTCGAGTTCGTCGCCGCCTTCGACGTCGACGCCAAGAAGGTCGGTCTCGACCTCTCGGACGCCATCGGCGCCAGCGAGAACAACACCATCAAGATCTGCGACGTCCCGAACACGGGCGTCACGGTCCAGCGCGGCCACACCCTGGACGGGCTCGGCAAGTACTACCGCATGACGATCGAGGAGTCCGCCGAGACCCCCGTCGACGTCGTGCAGGTCCTCAAGGACAAGCAGGTCGACGTGCTCGTCTGCTACCTGCCCGTGGGCTCCGAGGACGCCGCGAAGTTCTACGCGCAGTGCGCCATCGACGCCAAGGTCGCCTTCGTCAACGCCCTCCCGGTCTTCATCGCCGGCACCAAGGAGTGGGCGGACAAGTTCACCGAGGCCGGTGTCCCGATCGTCGGTGACGACATCAAGTCCCAGGTCGGCGCCACCATCACGCACCGCGTGATGGCGAAGCTGTTCGAGGACCGCGGTGTCCGTCTTGAGCGCACCATGCAGCTCAACGTCGGCGGCAACATGGACTTCAAGAACATGCTCGAGCGCGACCGCCTCGAGTCGAAGAAGATCTCGAAGACCCAGGCCGTGACCTCGCAGATCCCCGACCGCGAGCTGGGCGAGAAGAACGTCCACATCGGCCCGTCGGACTACGTGGCCTGGCTGGACGACCGCAAGTGGGCGTACGTCCGCCTCGAGGGCCGTGCCTTCGGTGACGTTCCGCTGAACCTGGAGTACAAGCTCGAGGTCTGGGACTCCCCGAACTCGGCCGGCGTCATCATCGACGCGCTGCGCGCCGCGAAGATCGCCAAGGACCGGGGCATCGGTGGCCCGATCCTCTCCGCGTCCTCGTACTTCATGAAGTCCCCGCCGGTGCAGTACTTCGACGACGAGGCCTTCGCCAACGTCGAGAAGTTCATCAAGGGCGAGGTCGAGCGCTAAGGCGCTGATCCACTTCGTCGATAGAGGGTCCCCGGTCATTCGCCCGGGGGCCCTCTTCGTATGTGAGTCTTGCTGCCATGCCCGTCGTACGTGATCTGCGCGTACTCCTGCGCCTGACGAACTTCCGCCGTCTCCTCGCCGTCCGCCTGCTCTCCCAGTGCGCCGACGGCGTCTACCAGGTGGCGCTGGCCACGTACGTCGTCTTCTCCCCCGAGAAGGAGACCTCTCCCGCGGCCATCGCCTCGGCCATGGCCGTGCTGCTCCTGCCGTACTCCCTCGTCGGCCCCTTCGCCGGCGTGCTCCTGGACCGCTGGCAGCGACGCCAGGTCTTCCTGTACGGAAACCTGCTGCGGACCCTCCTCGCCTGCAGCACGGCCGTACTGATGCTGGCTTCCGTGCCCGACTGGCTCTTCTACGCCTCCGCCCTGTCGGTGACGGCCGTCAACCGCTTCGTCCTCGCCGGGCTCTCGGCGGCGCTGCCACGGGTCGTGGACGACGAGCGGCTGGTCGTCGCCAATTCCCTCTCCCCGACCGCCGGCACCGTGGCCGCGACCGTGGGCGGTGGCCTCGCCTTCGGGATCCGGCTCCTCTCCGAGGACTCCGACTCCGCGGTCGTCCTCTTCGGCGCTCTCCTCTATCTCTGCTCCGCGCTGGCCTCCCTGCGGATGCCCCGTGACCTCCTGGGCCCCGACCCCGAGGTGGTCCAGCCCCGACTGGGCGCCGCCCTCGCCTCGACGGCCCGTGGCCTCGTGGACGGGCTGCGCCATCTGGCCGAGCGGCGGCCCGCGGCCCGTGCGCTGGCAGCGGTGACGCTGATGCGCTTCTGCTACGGGGCCCTCACGGTGACCGTGCTCATGCTCTGCCGCTACGCCTGGAGCTCCACGGAGTCCGAAGGGCTCGCGCTGCTGGGGCTCGCCGTCGCCGCATCCGGAGCCGGATTCTTCGTGGCCGCCCTCGTCTCCCCGTGGGCGATCGGACGGCTCGGCCCCTTCGGCTGGATGACCGCCTGCGCGGCCTCGGCAGCCGTTCTGGAGCCGGCGCTGGGGCTGCCGTTCGCGCAGACCCCTCTGCTGATCGCGGCCTTCCTCCTCGGGCTCGTCACCCAAGGCGCCAAGATCGCCACGGACACGGTCGTCCAGATGTCCGTCGACGACGCCTACCGCGGTCGGGTCTTCGCTCTCTACGACACGCTCTTCAACGTCGCCTTCGTGGGCGCGGCCGCCGTAGCGGCACTCATGCTGCCCCCCGACGGCCGGTCGGTCCCCGTCGTCGTGATGGTCGCCGTGGTGTACGCCTCGATCGCTCTGATGCTGGGCCGCCGACTGAAGAAGGGGTGATGTTTCACGTGAAACATCACCCCTCCCTCGCTCGGCCTCGTCGATGTTTCACGTGAAACATCGACGGCGCGACTCAGCTCTGAGTCGCCCACCACTCCTTGAGCGCCGCGACGGCCGCCTCGTGCTCCATCGGCCCGTTCTCCAGACGCAGCTCCAGCAGGAACTTGTACGCCTGCCCGACAGCCGGGCCGGGACGGATACCGAGGATCTCCTGAATCTGGTTGCCGTCCAGGTCGGGGCGGATCGAGTCCAGCTCCTCCTGCTCCTGGAGCTGCGCGATCCGCTCTTCCAGTCCGTCATAGGCACGCGACAGCGCACCCGCCTTGCGCTTGTTCCGCGTGGTGCAGTCCGAGCGGGTCAGCTTGTGGAGACGCGAGAGAAGAGGGCCGGCGTCCCGCACATAGCGGCGGACAGCGGAGTCGGTCCACTCGCCGGTCCCGTATCCGTGGAAGCGCAGGTGCAGCTCCACCAGGCGCGAAACGTCCTTGATCATCTCGTTCGAGTACTTCAGGGCCGTCATGCGCTTCTTCGTCATCTTCGCTCCGACCACCTCGTGGTGGTGGAACGAGACACGGCCGTCCTTCTCGAAGCGACGAGTACGCGGCTTGCCGATGTCGTGCAGGAGCGCGGCAAGGCGCAGCACCAGGTCCGGCCCGTCCTCCTCCAGGTCGATCGCCTGGTCGAGGACGGTCAGGGAGTGCTCGTAGACGTCCTTGTGCCGGTGGTGCTCGTCACTCTCGAGCCGCAGCCCCGGCAGTTCCGGCAGCACGTAGGCAGCGAGGCCGGTGTCGACGAGCAGGCCCAGTCCCTTGCGGGGGTGGGCGGAGAGCAGCAGCTTGTTGAGTTCCTCACGGATCCGCTCGGCCGAGACGATCTCCAGCCGGCCGGCCATCTCCGTCATCGCGGTGACGACCTCGGGGGCCACCTCGAAGTCGAGCTGGGCCGCGAAGCGGGCGGCGCGCATCATGCGCAGCGGGTCGTCCGAGAACGACTCCTCGGGCGTCCCAGGGGTACGCAGGACCCGTGCGGCGAGGTCGTCGAGGCCGCCGTGCGGGTCGATGAAGTCCTTCTCCGGCAGGGCCACGGCCATGGCGTTGACGGTGAAGTCACGCCGGACGAGGTCTTCCTCGATGGAGTCGCCGTAGGACACCTCGGGCTTGCGCGAGGTGCGGTCGTACGCCTCCGAGCGGTACGTCGTCACCTCGATCTGGTAGCCGCTCTTCTGGCAGCCGACCGTACCGAAGGCGATCCCGACCTCCCAGACCGCGTCGGCCCAGGGGCGGACGATCTTGAGGACGTCCTCCGGCCGGGCGTCCGTCGTGAAGTCGAGATCATTGCCGAGCCGTCCGAGCAACGCGTCCCGCACCGAGCCGCCGACCAGCGCGAGGCTGAACCCTGCCTCCTGGAATCGGACGGCGAGGTCGTCGGCGACAGGGGAGACGCGCAGCAGTTCACTGACCGCGCGGCGTTGCACCTGGCTCAGTGCAGTCGGGGTGTCTTCGTTGGCGTTCGGCACAACAGAAAAGGGTACGTGCCCCGGCCCAGGGCAGCGTCCCCGTTTTCCCACGGACCGACCGCCTTGTCCCCATCGGCTGGAGCAGTCCCCGGCACTTGCCCCCGGCGTGCCTCGTTACCATGCCTGGACACAGCAACGGGGAACCACCGACACCACTGATACGACGAGGACGGGCGAACGCGTGGCCGAGGCGGCAGACATCCAGGGGACCCTTCCCTCACCTGCCCGTCGGTGGCTGCGGCGGACGGCGTCCTTCCTTGCCGGGGCACCGCTGCTCGCCGGGCTCCTTCAGGGTGCCGTCGCCCCGCCGGCCGTCGCCGCCGAGGACGCCACCGGCTCACGAACCGTCGATGTGTCTCTCGACACGCTCTCCCCGACCGCACCGGTGGAGGGTGACACGGTCACGCTCTCCGGGACGGTCACCAACGAGGGCAAGCAGACCGTGACCGACGCCACGGTGAACGTGCGGGTCGGCCCCCGGATGACCAGCCGGAGCGAGATCGAGCAGGTCTCCGGCCGTACCGGCTACCGGCCCGGGAGCGACCCCGCCGCCCTCGGCGGTGCCTACACGGTCAAGATCCCCCGGCTGGCGGCCGGGCTCAGCAAGGAGTTCAAGCTCTCCGTCCCCGTCGACAAGCTCGGCCTCGACGACGACGGCGTCTACCAGCTGGGCGTCTCCCTCTCCGGTCAGACCTCCTCACAGCCCGGGCAGCACGTGCTCGGTATCGAACGCACCTTCCTGCCCTACCAGCCCGAGGCCACCGAGAAGAAGACCCAGCTCACCTACCTCTGGCCGCTGATCTCCTCGGCCCATGTGTCGGCCGAGACCGGCACTGACGACCAGCAGACGCCGGTCTTCGAGAACGACGATCTGGCCGCCGAGCTCGCCCCCGGTGGACGCCTGGACCACATGGTCACGCTGGGCAAGGAACTCCCCGTGACCTGGGTGATCGACCCAGACCTACTGGCCACAGTCGACGCCATGACGAAGAGCTACGAGGTCAAGAACGGCACGGCCACGGTGCCCGGCAAGAACCAGGCCGTCGCCAAGCGGTGGCTGGACGCGCTGCAGAAGGCCGTCGTGGGACGCAAGGTCGTCGCCCTGCCGTTCGCCGACCCGGACATCGCCTCGCTCGCCCACCGCGGCAAGGACGTCCCCGGCTCGCTGAGCCACCTCCAGCCGGCGACGGAGCTGGCCGGGACGACGGTGGAGACCGTCCTCCACGTCAAGCCGTCCACCGACTTCTCCTGGCCCGTGGACGGGGCCGTCGACCCCTCGATCATGGATGTCGCGACCTCGGCAGGCGCCCACAAGGTGATCGCCCGCAGCGACAGCTTCCAGGACGACCTCCCGTACACACCGACGGCGGCCCGCCCCATCGGCGGTGGCACCACGGCCGTCGTCAGCGACGCCTACCTCTCGACGGCCTTCGAGGGCGACATGCTCCCCGCCGGGAACGCCACCCTCGCCGTCCAGGAGTTCCTCGCCCAGTCGCTCGCGGTCACCCTGGAACAGCCCGAGCAGCAGCGCAGCATCGTGGTCGCCCCCCAGCGGATCCCGACCACGTCGCAGGCGCAGACCATGGCGACCGCGCTGCGCGGACTGGCGGCCAAGCGCTGGACGGAGCCCCTCGATCTGATCGCGGCAGCCTCGGTCAAGCCGGACCCCGATGCCAGCACCAAGGTGCCGAGCACGTCCCGCTATCCGCAGCAGCTGCGGAAGCAGGAGCTTCCCGTCGAGGCCTTCCGCGACATGAAGGACACCCGGGCGGATCTGGACGACTTCAAGGTCATCCTCACCCAGCCCGACCGCGTGGTGACCCCCTTCGGCAACGCGATCAGCCGCGAGATGTCCACCTCCTGGCGTGGCCAGGCCCCCGCGGCCTCGCTGTACCGGATCAGGGTGCACGAGTACCTCGAGAGCCTCACGCGCGAGGTGCAGCTGGTCGAGAAGTCGGACCTCACGCTCTCCGGCCGCAGCGCCACCATCCCGGTGACCGTCCAGAACAAGCTGCTGCAGGGCGTGGACGACCTCGTGCTGAGGCTGACGTCCGAGAACAAGGCCCGCCTGAAGTTCGAAGGCGGCAAGGAGGTCTCCGAGCTCCCGGTCAAGATCGGCGCCGGGCACAGCCAGTCCGTGAAGTTCGACGCCTCGGCCAACGCCAACGGGCCGGTGCCCATGACGGCCCAGCTGTTCACCAAGGACGGCACGCCGTACGGCCAGCCCATGCGGTTCACCGTGAAGGTCTCCGAGATCACCCCGACCGTGATGCTCGTCATCGCCGGCGGAGTGCTGCTCCTGGTCCTCGCCGGAGCCAGGATGTACACCCAGCGCAAGCGCGCGGCCGCGAAGAACACCGAAGCGGAGGCCGCGGAGGAGGACGATCCCGGGCAGCCGAGTGACCCGGCGCCGGACACCGCCCACGAAAGCGGCGACCCGTCCGGCCCGGGTGAGAAAGTGGACCGTTGAGCGATGTCGTGGCCGGTCGGCCGGGGACGATGAGGTGGGGTAACCATGAACGCGCCGTACGACGGTGACCGCGGGCAGGGCCTGGGTGGCACCGAGCCGTCCGGTGGAACGCCCGCGGCGGCCCCAGGACCCGGCCAGACGCCGGTTCCGCCACCGCAGCAGCCCGCCTCCGACCCGCATGCCCAGAACCCGTACGCCCAGGACCCCTACGTCCAGGACGCCTACGCCCACGATCCCTTCCAGGCACGGGACCTGTCGGCACAGGACCCGGTGACCGAGGCGCTCTACGACCGCGCCGCGCACCCCCCGCCTCCGCCGGGCACCTACCAGGAGCCGCAGCCGCTCTACCAGCAGCCCGCGGCGCCCCTGCACGCCCCGGACCCTCGGGTGTGGGCGCAGACCCCGGCCCCCGAGCCGGACGGCCCCTCGCGTCATCTGCCCTACGGGGACGACGCCCGCACGGTCCAGTTCACCGGCGTGGACGACCTCGTGACCCGGGCCGGCGACGACAAGCCCGAACCGGACGCCTTCGCCCACCTCTACCGGGACCAGCAGACGCCCGGCCAGGTTCCCCCGCCCGCTCCGGAGCCGAACCCGATGCCCGCCCCCGCCCCGAAGAAGTCAGGCCGTGCCTCCGGGCTGCTGAAGTCCAGCGCGGTGATGGCGGCCGGCACCCTCGTCTCCCGCCTCACCGGCTTCGTCCGCAGCCTGGTCATCACCGGCGCGCTCGGCGCCGCGCTGCTCGGTGACACCTTCACCATCGCCTACACGCTGCCGACGATGATCTACATCCTCACCGTCGGCGGCGGCCTCAACTCGGTCTTCGTCCCGCAGCTCGTCCGCTCGATGAAGAACGACGAGGACGGCGGCGAGGCCTACGCAAACCGGCTGCTGACCCTGGTCATGGTGGCACTCGGCGCGATCGTGGTCGTCGCGGTCTTCGCCGCCCCGCTGTTGATCCGGCTGATGTCGAACACCATCGCCGACAACGCAGCGGCCAACAGCGTCGCGGTGACCTTCGCCCGCTACTGCCTGCCCACGATCTTCTTCATGGGCGTGCATGTGGTGATGGGTCAGATCCTCAACGCCCGGGGCAAGTTCGGCGCGATGATGTGGACCCCGGTCCTCAACAACATCGTCATGATCGTCACCTTCGGCCTGTTCATCTGGGTCTACGGCACCTCCGCCGAATCCCAGATGGGTGTGCAGACCATCCCGGACGACGGCATCCGTCTGCTCGGCATCGGTACCCTGCTCGGCCTGGTCGTCCAGGCCCTGGCGATGATCCCCTACCTCCGCGAGACGGGCTTCCGCTTCCGCCCGCGCTTCGACTGGAAGGGCCACGGCCTCGGCAAGACGGTCAAACTCGCCAAGTGGACCGTGCTGTTCGTGCTCGCCAACCAGGCGGGTGTCCTGGTCGTCACCCAGCTCGCCACGGCCGCCGGTGAGGCGTCCGGCAAGAACGGCGCCGGCTTCCTCGCGTACTCCAACGCCCAGTTGATCTGGGGCATGCCGCAGGCCATCATCACCGTCTCGGTCATGGCCGCCCTGCTGCCCCGCATCTCCCGCGCCGCACACGACAACGACCCCGGCGCCGTGCGCGACGACATCTCGCAGGGTCTGCGGAACTCCGCCGTGGCGATCGTCCCGGTCGCCTTCGCGTTCCTGGCGCTCGGCGTGCCGATGTGCACCCTGCTCTACGCCTCCAGCGGCGTCCAGGCCGCCCAGGGCATGGGCTTCATCCTGATGGCCTTCGGCCTCGGCCTCATCCCGTACTCGGTCCAGTACGTCGTCCTGCGCGGCTTCTACGCCTACGAGGACACCCGGACGCCGTTCTACAACACGGTCATCGTCGCCGCCGTCAACGCGGCTGCCTCGGCGGCCTGTTACTTCGTGCTCCCGGCCCAGTGGGCCGTCGTCGGCATGGCCGCCTCCTACGGTCTGGCCTACGCGGTCGGTGTCGGCGTCGCCTGGCGCCGGCTGCGCAACCGGCTCGGCGGCGACCTGGACGGCGCCCACATCATGCGGACCTACGCCCGTCTCTGCCTTGCCTCGCTGCCTGCCGCGATCGTGGCCGGCGCCGTCGGTTTCGGTCTGTTGAAGCTCCTCGGCGAGGGTGCTCTCGGCTCGCTCGTGGCCCTGCTCGTCGGCGGCGTCGTCCTGCTCGGCGTCTTCTTCGTGGCCGCCAAGCGCATGCGGATCGCGGAGCTGAACTCCATGGTCGGTATGGTCCGTGGGCGCCTCGGACGGTAGGAATCCGTCCCCGCACAACCATCGTCGGCCGCCGCGTGTCGTGCATAGCGGCCGACTGTGGGCACAATTGGCATGGCTGCTGGATGTGGCGCAACGGATGGGGAGGCAGGAACGACGGTGGCGGAACGTAGCACGGCTGCCGTCGACGTGGCCGACAACAGCGGTGACGACCCGCTGACCGCCAAGGCGGACACGGCCGCGAGCGACGGGGTGGCGGAAGCGCAGGACACGGCGGAGCAGTCCGCCGAGGTCGCAGAGGACAAGGCCGCGAAGCGGCAGAACGGCGAACAGCCCTCCATCGAGACTCCCGAACTGCACAGCGGGCACAAACTGGCCAGGCGGTACCGGCTGGAGGAGTGCGTCACTCGTCTGGACGGTTTCAGCAGTTGGCGTGCCGTCGACGAGAAACTTCGGCGTGCCGTCGGCGTCCACCTGTTGCCGGCCGACCACCCCAGGGCCCGTTCGGTCCTCGCGGCGGCCCGCTCGGCGGCGCTGCTCGGCGACCCCCGGTTCGTCCAGGTCCTCGACGCCGTCGAGGAGAACGACCTCGTGTACGTGGTGCACGAGTGGCTTCCCGACTCCACCGAGCTGACGACGCTGCTCGCCGCCGGCCCGCTGGAGCCGCACGACGCGTACCAGCTCGTCAGCCAGGTCTCCCAGGCCATGGCCGCCGCGCACCGCGAAGGCCTGGCCCATCTCCGACTGACGCCCAGCGCTGTCCTGCGCAGTTCCACGGGCCAGTACCGGATTCGCGGCCTGGCCGTGAACGCCGCGCTGCGGGGCATCAGCGCCGAGCGCCCTCAGCGCACGGACACCGAGGCGATCGGCGCCCTGCTCTACGCGGCGCTGACCCAGCGCTGGCCGTACGACAGCGACGCCTACGGCCTCTCCGGCCTCCCCAAGGGTGTAGGGCTGCTCGCTCCCGACCAGGTGCGGGCCGGGGTCCACCGCGGTCTGTCCGAGATCGCGATGCGCGCTCTGGCCAACGACGGGGCCACCGCCTCACGGCAGGAGCCGCCCTGCACCACCCCGGACGAGCTCGCCAAGGCCGTGGCCGGGATGCCCCGCATCCGCCCGCCGGAGCCCGAGTTCCCCACCCCGCCCGACTATCAGCGCACCACCTACCAGCAGGGCACCTACGGGCGCCCGCAGCCCCGCCCGGGCGCCCCGGCGACGCAGCCCGTGATGGTTCCTCCGGCGCCGCTGGAGAGCCGCACCGGCCGGGCCCTGAAGTGGGCCGTGTCGGCGCTCCTGATCGCCGCCCTGGGCCTGGGCAGCTGGCAGATCGCGGACCGGCTGCTCGACCAGGGCAAGAACAACAAGGAAACCCCGCAGACCACTCAGCCGCAGGACACGGAGGACGAGAAGCAGCCCGAGACGGGCAAGCCAGTCACGATCGCCGGTGCGAGCGACTTCGACCCGCAGGGCGACGGCGCCGAGACCCCGTCGGAGATAGGGAATGCCTTCGACGGCAGCCCCACCACCTCCTGGCAGACGTCCATCTACTACGGGTACTCGAACTTCGGCAGACTGAAGGAAGGCGTGGGCCTCGTCCTGGACCTCGGCAGGGTCCAGGAGATCTCCCAGGTGGAGGTGACCTTCGAAGGGAAGACCTCCGTCGAGCTGCGGACAGCGCCCGAGAACGCCTCGTCCCAGCCCACGTCGGCCTCGGCCTTCACCACCGTGACCTCAGGCTCCGGTGAGCAGGTCGCACTCAAGGCCGACAAGCCCGTGAAGACGCGCTACGTTCTGGTCTGGCTGACCGACCTGCCCGGCAGCGGCCAGGGCTACCGCGGCAAGATCTCGGACATCAAGATCACCAGCTGACGGCATCGGGGGAGGGGGCTCACCGTTGGAAGAAGCCATAGGCAGCGGCATCAGCGACCAGGATCTCCTGGCACGCCATGTCGCCGGCGATCCCGACGCCTTCGGTGAGCTCGTACGGCGCCACCGCGATCGGTTGTGGGCGGTGGCCCTGCGGACCCTGGGGGACCGCGAGGAGGCCGCTGACGCCCTCCAGGACGCCCTTGTGTCGGCCTTCCGGGCCGCCCATACCTTCCGGGGTCAGTCGGCCGTCACGACCTGGCTGCACCGGATCACGGTGAACGCCTGTCTCGACCGTGCCCGCAAGGCCGCCTCCCGCAAGACCTCCCCCATGGACGACACCGCGCGGTTCGAGCAGCTCCTCGAACCCGCCGAGTCGGCCGAGGCCCCCGCCGAGCGCCAGGACCTCCACCGAGAGCTGCTGGCCGCCCTCGCCACTCTCCCCGCGGACCAACGGGCCGCCCTGGTCCTCGTGGACATGCAGGGCTACCCGGTGGCCGAAGCCGCGCGCATCCTCGACGTCCCCACCGGGACGGTGAAGAGCCGCTGTTCACGCGGACGGGCGAGGCTGCTCCCGATGCTCAGCCATCTGCGCGCCGACACCGTGGGTAACGAGGGCCCCGACCGGGGAAGGAACCGGACGCCGGGGACATCCGTCCCACCGGTGTCGGGGCCATCGGATACCGGACCGAATGGGCCGGCTGCTGTGAAGGGCGGAGGTGGGCGCGCGTGACTGCCACGACCGGCAAGGCCGACACAACACAGCACCCGGACGTCTCGGAGATCTCCGACCTGGCCGAGGGACTGCTCTCCCCGTCCCGTACGGCAGCTGTCCGTCGGCACATTGAAGGCTGCTCCCTCTGCGCGGACGTCCGGACCTCCTTGGCGGAGATCCGCGGGCTGCTCGGAACCCTTCCCGGCCCGCCACGGATCCCCGCGGACATCGCCGGTCGTATCGATGCCGCGCTGGCCGCCGAGGCGCTGCTGAACGCCACCGCCCCCGAAATCGACCCGCATGTTTCACGTGAAACAGCGAGCGTCCACTCCGCAGCCCCTCCTCCCACGGTCACGGAGCCCACGCCGGCCGCACGGCGTCCTGGCGGCCACCCTCGCGCCACCACCGGTCCCGGCCGCCCGCGACCCCGGCGTCGCCGGATCGCGGCGCTCGGTGCCGTCCTCGGCGCCGCAGCCCTCGGCATGAGCCTCTTCTTCATCCAAGGCGGCATGCAGACGCTCGGCGGGGACAACGCCGCCGACAAGACCAGCACCGCCGCGAGCGGCGTCGCCCCCGACCACTTCGATGGCCGGCCGATGGAAGCCCAGGTTCAGGAACTGCTCCGGCCGGACACCCTCAAGGCTCCCGGGGAGACCCAGCCGGAGTCGCTCTCCGCCGAGGGTGGTGACACCCCGCAGCAACGGAATGTGGCCGAGCCCCTGCCCGAGTGCGTCAAGGCCGGTACGGGCCGCCCCGAGGCCGTGCTCGCCTTCCAGCGCGGTGACTACAAGGGAACGCCGGCCTATCTCCTGCTGCTGCCGCAGGGAACCGACGCCACTCACGTGCAGGCCTACGTCCTCGACGCCTCCTGCGCCGACAGTGGCGGACAGGGCAAGGCCGAGGTTCTGCTGACGCACACCTACCCGCGCTCCTGACTCCGCGCCGTGCCGCGCGGCGCTCTCGGGAATGCTGGCCCCGTAGGATCCGTTGGGTGGGGTGAGAGTCACCGATCTGGCCGCCCCGTAGGCAGTAGGCAGTCTGCAGAGACGAGGAAGAAACCCGTGAGCGACGTCCGTAACGTGATCATCATCGGCTCCGGGCCCGCGGGTTACACCGCTGCGCTCTACACAGCGCGTGCGTCGCTGAAGCCCCTGGTCTTCGAGGGTGCCGTCACCGCTGGTGGCGCCCTGATGAACACGACCGACGTGGAAAACTTCCCCGGCTTCCGTGACGGCATCATGGGCCCCGACCTGATGGACAACATGCGCGCCCAGGCCGAGCGCTTCGGCGCGGAGCTGGTCCCGGACGACATCGTCGCCGTGGACCTGACCGGCGAGATCAAGACCGTCACCGACACCGCCGGCACGGTGCACCAGGCGAAGGCCGTCATCGTCACGACCGGCTCCCAGCACCGCAAGCTCGGTCTCCCGCGTGAGGACGTGCTCTCCGGTCGCGGCGTCTCCTGGTGCGCGACCTGCGACGGGTTCTTCTTCAAGGACCAGGACATCGCCGTCGTCGGTGGTGGCGACACCGCGATGGAGGAGGCGACCTTCCTGTCGCGCTTCGCCAAGTCGGTCACGATCGTCCACCGCCGGGACTCCCTGCGCGCCTCCAAGGCGATGCAGGACCGTGCGTTCGCCGACCCGAAGATCAAGTTCGCCTGGGACAGCGAGGTCGCCGAGATCCACGGCGACCAGAAGCTCTCCGGTCTGACCCTGCGCAACACCAAGACGGGCGAGACCAGCGAGCTGGCGGCCACCGGTCTGTTCATCGCCGTGGGCCACGACCCCCGTACGGAGCTCTTCAAGGGCCAGCTCGAGCTGGACGACGAGGGCTACCTCAAGGTCGATGCCCCGTCGACGCGGACGAACCTCTCCGGTGTCTTCGGAGCTGGTGACGTCGTCGACCACACCTACCGCCAGGCGATCACCGCCGCCGGCACCGGTTGCTCCGCCGCGCTCGACGCCGAGCGCTTCCTCGCGGCCCTCGCCGACAGCGAGAAGCTCGCCGAGACCCCTGCGGTCTGACCCCACCACTCACACCCCGCATAGTTAAGGGAGGTTGCCGTGGCCGGCACCTTGAAGAATGTGACCGACGCCGACTTCGACGAGGTCGTCCTCAACAGCGACAAGCCCGTCCTGGTGGACTTCTGGGCTGCGTGGTGCGGGCCGTGCCGCCAGATCGCCCCGTCGCTGGAGGCCATCGCGGCCGAGCACGGCGAGATCGAGGTCGTGAAGCTCAACATCGACGAGAACCCGGGTACGGCCGCCAAGTACGGCGTCATGTCCATCCCGACGCTCAACGTCTACCAGGGTGGCGAGGTCGTGAAGACGATCGTCGGCGCGAAGCCGAAGGCCGCGATCCTCCGCGACCTTGAAGGCTTCGTCAAGGAATCCGCCTGACATCCCTGTTTCACGTGAAACACGAACGGCCCGCCTCCGGACTTCGGAGGCGGGCCGTTCGTCGTCCACCACAACAGAACTACAGGGGCCGCAGCGCCGGCTCCTTCTGGACGGCGCCCAGGAGCCGGTCGAGCGCAAGCTCCACGTCTTCCTTCCACGACAGCGTCGTCCGGAGCTCCAGCCTCAGCCGTGGATGGGTGGGGTGCGGCCGTACGGTCTTGAACCCGACCGCCGTGAGATGGTCGGCCGGCAGCACACAGGCCGGCTCCTTCCAGCGGGCGTCCCCGAAGGCCTCGATCGCTCGGAAGCCGCGCCGCAGAAGATCCTTGGCGACGGTCTGCACCATCATCCGGCCGAGCCCCTGCCCCTGATAGCCCGGCATGATCCAGGCCGTCATCAACTGAACCGAGTCTGCGGAGACCGGGCTCGTGGGAAACGCCATGGAGCGTGGCACATAGGCGGGTGGCGCGTAGAGAACGAAGCCGACGGGCACCTCGTCGACATAGACCACGCGCCCGCAGGATCCCCACTCGAGCAGAACGGCGGAGATCCACGCCTCCTTCTCCAGCTCCGGGCGGCCGGCTTTCACCGCGGCCTCGCCGCTCACCGGGTCGAGCTCCCAGAACACGCAGGAACGACATCGCTTGGGGAGGTCCGGAAGGTTGTCGAGAGTGAGCGGTACAAGCCGACGCCCCACGGCTGTTGCCTCGCTTCCCACGGCCATCGCAGCACGGATACGCGCTCCCAGAATCGTATCGATGGGGCGATCAGGGCGATACCGCTCGCAGGCAAAGGGCGGGCCGTGTCCCGGTTCTCACCGGATCACGGCCCGCCCTGAAGTCGCGGAGACACCGACCGAGGGTCAGCTCTCGCTGTCGTCCTCGCTCTGCTCAGAGTTCCCCTGATCCATCACGCGCCCCTCACCGGGCGCCAGGGTTCCGAGGATCCGGTCCAGATCCTCTATCGAGGCGAACTCGACGACGATCTTGCCTTTCTTCTGCCCCAGGTCGACCTTCACGCGGGTCTCGAAGCGATCCGAGAGCCGCGAGGCCAGGTCCGTGAGCGCCGGCGAGACGCGTGCTCCGGCCCGCGGCCCCTTCGGCTTGACCGAGGAGCTGGGCTCCGAGCCCATCAGCGTCACGATCTCTTCGACCGCGCGCACCGAGAGCCCCTCGGCCACGATCCGGTACGCCAGCTTGTCCTGTGCCTCCGGGTCCTCCACGGAGAGCAGGGCACGCGCATGACCGGCGGAGAGCACACCTGCGGCGACACGACGCTGGACCGGCGGCGACAGACGCAGCAGACGCAGCGTGTTGGAGACCTGCGGGCGCGAGCGCCCGATGCGATCCGCCAGCTGGTCGTGCGTGCAGTTGAAGTCCTTGAGCAGCTGGTCGTAGGCGGCGGCCTCTTCCAGCGGGTTCAGCTGCGCCCGGTGGAGGTTCTCCAGGAGCGCGTCCAGGAGAAGCTTCTCGTCCTCCGTGGCCCGGACGATGGCGGGGATCCGCTCCAGACCGGCCTCACGGCAGGCCCTCCAACGACGCTCACCCATGATGAGCTCGTAGCGCTCGGCACCCAGCTGGCGTACGACGACCGGCTGCAGCAGACCGACCTCCTTGATGGAGGTGACCAGCTCCGCCAGCGCGTCCTCGTCGAAGACCTCACGCGGCTGCTTCGGGTTGGGCGTGATGAAGTCCAGCGGCAGCTCGGCGAAGTGCGCGCCGGCGGGGGACTCCGTCTCCACCACCACATCGACCTCGGGCTCCGGCACCACGGAGTCCGGGGACTGCGGGCTCTGCGGAAGGGTCGTCACCTTCGCAGCGGCCACTCCCCGGTCCGAGGTGTGGGCCGGGATGGCGCCGGGCGGAGTGGACCCCGCCCCCACGCCGACAGCGGGTGGCTGCCGCTCCTGGGGAGCAGCGGGGATCAGCGCACCGAGCCCACGCCCCAACCCCCTACGTCGATCGCTCACTGGATCCCCTCCGAGATGCTGTGCTGGTTGTTCTGAAGGCCCACAGGGGCGTGCTGCGGGTCGTAGTGGATGCCGACGCCCCGCAGCGCGATCTCACGGGCCGCCTCCAGATAGGAGAGCGAACCGCTGGAGCCCGGATCGTACGTGAGGACCGTCTGGCCGTAGCTCGGCGCCTCCGAGATCCGCACGGACCTCGGGATGCTGGTCCGCAGCACCTCCTCGGCGAAGTGGCTGCGCACCTCGTCGGCGACCTGAGAGGCAAGCCTGGTCCGGCCGTCGTACATGGTGAGCAGGATCGTCGAGACATGCAGCGCAGGGTTGAGGTGCCCGCGCACCAGGTCGACGTTCCGCAGGAGCTGCCCCAGGCCCTCCAGCGCGTAGTACTCGCACTGGATCGGGATCAGCACCTCGGCACCCGCCACCATGGCGTTGACCGTGAGCAGACCCAGCGAGGGCGGGCAATCGATCAGGATGTAGTCCAGCGGCTGCTCGTATGCCTGGATCGCTCGCTGAAGCCGGCTCTCCCGCGCCACCAGCGACACGAGCTCGATCTCCGCACCGGCGAGATCGATGGTGGCCGGCGCGCAGAAGAGGCCTTCGACGTCCTGGACGGGCTGGACCACGTCGGAGAGCGGCTTGCTCTCCACGAGGACGTCGTAGATCGAGGGAACTTCGGCGTGGTGGTCGATTCCGAGGGCCGTCGAGGCGTTGCCCTGCGGGTCGAGGTCGATGACCAGGACTCGGGCGCCGTGGAGCGCCAGGGAAGCGGCAAGGTTGACCGTCGTGGTCGTCTTGCCCACTCCGCCCTTCTGGTTCGCCACCACCATCACGCGTGTCTGGGCGGGCCGGGGAAGACCCTCACCGGCACGCCCGAGCGCCTCTACTGCCAGTTGGGCAGCACGACCAATGGGGGTGTCGTCCATCGGGGGCGGTGTTTCACGTGAAACATCCTCCCCCGCCGATTCGGTTCGGGGACCGGGGACCGGATCGGTCATCGGTCCCGCGATGTTGGCGTTGGACCGCAAGGATTCACTCTCCTCGGCTTCAGGCTCGCGATGAACAGAGCCTGCCATGCTTTCGGGGTCGTGAACCAGCGAGGCCCGTGGTTCTGTGGATGAATCCACCTCTGTGGACAATCCCGCCCCCCTCGCGAGGGGTTTCGCGAGAGGTTTGCGGTCCCGGGGCGTGGCAGCCGCGCGGCCGCGGCTGATGATCCCCTGCAGCAGTGAGCGACGTTTCACGTGAAACACGATGCACTCGCTGCCGACGCAGGACCGCTCGACACTCCGAAATACGTACGTATGGCAGCTTGTACGGATCAACGGCGCAGCGTTGACGCTTCATATCCGCCGCGTTGACGACTCAGCGGCGGCGACGGGTCCTGCTCGGACGGGCAGCCTTGGCGCGCTTGGCGGCGAACCTCACACCGCCCGGGCTCTCGCCGACCTCCACCCGTACGACGGTCGACAGCGGGTCCACGATGCCCTCGCCGACCTGGAGCACGGAGGTACCCACCACACCGAGCTTGGAGAGCGCGGCACGGGCGCCGTCGATCTCCTCCTCGGCCGTGTCGCCCTTGAGGGCCAGCATCTCCCCGTACGGACGGAGCAGCGGGACGCCCCAGCCGGCCAGCCGGTCCAGCGGTGCCACGGCACGCGCCGTCACCACATGCACCGGAGGGACCTTTCCGAGCATCTCCTCGGCGCGGCCCCGGACCACGGTCACATGGTCCAGGCCCAGCAGCTCCACGACCTCCTGGAGGAAGTTCGTACGGCGGAGCAGCGGCTCCAGGAGCGTGATTTTCAAGTCCGGGCGCACCAGGGCAAGAGGGATGCCCGGCAGTCCGGCCCCCGAGCCGACATCGCAGACGGTGACGCCCTCGGGCACCACCTCGGAGAGCACCGCGCAGTTCAGCAGGTGCCGCTCCCACAGACGGGGAACCTCACGGGGGCCGATCAGCCCCCGCTTGACGCCGGCGTCCGCGAGAAGCTCCGCGTACCGGACGGCCTCCGGGAAGTACTCACCGAATACCGTCCGCGCCTGTTCGGGCGCAGGGGGGAGTTCCGCTGCCTCCGTCACGGGAACCGTCCTTCCGCACCGCACCCGTGGGTGCGCGCGCACTGTGGTGGCTGACTATCAGGCTGACAAGATCGGCCCCGCCTGCGAGCAGACGGGGCCGACACTGCGAGAGGGATCAGGCAGGGAGTACGACGACGAAGCGCTGCGGCTCCTCGCCCTCGGACTCGCTGCGCAGACCGGCGGCGGCGACCGCGTCGTGCACGACCTTGCGCTCGAACGGGGTCATCGGGTCCAGCTTGACCGGGGCCCCGGTCGACTTCACCTCGGACGCGGCCTTGGCGCCGATCTCGGCGAGCTCGGCGCGCTTCTTGGCGCGGAACCCGGCGATGTCGAGCATCAGGCGGCTGCGGTCGCCGGTCTCCCGGTGCACGGCCAGCCGGGTCAGCTCCTGGAGCGCCTCCAGCACCTCGCCGTCACGGCCGACGAGCTTCTGCAGTTCGCGGGCGCTCGAGTCACTGATGATCGAGACCGCCGCCCGGTCCGCCTCGACGTCCATGTCGATGTCGCCATCCAGGTCGGCGATGTCGAGCAGACCCTCGAGGTAGTCGGCCGCGATCTCACCCTCCTGCTCCAGGCGGGTCAGGGTGTCGCCACCCTCGGCGGCGGAGATGGTGTCTTCCGTCACGGATGGACTCCTTCTACTTCTTGGACGACGGGTGCTTCGGGCGCTGCTGGCCCTTGCGCTGACCGGACTTGGCCTGACGGGAACCCCCGGAGTTGGCCCTCGGGCGCGCGGGCTTGTCGCCCTGCTCCGAGTCCTTGGTCACGTCCTGGGACGCGTCCTTGGCCTCATCCTGCGGCTTCTTCTCCAGCGAGGGCTTGGGCTTCTCGTCCGAGACCTCGGACTCAGCCGTGTCCTCGGACGCGTCCTTGACCGCGGAGTGCTGGGCCGCGGCCTGCCGCTTCGCCTTGGTCTGGCGCTTGGGCTGCTGACGCTTGGCCGCCGTACCGCCGCCCTCCACCTCGGCCGCGACCGTGTCGCTCTTGATCACGGTGCCGTCGGCCTGGGCGGCGAAGCCGGCCTTGGCGAGACCGGAGAAGAAGCGGCGCTCGTTCTCGTTGCGGTCGGAGCCCTTGGCGACGATGGCCTTGACGACGCTCTTCCGGCGACGGCCGCGCACCTCACCGTGTGCCCCGACGCTCTTCAGCAGGCGCTGCAGGTAGGCGTCCTGGGCCTTGCTTCCCGGGGTGGGGTTCTGGTTGATCACGTACATCTGCTGGCCCATGGTCCACACGTTGGTGGTCAGCCAGTAGACGAGGACACCGACGGGGAAGTTGATGCCCATGACGGCGAAGATCAACGGGAAGATGTACATGAGCATCTTCTGCTGCTGCATGTACGGCGTCTTCACCGAGAGGTCGACGTTCTTCATCATCAGCTGGCGCTGCGTGTAGAACTGCGAGGCCGACATCAGGACGATCATGACCGCGGTGACGATGCGGACCGAGGTCAGCGAGGCGTCGAGAGCGGCGACGTCGGCGGCGCTGTCCGTGAAGGTGGACGCCAGCGGGGCGCCAAAGATGTGCGCCTGCCGCGCGCTGTCGAGCAGCGACTGGTTGATGACGCCGATCGTCTTGCCCTCGGCGATGTGCGAGAGCACCGCGTACAGAGCGAAGAAGAACGGGGACTGCGCCAGGATGGGAAGGCACGAGGAGAGCGGGTTGGTACCCGTCTCCTTGTACAGCTTCATCATCTCTTCGGACTGACGCTGCTTGTCGCTCTTGTAGCGCTCCTGGATCGCCTTCATCTTCGGCTGGAGCGCCTGCATGTTCCGCGTCGACTTGATCTGCTTCACGAAGAGCGGGATCAGACAGATACGGATCAGCACCACGAGGGACACGATCGACAGGCCCCAGGCCCAGCCCGTGTCAGGGCCGAAGATCGCCCCGTACAGCTTGTGGAACTGGACGATCACCCATGAGACAGGGGTGGTGATGAAGCTGAAAAAATTGGCAATCGTGTCCACTAATCAGGCTCCTTGAGCATTGGGCGGGGTCTCTGCGGCCGGGCTCGTCTCGGCGGGGGACCCGCCCTTGTCGCCACGCAGTGCGTTCCGCAGCAGTTCATGCCAGCGCGGACGCTTGCGCGCGGGTACGTGGTCCACACCGCCGGGCGACCACGGGTTGCACCGCAGAATGCGCCAGGCGGTCAGGGCTGTGCCCTTGATCGCGCCATGCCGGTCGATGGCCGTGAATCCATAGTGGGAACACGACGGGTAGTACCTGCAGACGGGCCCGAGAAGCGGGCTGATCGTCCACTGGTACAGCTTGATGAGAGCCAGCAGCGGGTACTTCATCGCGCGCCCCCTCCCAGGAGCCGCTGAAGAGCGGCGTCGAGGTCTCGGGCCAGCTGTGCGTGATCGGCGTCACCGGCTCCGGGCAACGCCCGTACGACCACCAGGCTACCGGGGGGCAGCTCGGACAGTCGTTCGCGGACAAGATGGCGCAGGCGTCGCTTCACCTGGTTGCGTACCACCGCACCGCCGACGGCCTTGCTCACGACGAAACCCGCACGCGTCTGGGAAGCGCTCTCCCCAGGCGCGTGCGGGTCCGTTGCACCGCTGCGTAGGTGGACGACGAGGAGCGGGCGACCGGCCCGGCGACCTCGGCGTACCGCGGTTGCGAAGTCCTCGCGCCGCCTCAGCCGATTCTCGGTAGGCAGCACGTCATGACCTGTTAAAGCAGATCAGGCGGACAGGCTCGAGCGACCCTTGGAACGGCGGTTCGCCAGGATGGCGCGACCGGCGCGCGTACGCATCCGCAGGCGGAAGCCGTGGGTCTTGGCGCGACGACGGTTGTTCGGCTGGAAGGTGCGCTTGCTCACTCGGGGGCTCCAGAAATGATTCGTTGATGGCGGGACATCGCCTGGCTGTCACCGTGCGCCCACGAGTAGCTCGCAATACGCCCGAGTGCACCGCTTCACGATCACAGACCGTGATCTTTGCCCATCGGAGGCAGGCGGCAGCAGCCATCGACAACTCGACCACGTTACGGTACGCGCGGCTACGCCATCCGGTCAAACCGACCGGTCACCGGGGTCCATTGTGCACAGGCTGTGGACAACGACTTGAACGAGGTCAGCCGCCACGACTACCGTGGCTGGACCCTTCTCAATCTTTTTTCCGTTCTGTCCTTACCTGTCCTGATGGACTTCGACCAACCGTCCCGAGAACCACACATTCGTGGGACCTGCGAGGAAGCGTGCCCTGTGGCTGACGTACCTGCCGATCTTGCCGCAGTGTGGCCACGCGTGCTCGAGCAACTCCTCGGCGAAGGCCAGCAGGGCATCGAGCCCAAGGACAAGCAGTGGATCGAGCGCTGCCAGCCTCTCGCACTGGTGGCCGACACCGCACTCCTCGCCGTCCCCAACGAATGGGGCAAGCGAGTCCTCGAAGGCCGGCTTGCGCCGCTCATCAGCGAGACGCTCAGCCATGAGTGCGGCCGCCCGATCCGGATCGCGATCACCGTCGACGACTCCGTCGGCGAGCCGACCCCGCCGGCGCCCCCGATCCAGCAGCCGCGCTACGACGAGCGGCCGCCGACGGACTCGTACGACAAGTACGACGGCTACGGGCACCGCCCGATGCCGGACGACGGGCTGCCCACCGCCCGGCCGGCCTACCCGGACTACCAGCAGCAGCGCCCCGACCCGGGCGCCTGGCCGCGCACCCAGGACGACCTCTCCTGGCAGCAGCCGCGCCTCGGGGGCTACCAGGAGCGCGACCCGTACACCGGCCCGCGCCCGCAGCAGCCGCAGCAGCCCCGCTACGACGAGCGGCCGTCCGCCTACGACCAGCCGCAGCGGCCCGAGCGGGGCGAGCTGCCCGACACGCAGCGGCCGGGCACCGGTCACGGCCCGCGACCGGGTGGCCCCGGCGGCCCCGGTGGGCACGGTGGTCCGGTCCCGGGTCACACCGGAGGCGGCACCGGGTCCGCGCCCGGCCAGGGCTCCGGCGCGCCCGGCGAACAGCACGCGCGGCTGAACCCGAAGTACCTCTTCGACACCTTCGTCATCGGTTCCTCGAACCGCTTCGCGCACGCCGCCGCGGTCGCGGTGGCCGAGGCGCCGGCGAAGGCCTACAACCCGCTCTTCATCTACGGCGAGTCGGGCCTCGGCAAGACCCACCTGCTGCACGCCATCGGGCACTACGCGCGGAGCCTCTACCCGGGCACGCGTGTGCGGTACGTGAGCTCGGAGGAGTTCACCAACGAGTTCATCAACTCGATCCGCGACGGCAAGGGCGACACCTTCCGCAAGCGCTACCGCGACGTGGACATCCTGCTCGTCGACGACATCCAGTTCCTCGCGAGCAAGGAGTCGACGCAGGAGGAGTTCTTCCATACGTTCAACACGCTCCACAACGCGAACAAGCAGATCGTGCTCTCCTCGGACCGGCCGCCCAAGCAGCTGATGACCCTGGAGGACCGGCTCCGCAACCGCTTCGAGTGGGGCCTGACCACCGATGTGCAGCCGCCCGAGCTGGAGACGCGGATCGCGATCCTCCGCAAGAAGGCGGTGCAGGAGCAGCTCAACGCCCCGCCGGAGGTACTGGAATTCATCGCCTCCCGGATCTCGCGGAACATCCGTGAGTTGGAGGGCGCGCTGATCCGGGTGACGGCCTTCGCGAGCCTCAACCGGCAGCCGGTGGACCTCGGGCTCACCGAGATCGTCCTCAAGGACCTGATCCCCGGCGGCGAGGACTCGGCGCCCGAGATCACGGCCGGCGCGATCATGGCGGCCACCGCCGACTACTTCGGCCTGACGGTCGAGGACCTCTGTGGATCCTCGCGCAGTCGCGTCCTGGTGACGGCCCGGCAGATCGCCATGTACCTGTGCCGCGAGCTGACCGACCTGTCCCTGCCGAAGATCGGCGCGCAGTTCGGCGGCCGCGACCACACGACCGTGATGCACGCGGACCGGAAGATCCGCGCGCTGATGGCCGAGCGCCGCTCCATCTACAACCAGGTCACCGAGCTCACCAACCGCATCAAGAACGGCTGAGAGAGACGCTCCGCAGCTTCTGAGGGCGCCCCGGGAACGCTTCCGGGGCGCCCTTCGCCGTCTCCGCGGACGGTCCGGCCCGTCGTCCACACGCCTGTGCACGGCCGCGCTGTTCGATTCCGCCGCAGCGGTGGCGCGTTCTCCACAGATTGCGGGATGATCTTCCGTCCACAGGGTGGGGACTCAGGAGTTATCCGAATAGCGTCCACAGGCACGTCGGCCATCAGGGCAACACCCCAGGTCAGAGGGGTGTGGATTTGTTGGCAACCTTGATCCACAGCTTGTGGATGAATTTTTCGTCCACAGGGCCTCCTGTCGGTTGTCCACGGGCAACCCACAGGGCCGGGTCCGTTGCCCACAGGTTCTCCACACCGCTGTCCACTGTTCGGCAACGAAACGCCCGGCGTCACCGCGTCGAGTGAAAGCGGTCACACCAAGGAGGACGGTTGGGCTGTGGGGAACGTGGGTAAAGCTGGGGACAGCGCTGGGGAGAAGTCCCCGTGGCCTGTGTACCGGGTGTGCAGAACTTTCGGGTGTCCACAGAACACCCCGGTTGTCCACCGGCTCCACCCACAGGGGCAGTGGACAAAAAACCGCGGCTGACCTGCGAAGACGACGTTATCCACGGTTTCCACAGGCCCTACTACTACTGCCCCCTAGAGTTAGCCCGGAATCCGCTTCGAAGTGGGTCCTGTGCACAACTCGGCGCCGGAGCCTCCTCGACCTCTTGTCGCGACTTGACCCCGAGCCGCACCGAGTGTCGGCGGCGTACGTCAGACTGGGTCCCGCAGTCGACGAAGAGCCAGCAACAGCAGGAGGCGGTTCCGGTGAAGATCCGGGTGGAGCGCGATGTACTCGCGGAGGCGGTGGCCTGGGTGGCCCGCAGCCTTCCGGCCCGTCCGCCGGCGCCCGTACTCGCGGGCCTTCTGCTGAAGGCCGAGGACGGCGCGCTGAGCTTCTCGAGCTTCGACTACGAGGTCTCGGCCCGTGTCTCCGTCGAGGCGGAGGTCGAGGAGGACGGCACCGTCCTGGTCTCCGGCCGGCTGCTCGCCGACATCTGCCGCGCCCTCCCCAACCGTCCCGTCGAGATCTCCACAGACGGTGTACGGGCGACCGTGGTCTGCGGCTCCTCCCGCTTCACCCTCCACACCCTGCCTGTGGAGGAGTACCCGGCCCTGCCGGAGATGCCCACCGCGACCGGCACCGTGCCCGGTGAGGTCTTCGCCTCCGCCGCCGCGCAGGTCGCCATCGCCGCCGGCCGCGACGACACGCTGCCCGTGCTCACCGGTGTGCGCATCGAGATCGAGGGCGACACGGTCACCCTGGCCTCCACCGACCGCTACCGCTTCGCGGTCCGCGAGTTCCTGTGGAAGCCGGAGTCCCCCGACGCCTCCGCGGTCGCCCTGGTGCCCGCGAAGACCCTCCTGGACACCGCCAAGGCGCTCACCAGCGGCGACACCGTCACGCTTGCGCTCTCGGGCTCCGGCCAGGGCGAGGGCCTCATCGGCTTCGAGGGTGCGGGCCGCCGCACCACCACCCGGCTGCTCGAAGGCGACCTGCCGAAGTACCGGACGCTCTTCCCGACCGAGTTCAACTCGATCGCGGTGATCGAGACCGCCCCGTTCGTCGAGGCCGTCAAGCGTGTGGCCCTGGTGGCCGAGCGCAACACCCCGGTCCGGCTCAGCTTCGAGCAGGGTGTGCTGATCCTGGAGGCCGGCTCCAGCGACGACGCACAGGCTGTGGAGCGTGTGGACGCGCAGCTGGACGGCGACGACATCTCGATCGCCTTCAACCCGACGTTCCTGCTGGACGGTCTGAGCGCGATCGACTCCCCGGTCGCCCAGCTCTCCTTCACCACCTCCACCAAGCCCGCGCTGCTGAGCGGCAAGCCGGCCGTGGACGCGGAGGCGGACGAGGCGTACAAGTACCTGATCATGCCGGTGCGGCTCTCTGGATGACCCTTGGGGACGGCTGTCGACTGAGCGGCTGACCCCACAGGTGTGCACCCGGGTCCGGGCGTAGGCTCGGACCCGGGTAAACCGCACACGACGCTTAAGGAATCTCTGATGGAGCTCGGTCTCGTCGGTCTCGGCAAGATGGGCGGCAACATGCGTGAGCGCATCCGCCGCGCAGGTCACACCGTCATCGGATACGACCGCAACCCGGACCTCGCCGATGTCCACAGCCTCGAAGAGCTTGTGGGCAAGCTGAAGGGTCCGCGCGTCGTGTGGGTCATGGTCCCGGCCGGTGCCGCGACCCAGTCCACCGTCGACGAGCTGGCGAACCTGCTCTCCCCCGGCGACATCGTCGTGGACGGCGGAAACTCCCGCTGGACCGACGACGAGAAGCACGCCGAGGAGCTCGCCGCCAAGGGCATCGGGTTCGTCGACTGCGGCGTCTCCGGCGGTGTGTGGGGCCTGGAGAACGGCTACGCGCTGATGTACGGCGGCTCCGCCGAGGACGTGGCGAAGGTCCAGCCGATCTTCGACGCCCTGAAGCCCGAGGGCGAGTTCGGCTCGGTCCACGCGGGCAAGGTCGGCGCCGGCCACTTCGCGAAGATGGTCCACAACGGCATCGAGTACGCGATGATGCAGGCGTACGCCGAGGGCTGGGAGCTCCTGGAGAAGGTCGACTCCGTCACCGACGTGCGCGAGGTCTTCCGCTCCTGGCAGGAGGGCACGGTCATCCGTTCCTGGCTGCTCGACCTCGCGGTCAACGCGCTGGACGAGGACGAGCACCTGGACCAGCTCCGTGGCTTCGCGCAGGACTCCGGCGAGGGCCGCTGGACGGTGGAGGCCGCGATCGACAACGCGGTTCCGCTGCCCGCGATCACCGCCTCGCTGTTCGCGCGGTTCGCGTCCCGTCAGGACGACTCCCCGCAGATGAAGATGATCGCCGCGCTGCGCAACCAGTTCGGTGGCCACGCGGTCGAGTCCAAGAAGTAATCCACAGGCTGTGCACCCCTCGGTGCACAGCAGCCGGGGGAAGGTCGGCGCACACCATGCATGTCACGCATCTGTCGCTGGCCGACTTCCGCTCCTACGCCCGGGTCGAGGTCCCGCTCGACCCGGGCGTCACCGCTTTCGTGGGCGCCAACGGCCAGGGGAAGACCAACCTGGTCGAGGCCGTCGGCTATCTCGCCACCCTCGGCAGCCACCGCGTCGCCTCGGACGCCCCGCTCGTACGGATGGGGGCGGACCGGGCGATCATTCGTGCCGCCGTCACCCAGGGCGAGCGCTCCCAGCTGGTCGAGCTGGAGCTGAACCCGGGGCGCGCGAACCGCGCCCGTATCAACAGGTCCTCGCAGGTCAAACCGCGTGACGTGCTGGGGATCGTACGGACCGTGCTCTTCGCGCCGGAGGACCTGGCCCTGGTGAAGGGCGACCCCGGCGAGCGCCGGCGCTTCCTCGACGAGCTGATCACGGCGCGCGCGCCGCGCATGGCGGGCGTGCGCTCCGACTACGAGCGGGTGCTCAAGCAGCGCAACACCCTGCTGAAGTCCGCGGCCATGGCGCGCCGCCACGGCGGTCGTGGCATGGACCTGTCGACGCTCGACGTCTGGGACCAGCATCTGGCCCGGGCGGGCGCCGAGCTGCTCGCGCAGCGGCTGGATCTGATCGGTGTCCTGCAGCCGCTCGCCGACAAGGCGTACGAGCAGCTGGCACCGGGCGGCGGACCGATTCTGCTGGAGTACCGGCCGTCCGCGCCGGGCCCCGGGCACACCCGCGAGGAGCTCTACGAGCAGCTGATCGCCGCGCTCGCGGAGGTCCGCAAGCAGGAGATCGAGCGCGGGGTCACGCTGGTCGGGCCGCACCGGGACGAACTGCTGCTCAAGCTGGGCGACCTGCCGGCGAAGGGATACGCGAGCCACGGGGAGTCCTGGTCGTACGCGCTGGCGCTGCGACTCGCCTCGTACGACCTGCTGCGGGCGGAGGGCAACGAGCCGGTCCTGGTCCTCGACGACGTCTTCGCCGAGCTGGACGCGCGCCGCCGGGAGCGGCTGGCCGAGCTGGTGGCCCCGGGCGAGCAGGTCCTGGTGACGGCGGCGGTGGACGACGACGTGCCGGGCGTGCTCGCGGGGGTTCGGTACGCGGTCGCGGGGGGTTCGGTGGACAGGCTGTGAGGAGCGTGCGCGCGTGAGCGAGAACCAGCTTCCCCAGGGCGGTCAGGACCCCCAGGCCGCCAAGGCGGCCCCCGAGTCCTCGGGTGTCGACCTGGCCCGCGTCGCGCTGCGCGCCGCCAAGGAGCAGGCGAAGGCGCGGGGCGCCGCGGCCCAGCAGAAGAAGCAGGCGCGGCGCGGTGGCGGCCTGCGCTCGGGCGCGCACGCCGACGGGCGGGATCCGGTCGGCCTGGGCGCCGCGATCAACCGGCTCATCACCGAGCGCGGCTGGGAGACGCCGGCGGCGGTGGGCGGCGTCATGGGGCGCTGGCCGCAGATCGTCGGCGAGGACCTGGCGAAGCACTGTGTGCCGCTGCGGTACGACGACGCTCCGGAGGAGCGGGTGCTGACCGTTCAGTGCGACTCGACGGCGTGGGCGACGCAGCTGCGGCTGTTGGCGCCGAGGCTGGTGGCGCGGTTGAACGAGGACCTGGGGCACGGGACGGTACGGGTCATCAAGGTGCTGGGGCCGGGTTCCGGGCCGCGACGGGGGTACGGGCCGCTGCGGGCGCCCGGGTCCGTGGGGCCCGGGGACACATACGGCTGACGGAGCCGCGGGCCTCGGGCGCCCGTGGTGCCCCGTGGTGCGGGGCCATGGCGCGGTGAGCGCGTCCGTGGGGCTGTGCCCACCCGTTCCGCCCTGCGGAACGATTGCCCACAGCCACGCCCCCACAGCGCCCGGACGTCACCGCCCACAGCCTGGCACGCCCCTTCCACAGCCACGCCCCCACAGCGCCCGGACGTCACCCCCCACAGCGGGTCCCACCACCATGCCCACACCCGGTCACCGCTCGAAGCGCTAGGTGGCCGTCAGAGCCCTTTGGAGCCCCTCCCCGGATATGGGGAGTCGTCTCGCTCCCGCGCAGGGCGGCACATGCGGACTCAGGTACCGGCAAACCCCCATTCATGTCGGCGCTACCGGTAGACTGGTGGGTAATCCCGCCACCCTGCGGAACAAGTCGAACGACGCAGCCGCTCCCGTATGCCCGGAGAACGGCTTGTGCTGTGCCAGAAAGGGCGCTTCGTGGCCGATTCCGGCAACCCCAACGAGAACACTCCGTCCGCCAACGCTGCGTCGTACGACGCCAGCGCGATCACCGTCCTCGAGGGTCTGGACGCGGTCCGCAAGCGACCCGGCATGTACATCGGCTCGACCGGTGAGCGCGGACTCCACCACCTCGTGCAGGAGGTCGTCGACAACTCCGTCGACGAGGCCCTCGCCGGGCACGCGGACACGATCGACGTCACGATCCTGGCCGACGGCGGCGTGCGCGTCGTCGACAACGGCCGCGGTATCCCCGTCGACATGCACCCTGTGGAGAAGAAGCCGGCCGTCGAGGTCGTGCTGACGGTCCTGCACGCGGGCGGCAAGTTCGGCGGCGGTGGCTACGCAGTCTCCGGCGGTCTCCACGGTGTCGGTGTCTCCGTGGTCAACGCGCTGTCCACCAAGGTCTCCGTGGAGATCAAGCGGGACGGCTACCGCTGGACGCAGGACTACAAGCTCGGTGTGCCCACCGCGCCCCTCGCCAAGCACGAGGAGGTCTCGGACTCCGGTACGACCGTGACGTTCTGGGCCGACCCGGACGTCTTCGAGACCACCGAGTACTCCTTCGAGACCCTCGCTCGCCGCTTCCAGGAGATGGCCTTCCTCAACAAGGGCCTCACCCTGAACCTGACGGACGAGCGCGAGTCCGCGAAGGCCACCGTCGGCGCCGACGACCCGGACGCGGAGGCCGCCGAGCCGACCGCGCGCACGGTGACGTACCACTACGAGGGCGGCATCGTCGACTTCGTGAAGTACCTCAACTCGCGCAAGGGCGAGCTGATCCACCCGACCGTCATCGACGTCGAGGCCGAGGACAAGGAGCGCATGCTCTCGGTCGAGATCGCGATGCAGTGGAACTCGCAGTACAGCGAGGGTGTGTACTCCTTCGCCAACACGATCCACACGCACGAGGGCGGTACGCACGAAGAGGGCTTCCGCGCCGCGCTGACGGGTCTGGTGAACCGGTACGCGCGCGACAAGAAGCTGCTGCGCGAGAAGGACGACAACCTCACCGGTGAGGACATCCGCGAGGGTCTGACGGCGATCATCTCGGTCAAGCTGGGCGAGCCGCAGTTCGAGGGCCAGACCAAGACCAAGCTGGGCAACACGGAGGCCAAGACCTTCGTCCAGAAGATCGTCCACGAGCACCTCAACGACTGGTTCGACCGCAACCCGGTCGAGGCCGCGGACATCATCCGCAAGTCGATCCAGGCGGCCACCGCGCGCGTGGCGGCCCGCAAGGCGCGCGACCTGACCCGCCGCAAGGGTCTGCTGGAGTCGGCGTCCCTCCCGGGCAAGCTGAGCGACTGCCAGTCGAACGACCCCACCAAGTGCGAGATCTTCATCGTCGAGGGTGACTCCGCCGGCGGCTCGGCCAAGTCCGGCCGCAACCCGATGTACCAGGCCATCCTGCCGATCCGCGGCAAGATCCTGAACGTCGAGAAGGCGCGCATCGACAAGATCCTGCAGAACACCGAGGTCCAGGCGCTGATCTCGGCCTTCGGCACCGGAGTCCACGAGGACTTCGACATCGAGAAGCTCCGCTATCACAAGATCATCCTGATGGCGGACGCCGACGTCGACGGCCAGCACATCAACACCCTGCTGCTGACCTTCCTCTTCCGCTTCATGCGTCCGCTGGTCGAGGCCGGTCACGTCTACCTCTCCCGCCCGCCGCTCTACAAGATCAAGTGGGGCCGGGAGGACTTCGAGTACGCGTACTCGGACCGTGAGCGCGACGCCCTGGTCGAGCTGGGCAAGCAGAACGGCAAGCGGATCAAGGAAGACTCGATCCAGCGCTTCAAGGGTCTGGGCGAGATGAACGCCGAGGAGCTGCGCGTCACCACGATGGACCAGGACCACCGTGTCCTCGGCCAGGTGACGCTGGACGACGCGGCCCAGGCGGACGACCTGTTCTCGGTGCTGATGGGTGAGGACGTCGAGGCCCGGCGCTCCTTCATCCAGCGCAACGCCAAGGACGTTCGCTTCCTCGACATCTGAGTCGGTCTCAGCTGACCGTACGAAAGGACTGACGACCAGCAATGGCCGACGAGAACCCCCCTGTGACCACCGACGAAGAAGAGATGCAGGTGCTGCGGATCGAGCCCGTCGGGCTCGAGACCGAGATGCAGCGCTCGTACCTCGACTACGCGATGTCCGTCATCGTGTCGCGTGCGCTGCCCGACGTCCGGGACGGCCTCAAGCCCGTCCACCGTCGCGTGCTGTACGCGATGTACGACGGCGGCTACCGGCCCGAGAAGGGCTTCTACAAGTGCGCCCGCGTCGTCGGTGACGTCATGGGTACGTACCACCCGCACGGCGACTCCTCCATCTACGACGCGCTCGTCCGCCTCGCCCAGCCCTGGTCGATGCGGATGCCGCTGGTGGACTCCAACGGCAACTTCGGTTCTCCGGGCAACGACCCGGCCGCCGCCATGCGGTACACCGAGTGCAAGATGATGCCGCTGGCCATGGAGATGCTCCGGGACATCGACGAGGAGACCGTCGACTTCCAGGACAACTACGACGGCCGCAACCAGGAGCCGACGGTCCTGCCGGCGCGCTTCCCGAACCTGCTGGTCAACGGCTCCGCGGGCATCGCGGTCGGCATGGCGACCAACATCCCGCCGCACAACCTGCGTGAGGTCGCGGCCGGCGCCCAGTGGGCACTCGAGCACCCCGAGGCCACCCACGAGGAGCTCCTCGACGCGCTCATCGAGCGGATCAAGGGCCCGGACTTCCCGACCGGCGCGCTGGTCGTGGGCCGCAAGGGCATCGAGGAGGCGTACCGCACCGGTCGCGGCTCCATCACGATGCGCGCGGTCGTCGAGGTCGAGGAGATCCAGAACCGCCAGTGCCTGGTGGTCACGGAGCTTCCGTACCAGACCAACCCGGACAACCTCGCGCAGAAGATCGCCGACCTGGTGAAGGACGGCAAGATCGGCGGCATCGCCGACGTCCGCGACGAGACCTCGTCCCGTACCGGCCAGCGCCTCGTCATCGTGCTCAAGCGCGACGCCGTCGCCAAGGTCGTGCTCAACAACCTCTACAAGCACACCGACCTGCAGACGAACTTCGGCGCGAACATGCTGGCGCTCGTCGACGGTGTGCCGCGCACGCTCTCGCTCGACGCGTTCATCCGCCACTGGGTGACGCACCAGATCGAGGTCATCGTGCGCCGGACCCGCTTCCGGCTGCGCAAGGCCGAGGAGCGCGCCCACATCCTGCGCGGTCTGCTCAAGGCGCTGGACGCGATCGACGAGGTCATCGCGCTCATCCGGCGCAGCGACACCGTCGAGGTCGCGCGCGAGGGCCTGATGGGCCTGCTGCAGATCGACGAGATCCAGGCCAACGCCATCCTCGAGATGCAGCTGCGCCGGCTCGCCGCCCTGGAGCGCCAGAAGATCGTCGCCGAGCACGACGAGCTCCAGGCGAAGATCAACGAGTACAACGCGATCCTCGCCTCCGAGGAGCGTCAGCGGCAGATCGTCAGCGAGGAGCTGGCGCTGCTCGTCGAGAAGTTCGGCGACGACCGCCGCTCCAAGCTGGTGCCCTTCGACGGTGACATGTCCATCGAGGACCTGATCGCCGAGGAGGACATCGTCGTCACCATCACGCGTGGCGGCTATGTGAAGCGGACCAAGACCGAGGACTACCGCTCCCAGAAGCGCGGCGGCAAGGGCGTGCGCGGTACGAAGCTGAAGCAGGACGACATCGTCGACCACTTCTTCGTCTCCACGACCCACCACTGGCTGCTCTTCTTCACCAACAAGGGCCGGGTCTACCGGGCGAAGGCGTACGAGCTCCCGGACGCCGGCCGGGACGCGCGCGGCCAGCACGTCGCCAACCTGCTGGCCTTCCAGCCGGACGAGCAGATCGCCGAGATCCTCGCGATCCGCGACTACGAGGCCGCGCCGTACCTGGTGCTCGCCACGAAGGCCGGTCTGGTGAAGAAGACCGCGCTGAAGGACTACGACTCCCCGCGTGCCGGCGGCGTCATCGCGATCAACCTCCGTGAGGCGGAGGACGGCAGCGACGACGAGCTGATCGGCGCCGAGCTGGTCTCGGCGGAGGACGACCTGCTGCTCATCAGCAAGAAGGCGCAGTCGATCCGCTTCACCGCGACCGACGACGCGCTGCGTCCGATGGGACGAGCCACCTCGGGCGTCAAGGGGATGAGTTTCCGCGAGGGCGACGAGCTGCTCTCGATGAATGTCGTCCGGCCCGGTACGTTCGTCTTCACCGCCACCGACGGTGGGTACGCGAAGCGGACCAACGTCGACGAATACCGCGTCCAGGGTCGCGGTGGCCTCGGAATCAAGGCCGCCAAGATCGTGGAGGACCGCGGTTCGCTCGTGGGCGCGCTGGTGGTCGAGGAGACGGATGAGATCCTCGCCATCACGCTGTCCGGCGGTGTGATTCGTACGCGAGTCAACGAAGTCAGGGAGACCGGCCGTGACACCATGGGCGTCCAGCTGATCAACCTGGGGAAGCGGGATGCCGTCGTCGGCATCGCGCGCAACGCCGAGGCGGGCAGCGAGGTCGACGAGGTCGATGCCGAGGCCGAGATCGGCGAAGGCGTCGAGGTCGCGACCGCGGCCGAGGCCGAGGCAGCCGAGGGCAACGAGTCCTCGGCCGGGGAGCACGAGGAGTAGAGCGTGAGTGGAGCCACGGGCGCCGGTTCGGCCGGAGCTTCCGCTGGGGCCGGAGCGAACGGTGCCCGTGGCTCCGCCACGGACTCCCAGGGGGTTGCGGTGACGGACACCCGAGGGCCCAAGCCCTCGTACGAGACGTACAACGGGCCGCTGCCCGGCGAACGCGCGGGCGCGCAGCAGCCGAGCGGGCCGTACCACCCGCCGCAGGCGTACGGCGCGCAGGCGCCGGGCACCGGCGGTGGCGGTACGACGGCGGCCGGCGTGGCAGACGGCGGCACGGGAGGCGGGGTGGCAGGCGGCGTGATCGGCGGCGTGTCGGGCGGTGTGGGCGGTCAGAACACGGGCGCCGTGCGCCGGCCGCGCACCGGGGCGCGTACGACGCCCCGTACGCGCAAGGCGCGGCTGCGGGTGGCCAAGGCCGACCCGTGGTCGGTGATGAAGGTGAGCTTCCTGCTCTCCATCGCGCTCGGCGTCTGCACGGTCGTGGCCGCTTCGGTGCTGTGGATGGTCATGGACGCCATGGGCGTCTTCTCGACCGTCGGCGGCACGATCAGCGAGGCGACGGGCTCGAACGAGTCCAACGGCTTCGACCTGCAGTCGTTCCTGTCGCTGCCGCGCGTGCTGATGTTCACGTCGGTCATCGCCGTGATCGACGTGGTCCTGATGACCGCCCTGGCGACGCTGGGCGCGTTCATCTACAACCTGTCGGCCGGATTCGTGGGCGGTGTGGAGCTGACGCTCGCCGAGGACGAGTAGCGCCGGGACGGGGGCCGGGGAACCGATTTTGGGACTGGCCCCCACGTGCGCTAATCTTCAGGAGTCAGCGCGCGGGACACACTCCGCAGAGCGCGGCGGGGCTATAGCTCAGTTGGTTAGAGCGCATCCCTGATAAGGATGAGGCCACAGGTTCAAATCCTGTTAGCCCCACAGCGACGATCGGCCCGAACGGTTCACCCGTTCGGGCCGATTGCTTTTGGTGAGACCTGCCCGGCCGAGGTCACCGATCGGTATCGGTCGGTGTGTAGAGTGGGCGTCAGAAGTCTCCTACGTCAACGAAAGACGAGGTCGCGCGGTGAAGAAGCTTCTCCTGGTCGCACTGGCCGCCATCGGCGGGCTCCTCGTGTACCGCCAGATCCAGGCGGATCGCGCCGAGCAGGATCTGTGGACGGAGGCGACCGACTCCGTGCCCGCGGGTTCGGGTGTCTGAGTCGCACACAGTCTGAGGGCGAAGCCCCGGCCGCGTTCGAGCGGCCGGGGCTTCGCGCTGTTTCGGGCACGGTCGGCGGTGCCTGTCCCACCGCTGTCGCCGGCGCCCGCGCGCTGTTTCAGGACCGTGACGGCAAGCCCCTTGAGTTCACCTGAGCAAATCACTACGTTGCTAGAGCAAAGTTGATTGATCGCGGTCAAGGGGGATGGCGTGAGAGCGCTGAGCGTACGAAGGACTGTGGCGGTCGGCTGGGTGGTGGGGGCGTTGCTCGCCCTGCTGATCGCGCCGGCATCGGGAGCGGCCGCGGCCGACGGGGAGGCCGGCGGGGCCGGGAGCCTCGTGATGGTGCTGGATTCCTCGGGCTCCATGGGCGACGACGACGGCTCCGGGCGTACGCGGATGGAGGCGGCCCGCACCGCCGTCGGCACCGTCGTCGACGGCCTCCCCGACGGCCACCCCACCGGCCTGCGGGTCTACGGCGCCGACCGGCTCCGGGGCTGCACGGACACCCGGCTCGTCCGCCCGGTCGCACCGCTGGACCGGGCGGGTCTCAAGGCCGCCGTCGCGGCCCTGAAGCCCACCGGGGACACGCCCATCGGGCTCTCTCTCCAGAAGGCCGCCCAGGACCTGCCCCGGCCCGCCGACGGGGCTGTCGGGGCGGGCCGCACGATCCTGCTGATCTCCGACGGCGAGGACAACTGCGGTGACCCCGCGCCCTGCGCGGTGGCCGCACAGCTCGCCAAGGGCGGGATCGGGCTGCGGATCGACACCGTCGGCTTCCAGGTGAAGGGCGCGGCGCGCGAGCAGCTGGAGTGCATCGCCGAGGCGGGGAACGGCCGTTACTACGACGCGCCCGACGCCGACGCACTGGCCCGGCAGCTCCAGCGGGCCGCGCAGCTCTCGGCCGACGGCTACCGGCTGCGGGGCGAGCGGATCACCGGCACCGTGACGAGCGACCGGGCGCCCGCGCTCGTACCGGGGCAGTACCTGGACACCATCGGACCGGGTGAGAAGCGGTACTACGCGGCCGACCTGGACGACGTGTCCACGGTGGACTTCTCGGCGACGGCCGTGCCGCAGGCGGGCGCGGCCGTGGACACGGTCGACGCGTTGGCCACCAGCCTCGTGTACGCCTCCGCCGGCGGCGAGGGCGCCTGCGCGACCAACAGCGAGATGTTCCACCAGAACGAGGGCGCGGTGCCGCTGACCTCGGCCGTCGCCCGCGTACCGACCGAGAAGCGGTACTCGACCTGCGACAGGGCGGGCCGCTACTGGTTCGTGGTCGAGCGCCGCAGCAAGCCCGCCTCGGACGCGGCCCGCTGGCCGCTGGAGCTGCTCCTCGGCGTCGAGGCGCCGCTGCCCGCAGGGGCGGTCCCGGCGCAGTCCCGGCCGGAGTACGGAAGCGGCGGCAAGGACGCCGTCCTGCCCACCGGCGACCCCCGCGAGGTCAGGGGCGGCACCGGCTTCAACGACGCCCGTGAGCTGGGGCGGGGCGTGTGGCGGGACCGTCTGCTGCCCTCCCAGACGCTCTGGTACAAGGTGCCGGTGGGCTGGGGACAACAGCTCCGTTACGGCGTCGAGTTCGCCAACGAACCGACCGTCGACGGCTCCGCGTCGGTGAACTCGTACGGCGGCACGCAGGTCTACACCCCGGCCCGGCACCCGGTCGGCGGCGGTACGGGCGAGTTCAGCTCCCGGACCACGTACAACGGCCGTCCTGCCGCACTCGGTATGGGGACGGTGCCGGTCGCCTGGACCAACCGGTACGAGCACCACCCCAACGTCGTTCCCGTGCACACCACGGGCGGCTTCTACATCGCCGTGAACCTGGGCGCGCGGGCGGCGGAGATCGCCGAGAACCCGCGGATCGCGATGGTCCTGCGGATCGCGGTCCTCGGCGAGGAACTGTCGGGGCCCGAACACGGCGCGGCGCCGGTGGCCGCGGCGGGAATGCCCGACAAGCGGGGCGAAAGCTCCGTGCGCGCAGACAGCGGAGGGACGGGCGGGGCAGGATGGACCGTCACCCGGGCTGCCGCGGCGGGCGGCGCGGCCGTCGTCCTGATCGCGGGGGCGGTGTTCCTCGTGAGGCGGATACGGGGCGGCGGGAGCGGGACAGCGACGGACACGAGGAGAGGCGCGTGAAGACGCAGCGCGTGAGGGTGGGTGCGGGCCGGGGCCTGGTGGGGGCGGTGTGCGCGGCCGTGTTCACGGCGGCGGTGCTGCCCTCGGGGACCGCGTGGGCGGCCGGGGACGGCCCGTACGGCTTCGACGGCGGTGCCCAGCCGATCAAGGGCGCCGCCACCAGCCTGGACGCACGGCAGTTGAAGGCGGGCCAGAGCTACCGGGACAGCATCAAGAAGGACGGCAAGCTCTACTACCGGGTCGACCTCGACGACAAGCAGAACGCGTACGTCTCGGTGGTCGCGGTGCCCAAGCCCGGCGGCAAGGCGGAGTACGGCGACGGGGTCAAGGTGACCCTGCAGGACGGCTCAGGCGCGCAGTGCGGCTACCAGGACTCCTCCTTCGAGTCGGCCGCGTTCCCCCGGCCCATCACCGCGTACGCCCACCGCACGATCGAGCCCGACAGCTCCACCTGCCAGCAGGCGGGCGCCTACTACGTGCTGGTCGAGCGGACCTCGAAGGCCGTCTCCACGCCCGACGACTGGGAACTGGAGATCCGGTACGTCCCCGAGCCGGGCGTGAAGCAGACCGGCCCCACCGAACTGCCCGAGAACTGGCCCTCCTCCACGCCGGCGCCGCCGGCCGGCGGGCCCCAGAAGCGGCAGGGCGGGGCGGGCTTCCACGGCGCCACCTCGCTGCGGCAGGGCGAGTGGCGCGCCGACATCAAGCCCGGGCAGACGCTGTTCTACCGGGTGCCCGTCGACTGGGGGCAGCAGGTCTTCGCCAGCGCGGAGCTGGGCAGCAGCCCCACCGGCGCCACCGGGTACGTCCCGAACGCGCTGGTGCTCTCGCTCGACAACCCGGCGCGCGGCCATGTCGACCAGGACACCGTCAGCTACGACGGCAAGCCGGCGACGGTGGCGCTCGACCCGCACCGGCCGGTCGCCTTCGAGAACCGTTACTCCTCCAACAGCTACACCAACGCCCTGCGCTTCGCGGGCTGGTACCACCTGACGGCGACGCTCTCCCCGGAGATCGTCAAGGAGTACGGGGACAAGCCGGTGCCGCTGACGCTGCGGGTGAACGTCACCGGCACGGCGAAGCCGGGGCCCGCGTACGACGGGGACGCCGGGCCCTTCAAGGTCACCGACGACGACCGGGACGCGGCCGCCAACGGCGCGAGCGGGGCCGAGGCGCAGCGGGACGAGAGCATGGTCCTGGTCGCGGCGGCCGGGCTCGGCGCGGGCACGGTGCTGCTCGTGGGGCTCGGTGTGTGGACCCTTGCGGGGCGGCGCCGGGCGGCGAGGGACGCGGCGGGGCAGGGCGGTCCGCAGGGCGGTCCGCCGGGTGGTCCGCCGCAGTTCGGGCCGCCCGCGGCCTGGTAGGCGGGCGCGGCCGGTAGGGCGGGCGGGGGCCGGTCAGGCCTGGGTCAGCGCCCAGATGCCGACGGCGAAGCAGACCAGCGCGAGGAACAGCACCGGGACCGCGACCTTCGGGGGCGGTCCCGGTCGCTTTGCCGGGACGGGAGCCGAAGCCGGCCGCGGGGTGGGAACCTGTCCGGCCTGAGCGGTGTATTGAACAGTAGAAGCGTGGGGGAACGGCACCGCGGCCGTCGGGGTTCGAGCGAAGTCCGGGGCGGCGGCGGGAAGGGGGGAGGCCGCGTGCGCGGAGGATGTGGGGACCGGCTGTGGGGGCGGCGGGGGCAGATGGAAGCTGCCCGTCTCGGAGGGGCTCGGCAGGGGCGGCTGTGGTTGTTGTGGCTGTGCCTGGTCCTGGAGAGGGGGCTGCGGCTGTGGCGGTACGTCCACGGGGGCGGCCTGCGTCTGGGCGGCCTGGGACTCGGCGGTCGGGGACTGGGTGGCCGTGGTCTGGGCGGTCGGGGTCTCGGGGCCGTGGGGGCCGAAGCCCGTGGGCAGGGGGCCGATCTGGTCGAAGACCTCGACCGGCTCCTCCTCCTTGCTGGACTCGGGCAGCATCTCGACGGCCGTGGTCAGCGCCTTGCGCACGCCCGTGGCCGTCTTGAAGCGGGCCTCCGGATCCGGCTGGAGCAGGCCGGCCAGGACCTGCCACAGCGGCTCGGGGATCCCCGCCGGGGCTCCCGGTGTCCCGTGCGCCATGAAGTACTCGATCAGGGCGCGGGAGTCGGGCTTCTGGCCCTGGAGCAGATAGAGCGCGACCAGGCCGACGGCGAAGAGGTCGGCCGGGAAGTCCGGCTCGGCGCCGAGCATCTGCTCGGGCGCGAAGTAACCGGGCGTCCCCACCACGTAGTTGGTCTCCGTGAGGCGGGGCTCGCCCTTGCGCATCGAGATGCCGAAGTCGGACAGCCGCAGATGCGGCCGCCCGGTTCCGGTGACGTCGAGCAGGATGTTCGCCGGCTTGATGTCGCGGTGCACGACCCCCTCCGCGTGCACCGCGGCAAGTCCGGCGAGCAGTTGGTCCAGCAGGGTGCAGACGAAGCGCGGCGGCAGCGGACCGTAGTCGCCGATGACATGGGCCAGAGACCCGCCGGCCACCAGGTCCATGGTGAACAGCACCTTGTCGTCGTCGGCGGCCCAGCTGGCCGGGGCGAGGACGTGCGGGTGGTCGATCCGGAGCGCCTGCTCGCGGACGAAGCGGAGCAGCGTGTGGGCGTCGCTCTGCTGGAGCACCTTGGCCGCCACATAGCGGCGGCGCCGGTGGTCCCATGCCCGCCAGACCGCTCCTACACCACCCCGTCCGATCGGGTCGACCAGTTCGTACCGACCAGCGAAGACCTCACCCATCGCGCTGCGCCCGCTCCCCGTCGTGCCTCGTCGGCCCGGTATCAACTGCCGGACCGGCTGCTCTGCGTCAGTTCTGGTGCGACTCGTAGTGGGCGACCGCGTCGGCGGTGCGCCCGGCGCCGTACACCCGGAGGAACTCTGCCAGTTCGGGGTGGGCGGGGGCGAGAGAGTCGGCCGCATCGATGATGTCGCCGGCCGCCGCGACCGAGCGCAGCAGCGACTGGATCTCGCGGACCACCCGGCGCACGGTCGGCGCGCCCGAGCTGGTCGTGGTCTGGCTGGTGCCGGTGAGCACGGAGCCGCCCTGGGACTTCTTGATCTCGTCCATGCGGTCGGTGGCCTCGGCCGCGCTGACACTGCCGTCGGCGACCTGGCCGGCGAGCTCCTGCAGGGCCTGGACGCGCTGGACGACGGCCGGGTTGCCGATCTTGGCGCGCTGGCCGCTCATGAGTTGGGAGAGCATGGGTGCCGAGAGGCCGAGTACAGCCGCGAGCCGGGCCTGGTTGAGTCCGAGATCGTCGATCAGCCGACGGAAGAGCGCCCCCAGCGGCTCTCCGTACCAACTGCGCTGAAGCTCGCGGGCTCTAGCCGTGGCTTCTTGCTGCACTGCGTCCATTACTTCTCCCCATCCCTTAGGTTCGCCACTGCGAACCTCGATCAGCATCTTACGGAGCGTGGTCGCCGACCGGGAGTCCCAATCCTTTTGCGGGAATGAGGGGGTGACCCGGTACTCTGTTCTCGTTCCGGGGCCTTAGCTCAGTTGGTAGAGCGCTGTCTTTGCATGGCAGATGTCAGGGGTTCGACTCCCCTAGGCTCCACTTCTCACACCCCTCCTGAACTGCGGAAACGCGGTCCGGGAGGGGTGTTTTGCATGTGGCCGCGACCCTCCTCGCAGGGGTGTGCTGCATCGGCCCCGACGGCCGGCCATGTCACGGTCCACGTCCGCTGCGACCGGAGCGGGGAACCGCACATCCGGCCCTCCGCGGCCCCTCGCCGACGTAGTGGAGGAGGAAGAGGCGCGCCCCCCGCCGGCAGCAACCGACCCCAAGTGGCCCACGATCAGCGGCCCCCATTGGACCTGCCCGGCTGGGCCACCGGACCGTAACGTCGTGTCCATGGCGAACACCAACTCCCCGGTACAGCGGGCCTCCAGGGCTCCTCGCGCGCTGCTCCTCGCCCAGCTGAGCAACGCGATCGGCGACGGCGCCTTCTACGTCACCTCCGCCCTCTACTTCAGCCAGATCGTCGGCCTGTCCGCCGCCCGGATCGGCATCGGCCTCACCCTCGCCTGGGCCGTCGGCTCGGTCGCCGGAGTCTGGCTGGGGCACCTCGCCGACCGGCGCGGGCCCCGCACGACCGCCGTCCTGCTCGCCCTCGCCACGGCGGCGGCCGTCGGCTCGTTCCTCTTCATCCGCTCCTTCGTGCCGTTCCTGGTCGCCGCCGCCGTGTACGCCACCGCCCAGAGCGGCCTCGCCGCCGCCCGCCAGGCGCTGCTCGCAGGCCTCGTCGAGCCCGCGGCCCGTACGGAGGTACTGGCCAGGCTGCAGTCCACCCTCAACGCGGGGCTCGCCGTCGGCGCGGGCCTCGGCGGGCTCGCCCTGCACGCCGGCACCCGTACCGCGTACCTCTCCGTCTTCGCCCTGGACGCGGTCGGCTTCCTGGTCTGCGCCCTGCTGCTGCGCGGACTGCCCGCCGTCGCCCCCGCCCCGCCGGCCGCCGCCGGCGAGCCGCGCCTCGCGGTGCTCCGCGACCGCCCGTACGCGCTGCTCACCCTCCTCAACGCGCTGATGCTGCTGCGGCTGCCGCTGCTCAGCCTCGCCCTGCCGCTGTGGATCGTGCAGCGCACCTCCGCGCCCGGCTGGATCGTCTCGGCGCTGTTCGTCCTCAACACCGGGGTCGTGATGCTCTTCCAGGTGCGGACGGCACGGAAGGTCACCGGCCTTGCCCAGGCCACGCGCGCGGTGGGCCTGGCCGGGGTGGTCATGCTCGCCTCGTGCGCCGTGTTCGCGGTGACGGCCGCAGGGCTCGGACCGTGGACGACGGTCGCCGTCCTCGTCGTCGGCGCGGCGCTGCAGGTGGTCGCCGAGATGCGCCACTCCGCGGGCTCCTGGCAGATCGGCTTCGCCCTCGCGCCCGCCGGCCGGATCGGCCAGTACCAGGGCTTCTACGGAACCGGTGTCCCCGTCGCCCGCACCCTCGGCCCGTTCCTGGTCACGGCGCTCCTGGTCACCTGGGGCGCGCCCGGCTGGCTGGTGCTCGGCGGGATCTTCCTGCTGGCCGGAGCGGTCACCGGGCCCGCCGTGCGCTGGGCGGAGCGGGCCCGCACGCAGGCGCCTGCCGGGCGCGGCACGGCGGAACTGCTCGGCGTGCGTTGAGCCGGACGTGTGGTGTTCATCGGAAGAACTGCGCGGCGACGGCGTCGCTCCGGGCAATCCGGAGCCGCGTCCCCATCATGAGGAATGTACGAAAAGCGCGCAATTCGAAATGAACCATCCGAGAACCTGACGAACAGCACGAACGTCACCACGAACATCTCGAGCACCACACGACGAAAGCGAGGGGCCATGGCCACCGCCAAGGTCAAGCAGTTCTGGACCGCCTTCATCTCCGTACTCTTCGCCCTGCTCGCCTCCGTCGGCCTGGCGTCCACCGCCACCGCCGCGCAGGCTCCCGCCGTCCAGCAGCCGGAGGAGCCGGCCGCCGCGCCCGCCCCCGCAGCCGGAGCGCGCACCACAACCGCCGTACCGGCGCAGAGGTCGGCCTATTCGTGGCCCACCACGGTCCGCGAGCGCTCGCTGCCGCCCACGATCAAGCAGCGCATCGGCGCCGAGGCCCACAACTCCTCTCCCTCCGTACGCCACCTGCGCGGCGACGCCCCGACCGACACGACGCTCGCCGACCAGACGGAGCTGTCGGGCCTGGCGCTCGCCGCGGCGGCGTAGGCGCGGGGAGTCGAGTGGTTCACTCCTCCCCACGTCCACCGCCGCACGCCACCCGAACGTTCCGAAAGCCTGAACGTTCCGAAGGCCCGAACGCGGAGGCAGCCCACGGTCAGCGACGCTCGTCGCGCTCCGTGTCCCCCTCCACCTCGGCCTCGGCCTCGGCTTCGGCCTGTGCTTCGGCCTCCTTGGCCTCCACCTCAGGATCGAGAGCTCCTCGGGACGACGGTTCCGAGAGACCCTCATCGACCTCGGTGGGAGCGGGCGGTTCGACCAGCCAGTCAGGGTTGGCCTGCTTGTCCCACCACTTCCACGCACAGAAGACGCCGGCGGCCACCACGCCCAGGACGACCAGTCCCTTGGCGAGACGTCCGGCCCTGGCACGGCGCTCGTGCTTGCGCACGAGCCTCTCGATCTCCTTCGGTGTCACCTGACCGCGCAGCGCGGCCCAGGCGGCCACCGAGCGCGATCCGGCCTCGTCGAGAACGGGACCGGTAGCGGCGACCGCGTGCTCCACACGTGGTTTGGTGTAGTCGGCCGCCTGACGGGCGGCCTTGCGGGTCACCAGCGCGGCGCGTTGCGCGGCGTCGTCGACCCGCGGCGGTACATGCGGTGCGACATGGGAGTCGTACTGCACACGAGCTTGTACGCGGGCCTGATGAGCGGCCTTCGAGACTTTCGGCGCGAGCCGGACACGTGCGTCGTGCGCATAGCGCGCGGCCTGGTCCTTGGCCGTGCCGGCGTACTGAGCGGCCTGCTCCTTGGCCGACTCCGCATAGGGCGCCACCACTTCCGCGGCGTGCAGGTAGCTTTCCTTGGCCGAATCGGCCGCGGCGCGCACGCTGTCCATCCGGGTCACGGGATCCTCCTACTCGGTGGTGGTGTCGGTTTTTCGCCTTTCCACCCTTTTCGAAATCATGCCTGCCGGATCGCGGTCCGGCATGTGGGGCTGGCATCCGGGGCATACCCCGACCACCCACGACGCTTCCGTGCTTCCGTGCGAGGATGCGATGCGCGTCAAGTGGGCAGACTTACGGGAAGGCGGACCGTGGCCGAGCAGCTCTACGCCACTCTGAGGACCAGTCGGGGTGACATCGAGATCCGGCTGCTGCCGGAGCACGCCCCCAACACGGTCAGGAACTTCACCGAACTCGCCCGGGGCGAGCGGGAGTGGACGCACCCGGCGACCGGCAGAGTGGTCGCGGACCCGCTGTACGACGGCACCGTCTTCCACCAGGTCATCGAGGGTTTCATGATCCAGGGCGGGGACCCGCTGGGGAACGGCACCGGCGGTCCCGGCTACGAGTTCGCCGACGAGTTCCACCCCGAGCTCTGGTTCGACCGGCCCTATCTGCTGGCCATGGCCAACGCGGGCCCCGGCACCAACGGCTCGCAGTTCTTCATCACCGTCGGCGCGACGACCTGGCTGAACCACAAGCGCACGATCTTCGGCGAGGTCGTCGGCGCGAAGAGCCGGAACGTCGTCGACGTGATCTCCTCGGTGCCGGTCAACCCGAACACCAAGCGGCCGCTGAACGACGTGGTCCTGGAGTCGGTCCTCATCGAGACCCGCTGACCCACTGACCTGGGCAGCGACCCCGCCCTCGTTCAGGGAACCTTTCCGCCCCGTCCGTCCGTACAGGAAAGGCGGGGCGCTTCCTCGCCGCGCCGCCCCCATCTCCTCGGGAGGGACCTCCATGGAGCCGCAGTCCGGCCTGCCGCGCTGTTACCGCCACCCTGACGTCGAGACAGGCATCCGCTGCACCCGCTGCGACAAGCCGATCTGCCCGCAGTGCATGGTCTCGGCGTCCGTCGGCTTCCAGTGCCCGGACTGTGTGCGCAACGGCTCCGGCACGGGCCACGCGCCCGACGCCAACCAGCCCCGTACGCTCGCCGGCGGCCGGGTCGCCTCGGACGGGCGGCTCGTCACCAAGATCCTCATCGCGATCAACCTGGCCCTCTTCCTCGCCGTCCAGGCGGCCGGCGACCGGGTCGTGGACGAGCTGGCGCTGATCGGCTACGCGTACAGCCCGCCGCTCGGCGAGGTCGTCGGGGTCGCGGACGGCGAGTGGTACCGGCTGCTGACCTCGACCTTCCTCCACCAGGAGGTCGCGCACTTCGTCTTCAACATGCTGGGACTCTGGGTGATCGGCGGCATCGTCGAACCGGAGCTCGGCCGGATCCGGTACGCCGCGCTCTGTCTGCTCTCCGGACTCTCCGGCTCCGCCCTCGCCTATGTGATCGCGCCGTCGAACCAGCCCTCCCTGGGCGCCTCCGGCGTCGTCTTCGGCCTGATCGGCGCCTGGGCGGTGCTCACCCGGCGGCAGCGGTACGACATGCGGCCGGTGGCCCTCTTCGTCGCCCTCTCGCTGCTGCTCACCTTCACGCGACCCGGGATCTCCTGGGAGGCGCACATCGGCGGCCTCGTCGGCGGCGCGCTCGTGACCTACGGTCTGCTGCACGCCCCGAAGGACCGGCGGAACCTCGTGCAGTACGGGGCCTGTGGACTGGTGCTCCTGATCGATCTGGGCATGGTCCTGGTCCGCTCGGCCGTGCTCACCTGAGCGACGAGGGCTGTGGACGAGCTTCTCGCAAAGCTTTCCCCAGAGTTATCCACAGTGCGTGGTGGATCTTGTGCACCTCGTGGAGAACGACCGCGCCCCCCGCTCCTGAGCTGGTCTTTTCCAGCGGGAGCGAGGGGCGTGTCAGGTGCGGGGCGGCGCTGCCGCAGTCACACCGGCGTCAACCCGGCCTGAGTTATCCACAGATCTTCGTAAGTTATCCAGTGCTGTGCACAACGCTGTGGATAAGTTCAGGGCAAGGCTTGACGGGCGCGTCGGGCGCCCGCTACTTCCACTGCGTGGAGACGCCGAAACCGGCCGCGATGAAGCCGAAGCCCACCACGATGTTCCAGTTGTTGAGGGACTTCACCGGCAGCGAGCCGTCGGTGACGTAGAAGACGACGATCCACACGAGCCCGATCAGGAACAGCGCCAGCATCACCGGTGCCACCCAGCTGCGGTTGGTCAGCTTGATGTTGGTGGCCTGCTTGGCGGGCGGGGGCGTGAAGTCGGCCTTCTTGCGGATACGTGACTTCGGCACGAGGGACTCTCCTGTCGATGCGCTGCGTGACCGCGCAGGGAACTGTGGCTGGCGCCGGGGTGGGACGGCTGGGTGACGTAGGAGACCACTGCGTCCCCCGGGCGTCCGTTAGCGTAGTGCTTCCACGGCACCGAAGGGGATCAGGGTACGTTGAGCAATTCTGCCGACTCTTCCTCCGGGCCGGGCCGACCCACCAGGTGGCGCCCCGTCCGAGTGCTGACCGCTGCCGTCTTCGCCCTTGCCGGGCTGATCTTCGTGACCAGCTTCAACACTGCCAAGGGTACGAACATCCGGACGGACGCCTCGCTCCTCAGGCTCTCCGACCTGATCCAGGAACGCAGCCACAAGAACGCCGGCCTGGACGAGTCCACCGCCGCCCTGCGCGACCAGGTCGACTCCCTCGCCGCCCGCGACGACGGCTCCACGAGCGCCGAGGACGCCCGGCTGCGGGCCCTGGAGAACGCGGCGGGGACCACGGAGACCTCGGGCCCCGGCCTCACCGTCACCCTGAACGACGCCCCGCCGAACGCCCAGGCCGCTCCCGGCTACCCCGAGCCGGGCGCCAACGACCTCGTCATCCACCAGCAGGACCTCCAGGCGGTCGTGAACGCGCTCTGGCAGGGCGGCGCCCAGGGCATCAAGGTCATGGACCAGCGGCTCATCTCCACCAGCGCCGTCCGCTGCGTGGGCAACACCCTGATCCTCCAGGGCCGGGTCTACTCACCGCCGTACAAGATCACCGCAGTGGGTGACCGGGGAAAGCTCGCCAAGTCGCTCGCCGACTCGCCGGCCGTGCAGAACTACCGGCTGTACGTGAAGGCCTACGGGCTCGGCTGGAAAGTGGACGAGCACAAGGCGGTGACTCTTCCCGGCTACTCGGGCACAGTGGATCTCCACTACGCGAAGCCTGTGAGCTGACTGCGCTGACTGCGGGGAGGTCCGGCCGGTGGCGCTGCGACTGATCGTCCGGACGTTCAGCGAGCTGTGCCTCACCGTCGGGACCGTGATCGTCCTCTTCGTGGTGTACGTCATGTTCTGGACCGGCGTACAGGCCGAGAGCGCGACGGCCGGGCAGATCGACAGCCTGGAGCGGGAGTGGGTGGACCGGCCGGTCGCCGAGACCGTCACCGCGGCGCCGCCCCCCGAGCCGTACCGGGCCGGCCGGGGCATCGCCGTCATGTACGTCCCGCGGCTCGGCAAGGACTGGGAGTGGCCCGTCCTGGAGGGAACCTCCCCCGGAGTCCTCAAGAAGGGCCTCGGCCACTACGCCGCCACCGCCCGCCTCGGCCGGACCGGCAACTTCTCCGTGGCGGGCCACCGGCGCACGTACGGAGATCCGTTCAAGGACTTCCCCCGGCTGCGGCCGGGTGACGCGGTCGTCCTGACCGACGGCACCACCTGGTACACGTACCGGATCGAGCGCGCCCCGTACCGCACCGTCCCCACCGACGTCGGCGTGATCGACCCCGTGCCGCGCAAGTCAGGTTTCGACGGTCCGGGCCGCTATCTCACCCTCACCACCTGCGAGCCGGAGTGGGGCAGCAGCCACCGGCTGATCGTCTGGGCGCACCTGGACGCCACCCAGCCTGTGACGCAGGGCAAGCCACCGGCTTTGGCGGGCTGACCCCTCAACGATCCATCGCCCCGTACTCTGGTGCCCGTAACGAACGGAAGGGGCAGCGGACGTCATGTACGGCTGGATCTGGCGGCATCTGCCGGGCAACGCGTGGGTACGGGCCCTCATCTCACTCGTTCTCGTCCTGGGGGTCGTCTACGCCCTCTTCCAGTACGTGTTCCCCTGGGCGGAGCCTCTGCTTCCGTTCAACGATGTGACGGTGGACGGCCAGTGAGCGCGCGGATTCTCGTCGTCGACAACTACGACAGCTTCGTCTTCAACCTCGTTCAGTACCTGTACCAGCTCGGCGCCGAGTGCGAAGTGCTGCGCAACGACGAGGTCGAGCTGAGCCACGCCCAGGACGGCTTCGACGGCGTCCTGCTCTCGCCCGGCCCTGGCGCGCCCGAACAGGCCGGTGTCTGTGTCGACATGGTGCGCCACTGCGCCGAGACCGGGGTGCCCGTCTTCGGCGTCTGCCTGGGCATGCAGTCGATGGCCGTGGCGTACGGCGGTGTCGTGGACCGCGCCCCCGAACTGCTGCACGGCAAGACCTCGCTCGTCACGCACGAGGGCCAGGGCGTCTTCGCGGGCCTGCCGTCGCCGTTCACGGCGACCCGGTACCACTCGCTGGCCGCCGAACCCGCGACGCTGCCGGCCGAGCTCGAGGTCACGGCCCGCACGGAGGACGGCATCATCATGGGCCTGCGCCACCGCGAACGGGACGTCGAGGGCGTCCAGTTCCACCCCGAGTCGGTGCTCACGGAGCACGGCCACCTGATGCTCGCCAACTGGCTGGAGCGGTGCGGCGACAAGGGGGCGGTGGGCCGGTCGGCGGGGCTCGCGCCGGTGGTGGGCAAGGCCGTCGCGTGACGACGGGGTCGCCGTGGTTCCGGGCGACGAACGTGCCGGAGAACGAGCAGGAGCCCGTGCCTCCGCAGCCGGAGGCGATACCGGCGTACGAGCAGTCGGCGTACCCGTACCAGCAGCAGTACCCGTACCAGCAGCAGTACCCGGATCAGCAGCCGTACCCGGACGCGCAGGAGTATCCGGACGCGCAGGAGTACCCGGATCAGCAGCCGTACGCGTACGAGCCGATACCGGAGCCCGTGCCGACGAGCCCGGCCCCCGTCTCGGAGACTCCGTACGAGGCACCGGAGGAGCCCTACGAGGCCGCCTACGAGCCTCGGGACGAGACGATGGGTCTGCGGACCGTGGAGCCCGCCGGAACGCCTGAGACGGCCGTGACGCCGCTTGCCGGCCCCGGCAGGGCGGAACGCAGGCGCGCGGCCAAGGGCAAGGGCCGTAGGGGCGGCGGTCCGGCGTCCGAGCCGGACTCCGAGACGCCCGCCGCTCCGATGTCCCGCGTCGAGGCGCGGCGCGCGGCGCGGGCGGCGAAGGAGAGCGTCGGCGTCGTCGCCAGCCGGGTCGTGGGCGAGCTGTTCATCACCTTCGGCGTCGTGATGCTGCTCTTCGTCACGTACCAGCTGTGGTGGACGAACGTCCGGGCCGATCAGCAGGCGAACCAGGCCAAGGGACAGATCGAGGACGCCTGGTCCAAGGGCAGGGCGCCGGGCGCGTTCGAGCCCGGACAGGGCTTCGCCATCATGTACATCCCCAAACTGGACGTGGTCGTCCCCGTCGCCGAGGGCATCAGCAAGCCCAAGGTCCTGGACCGGGGCATGGTCGGCCACTACAGCGAGGGCACCCTGAAGACGGCGATGCCCGGCGACAGGCAGGGCAACTTCGCGGTGGCGGGGCACCGCAACACCCACGGCGAACCCTTCCGGTACATCAACCAGTTGGAGCCCGGGGACCCGATCGTCGTGGAGACGCAGGACGCGTACTACACGTACGAGATGGCGAGCATCCTGCCGCAGACGGCGCCGTCGAACGTCTCGGTGATCGACCCGGTGCCGAAGCAGTCCGGCTTCAAGCAGCCCGGTCGCTACATCACGCTGACGACCTGTACGCCCGAATTCACCAGTACGTACCGGATGATCGTGTGGGGCAAGATGGTCGAGGAACGCCCGCGCAGCAAGGGAAAGCCGGACGCGCTCCTAGGCTGAGAGCCGACGGACTTACGACCCCACACCTCAGGACGGGACGACGCAGTGTCACGTGCGCGCAACCGGATCGCCGGAGCCATCAGTGTCTTCGGTGAACTCCTCATCACCGCGGGCCTGGTGCTCGGTCTCTTCGTCGTCTACTCGCTGTGGTGGACGAACGTCCTCGCCGACCGCGCCGCCGACAAGGACGGCACCCAGGTCCGCGACAACTGGGCGGCCGGCCCCGGCGCCCTGGACACCAAGGACGGCATCGGCTTCCTGCACGTCCCGAAGATGGGCGGCGGCGAGATACTCGTGAAGAAGGGCACCGACAGCAAGACGCTGAACAACGGTGTCGCCGGGTACTACACCGACCCCGTGAAGTCGGCCCTCCCGCAGGACAAGCAGGGCAACTTCACGCTGGCCGCGCACCGCGACGGGCACGGGGCGAAGTTCCACAACATCCACAAGTTGAAGAACGGCGACTCGATCGTCTTCGAGTCCAAGGACACGTGGTTCGTCTACAAGGTCTACAAGAGCCTGCCGGAGACGACGAAGTACAACGTGGACGTCCTCCAGCCGGTCCCGAAGGAATCGGGCAAGGCGAAGCCGGGCCGCTACATCACGCTGACGACCTGCACACCGATGTACACCTCGGACTTCCGCTACATCGTCTGGGGCGAACTGGTCCGCACGGAGAAGGTCGACGCGGACCGCACCCCGCCGGCGGAGCTTCGCTGACGGGACCGCATGCGTTCCGGGTACGCGGAGAGCCCCGGCATCCTTCCGGATGCCGGGGCTCTCTCGTGCGCTGGTGCGTCGGTGGGGCTGCTAGTCGAAGAAGCCGCCGCCGTTGTTGCCACCGTTGTTGTTACCGCCACCGCCCGTCGAGAAGACGGTGATCGTCTGGCCGGTGGTGACCTGGCTGCCCTCCGGCGGGTTCGTGCCGAAGACCCTGGCGTCACCCTTGTCCGAGCCCTGCTGCTGCACGACCAGGCCGAGAGCCTCCAGCTGCGCCTTCACCTCGTCGAACGTCCTGCCCGTCAGACCCGTCGGGATCGTCGTCGCCGTCTGCTGCGGGCCCTTGGAGACCTTCAGCGTGATCTGGACGTTCTTCGGCTGGTCGGTGTTGCCGCTCGGGGTCATCCCGGTGACCGTGCCGGCCGGCTGCTGCGAGTCCTCGTCCTGGCGGGCGACGTTCTCGAAGCCGAGCGTCTTGAGGTCCTGGACGGCCTGGTCGTAGCTCCGACCCGTGACGTCCGGCAGCTGCGACTTCTCCTGCTTCGCGACCGTGATCGTGACCTCGGAGTTCTGCTCCGCCTTGGCGCCGCCGTCCGGGCTCTGCTTCAGGACCTTGCCCGGGTCCTCGTCGGACTCCTCCTGCTTGACGACGACCTTGAAGCCCTTGTCCTTCAGGAGCTGCTCAGCGCTCTCCTGGGACTTCTCGAGAACGTCCGGGACCTCGATCTGCGGCGCGCCCTCGGAGACGACGACCGAGATCGTCTCGCCGACGGTCATCTTCGCCGTGCCGTCCGCCACGGGCGTCTGGCTGCAGATCTTGCCCTTCGGCTGCTCGCACCGCTCGGTGCTCGCCTGGGCGACCTTGACCTGGGCGTTCTTCGCCGAGGACTCGGCCTCCTGGAGGGTGTGGCCGACCAGGGACGGGATCGTCACCTGCTGCGGGTCTTCCTTGGTGTCGAAGATCGAGCGACCGATGAGGATCGCGCCGACCAGGACCAGGATGCCCGCGAGCACCAGCAGGATCGTCGAGGTGTTCGACTTCTTCTGGCGACGGCGGTCCGGGCGGTCGTCGTAGCCGTAGCCACCGTCGTCCGGGTTGATCGGCGGAAGCATGGAGGTCTGGCCGGCCGGGTCGGCCTGGCGCAGGGCGGTCGTCGGCTGGTCCTCCGGGGCGTAGCCGCCGTAGCCGTTGCCGTAACCGCCGCCGTACGCCGCCGCGCCCATCGCCGCCGCGGCCGCGACGGGCTGGCCGTCGAGGCAGGCCTCGATGTCGGCGCGCATCTCGTCGGCGGACTGGTAGCGGTAGTCGGGGTCCTTGACCAGCGCCTTCAGGACGATGGCGTCCATGTTGGGCGTGATCTCGGGGTCGAAGTTGCTCGGCGGCTGCGGCTCTTCCCGTACGTGCTGGTAGGCGACCGCGACCGGGGAGTCGCCGATGAACGGCGGCCGGACGGTCAGGAGCTCGTACAGCAGGCAGCCGGTGGAGTACAGGTCGGAGCGGGCGTCGACCTGCTCGCCCTTGGCCTGCTCCGGGGAGAGGTACTGGGCCGTGCCGATGACCGCGGCGGTCTGCGTCATGGTCATGCCCGCGTCGCCCATGGCGCGCGCGATGCCGAAGTCCATGACCTTGACCTGGCCGGTGCGCGTCAGCATGACGTTCGCCGGCTTGATGTCACGGTGCACGATGCCGGCGCGGTGCGAGTACTCCAGCGCCTGGAGGATGCCGACCGTCATCTCGAGCGTGCGCTCGGGCAGCAGTTTGCGCCCGGAGTGCAGCAGCTCGCGGAGGGTCGAGCCGTCGACGTACTCCATCACGATGTACGGGATGGAGACCCCGTCGACGTAGTCCTCGCCGGTGTCGTAGACCGCGACGATCGCCGGGTGGTTGAGCGAGGCGGCCGACTGGGCCTCACGGCGGAACCGGGCCTGGAAGGACGGGTCGCGGGCGAGGTCGGCCCGCAGCGTCTTCACGGCGACGGTGCGGCCGAGCCGGGTGTCGTGGGCGAGGTAGACCTCTGCCATGCCACCACGGCCGAGCACCGAGCCCAGCTCGTACCGGCCGCCGAGGCGACGCGGCTCTTCCATAACTGATCCAGCCCTCTCCGTCTGTCCCGACCGCACCCGTGTGTGGTCCGGCGGTGTGCTGTTCGCGCAAAGGCTACCGGCCACGAGAAGGGGATCCGCCCGTGGCCGCATCCTGATACCTGACCGGTACCTGGCCGGTGCCAGGCCGCAAGGTCAGCTCCTGCTCTTCAGTACCGCCTTCATCACGTCCCTGGCGATCGGGCCGGCGAGACCGCCACCGGAGATGTCCTCGCGGTTCGTGCCTGCGGAGTCCTCGACGATGACCGCGACCGCGACCGGGGAGCCCTGGTCGGTCTTGGCGTAGGAGATGAACCAGGCGTAGGGGCGCTTGGCGTTCTTCTCGCCGTGCTGGGCCGTACCCGTCTTGCCGCCGACCTTCACGCCGTTCATATTGACGTCGGCCTTGCCGCCGGTGCCCTCGCTGACGACGGTCTCCATCATCTGCTGGAGCTTCTGCGCGGTCTCCGCGGAGACCGGGCGGCTCATCTCCTCCGGCTCGTTCTGCTTGATGACGTCGACGTTCGGGGACTCCAGCTTGTCGATCATGTACGGCTTCATCAGCTTGCCGTCGTTGGCGATCGCGGCGGTGACCATGGCCATCTGGAGCGGCGAGGTCGCGGTGTTGAACTGGCCGATCGAGGACAGCGCGTTACCGGGACGGTCGGCCTTCTTGTCGTAGACCGAGGCGGCCGAGCGGACCGGAGTGAACTGCTCGGCGTTGAAACCGAACTTCTCGGCCATTTCGACCATCTTGTCCCGGCCGACCTCGTCGCCGAGCTTCGCGAAGACCGAGTTGCAGGAGACCTTCATGGCCTGGTTCAGGCTGGCGTTCTCACACCCGGACGCGTGGTTCTTCATCGGCACGCGGGTGGTCGGCAGGTTGTACGGCTCCGGCGTGGTCGTCTGCGCGTTGATGTCCGTGACCTTGCCGTTCTCCAGCGCCGCGGCCGCCGTGACGACCTTGAAGACGGAGCCGGGCGGGTAGATCTCGCGCAGCGCGCGGTTCAGCTTCGGCTTGTTCTTGTCCTCCTCCAGCGCGACCCACGCCTTCTCGTCCTTCGCGGAGTAGCCGGCGAAGGTCGAGGGGTCGTACGAGGGGGTGGAGGCGAGCGCGAGGATCTTGCCGGTCTTCGGCTCGATCGCGACGACGGCGCCCGTCTTGTTGCCGAGGCCCTCGAAGGCGGCCTTCTGGGCGGCGCCGTTCAGCGTCGTGACGACGTTGCCGCCCTTCTTCTTGCCACCCGTGAACATCGACAGGGTGCGGTCGAAGAAGAGCCGGTCGTCGTTGCCGGTGAGGATGCCGTCCTCGATCTTCTCGATCTGGTTGGCGTCGTACGCCTGCGAGGCGTAGCCGGTCACCGGTGCCCACATCGGGCCGTCGGTGTAGGTGCGCTTGAAGCGGTAGTACGGGTCCTGGGAGTCGACCGAGCCCGTGATCGGCTTGCCGTCCACGATGATGTTGCCGCGCTCGTTGGCGTACCGCTCGATCTGCACCCGCTTGTTGCTCGGGTGCGCGTTCAGCTCGTCCGCGCGGACGTACTGCAGCCAGTTGTCCCGGATCAGCAGGGCGAGGACCAGCAGGCCGCAGAAGATCGCGACCCGGCGCAGGGGCTTGTTCACGGACGGACCACCTGGGTCATCTCGGCGTCGGGGGACGGTGCGGGGGCGGGCGCCGGGCGGCGCGCGGTGTCGCTGATCCGGATCAGGATGCCGATCAGGGCCCAGTTGGCGATCACGGAGGATCCGCCGTACGCGAGGAACGGCATCGTCATACCGGTCAGCGGGATGAGCCCCATCACACCGCCGGCGACGACGAAGATCTGCAGCGCGAACGCGCCGGAGAGGCCCATCGCGAGCAGCTTGCCGAACGGGTCGCGGGCCGCCAGGGCGGTGCGGACACCGCGCTCGATGATCAGGCCGTAGAAGAGCAGGAAGACCATCACGCCGGTCAGGCCGAGCTCTTCGCCGACGGTCGCGAAGATGAAGTCGGAGTTGGCGGCGAAGCCGATGAGGTCGGAGTTGCCCTGGCCGAGGCCGGTGCCGAGGATGCCGCCGGAGCCGAAGGACATCAGCACCTGCGTCATCTGGTCGCAGGCCGCGACCTCCTTGGCGCAGGCGAAGGGGTCCGCCCAGGCGTCCACACGGGCCTGGACGTGTCCGGCGAACGAGGCCACACCGACGGCACCGGCGACGGACATCGCCAGACCCATGACGATCCAGCTGGTCCGCTCCGTCGCCACGTACAGCATGATCACGAACATGCCGAAGAACAGCAGCGACGTACCGAGGTCGTTCTCGAAGATCAGGATGAGGAGGCTGACGGCCCAGATCGTCAGGATCGGGCCGAGGTCACGGCCACGGGGCAGGTAGAGGCCCATGAAGCGGCGACTGGCGAGAGCCAGCGCATCGCGTTTCACCATGAGATAGCCGGAGAAGAACACCGCCAGGACGATCTTGGCGAACTCACCGGGCTGGATGGAGAATCCGCCGACCCTGATCCAGATCTTGGCGCCGAAGACGTCCGCGCCGAGGCCCGGCACCAGCGGCAGCAGCAGCAGGACGAGCGCCGCGACCATCGAGATGTACGTGTAGCGCTGCAGGACCCGGTGGTCCTTCAGGAGCATCAGCACACCCACGAACATGGCGATGGCGATCGCCGAGTACAGCATCTGGTTCGGGGCGTCCGGGCTGAACGTCTTGTACCGCGCGATGATGCGCGGCGACTGGTCGAGGCGCCAGATCAGCACCAGGCCCATGCCGTTCAGCAGCGTCGCGAGCGGCAGCAGCAGCGGGTCCGCGTAGGGCGCGAACTTGCGCACCACGAGGTGCGCGACGGTGGCGAGCAGGCCGAGGCCGAGGCCGTAGCCGAGCATGCCGGACGGCACCTCGCCGTCGATCGCCAGACCGACGTTGAGGTACGCGAAGACCGGGATGACGACGGCGAACGCGAGCAGCGCGAGCTCGGTGTTCCGGCGGCTCGGCGCCTCGATCGCGCCGATGGTGGTCGTGTTGGTGACAACGCTCATGGTGGTGAAAGGCCCCCTACGGGTGCTTACTGCTTGCCGCAGTTCGAGGCCAGCTTCTGCTCGTCCGCCGTGAGGGTCGGGCCCGGGGAGGGAGCGGCTGTGCTGGGCTTGGAGTCGGGGGACGAGCCGTCGGCGGGCGGCTTGCTCGCCTGGTCGGCGGCCTTCTCGGCGGCCTCACGGCGCTGCTCGGTCTTCTTGCACGCCGAGGCCTGCGCGGCGAGCTCCGCGATCTTCGTCTCGGCCTTGCCGAGGCTGCCGCCCGCGATGGTCTCCTCGACCTGCTTGCGCTGGTACTCCGGCAGGTACTTGAGTTCGATCTCGGGGTGGTCCTTCTCCACCTCCGACAGCGAGACCCACGCCAGGTCCTGGCTGATGCCCTGGTACAGCGCGACGTGCTGGTCCTTGGAACCGACGTAGTACTGCGTCTGCGTCCAGCGCCAGCCGCCGTACAGACCGCCGCCGACGACGCCGACCGCGAGGCCCAGGAAGAAGATCCGCTTCAGCCACTTCAGGCCGGTCCGCGGCTTCTCGAACTTCTCGAAGTCCTCGTCCGTGTACGTCCCGAAGGAGCCCTGCGGCGGCATCCCGCCGTAGCCGTGGTCGTCGCCGCTGCCGGGCGGGCCGAAGCCCTGGGGCGGCTGCCCGCCGGAGGGCTGCTGGTGCGGCGCCGTGCGGCCCAGGCCGGAGGCCCGGCCGGCCGGGGTCTGCATCGCCCCGCCGTCGGCCTGCTGCACCTGGTTCTCGGCGACCGCGCCGACGATGACCGGGGTGTCGCTGAGCTGACCGGCGAGGGTGTCGCCGCCGTCGACGTCGAGGACGTCGGCGACGATCACGGTGATGTTGTCGGGGCCGCCGCCGCGCAGCGCGAGCTGGATCAGCTCCTGCACGGTCTCCTGCGGGCCCTGGTAGCTGGCGAGGGTGTCCTCCATCGTCTGGTGAGAGACGACTCCGGACAGCCCGTCGGAGCAGATCAGATACCGGTCGCCGGCCCGGACCTCACGGATCGACAGATCCGGCTCGACATGGTCACCGCTGCCGAGCGCACGCATCAGGAGCGAGCGCTGCGGGTGGGTCGTGGCCTCTTCCTCGGTGATCCGGCCCTCGTCGACGAGCCGCTGCACCCACGTGTGGTCCTGGGTGATCTGCGTGAGCACCCCTTCCCGCAGCAGGTACGCCCGGGAGTCGCCGACGTGCACGAGGCCGAGGCGCTGGCCCGTCCACAGCAGGGCGGTGAGCGTGGTGCCCATGCCCTCCAGCTGGGGGTCCTCCTCGACCATCATCCGCAGCTGGTCGTTGGCGCGCTGCACCGCGGCGCCGAGCGACGTGAGGATGTCGGAGCTCGGGACGTCGTCGTCGAGGGTGACCAGGGTCGAGATCACCTCGGAGGAGGCGACCTCGCCGGCGGCCTGGCCGCCCATGCCGTCGGCGATGGCGAGCAGCCGCGGACCGGCGTAGCCGGAGTCCTCGTTGCCCTCGCGGATCATGCCCTTGTGCGACCCGGCGGCGAAGCGCAGTGACAGGCTCATGCGCACCTGCCCTGTCGGCGTCGCCTCGGGGTACAGCCGGTCTCGAGCCACACTGCCCACCCTCCGGTCGGGAGCCGGTACGCGGTACGGACCCGACGGTCCGCCGCGCGGTCCGTCGTGGGGACCGCCCCGGCCCGCTCGCTCCGCTCGCACTCATACATGACGTAGCACTACTTCCGCAGCTCGATGACGGTCTTGCCGATGCGGATCGGCGCGCCCAGCGGAATCGGCGTGGCGGTGGTGAGCCGGTTCCGGTCGAGATACGTGCCGTTGGTGGACCCGAGATCCTCGACGATCCACTGGCCGTCCCGGTCCGGGTAGATCCTCGCGTGCCTGCTGGAGGCGTAGTCGTCGTCCAGCACGATCGTCGAGTCGTGGGCGCGGCCCAGCGTGATGGTCTGCCCCTGCAGGGCGACCGTCGTGCCGGTCAGCGTCCCCTCGGAGACGACGAGTTTGGTCGGGGCGCCGCGGCGCTGTCGGCCGCCACCCCCGCTCTGCTGGCCACGCTGCTGCGGCGGCTGGGCCGCCTGGCGCGTGTTCTGCTGCGGACGGGCGTCCTGGCGGCGCGAACCGCGCTGCGTGACACGCGTGCCGAACAGGTCGCTCCGAATGACCTGGACGGCCACGATCACGAACAGCCACAGAACGGCCAGGAAACCCAGCCGCATGACCGTCAGGGTCAGCTCTGACATTGCCCCCGCTTCACCCTTCGGCTTGCCGGTAAACGATGGTGGTGCTGCCCACGACGATCCGCGAGCCGTCGCGGAGCGTAGCGCGGGTGGTGTGCTGCCCGTCCACCACGATGCCGTTGGTGGATCCGAGATCCTGGATCGTCGAGGGCGTTCCGGTCCGGATCTCGCAGTGCCGGCGGGAGACGCCGGGATCGTCGATCCTCACGTCCGCGTCGGTGCTGCGGCCAAGGACCAGAGTCGGGCGGGAGATCTGATGGCGGGTGCCGTTGATCTCGATCCACCGGCGCACCTGGGCGCCGGAGGAAGGCATGGGGCCGGGGCCACCGGCCGTGGGACGGCCGGCGGACGCCTGGCCGGGTGCGTGACCCGGAGCGTGCCCTGCCTGGCCGGGCGCGTGGCCGGGGCGCTGGGCGCCGCCCGCGCCCGGCGGCGGGGCCGCGGGCATCGGCGGAGCGCCGGCCGGGGGGTAGCCGTAGCCGCCCGGTGCCTGGCCGCCCTGCTGGGGGCCCGCGGCGGGCGCCTGCTGCTGTGACGAACTCGACGCGAGCGTGCGGCTGCGCACGCGGTACAGACCGGTGTCGAGGTCGTCGGCCTTCTCCAGGTGGACCTTGATCGGGCCCATGAAGGTGTACCGCTGCTGCTTGGCGTAGTCGCGGACCAGGCCGGCGAGCTCGTCGCCGAGCTGGCCCGAGTACGGGCTGAGACGCTCGAAGTCGGGCGTGCTCAGCTCGACGATGAAGTCGTTGGGGACGACGGTCCGCTCGCGGTTCCAGATCGTCGCGTTGTTGTCGCACTCGCGCTGGAGAGCGCCCGCGATCTCGACGGGCTGGACCTCGGACTTGAAGACCTTGGCGAAGGTGCCGTTGACCAGACCTTCGAGCCGCTGTTCGAAACGCTTCAGGACTCCCATGGGGCACCTCCTCCGTCGTTGTCGTCCTGGTACTGCTTACTGATCGTATCCACGCGTCGGGAAATCGGCTGGTTCCCCTTCTCTGCCCTGTGGACGAGTGTCACCTCTCACAGGCTTTCCCCACGGATCGTAGAGGCGGCCCCTGGACAGTGTCCCGCACCCGGCGAGCGAGCAGGAGGAGTGGGGCCGCGCGGTGGGTGCGGTCCGTCCCGTTCCTCCCGTTACCCGTCCACTCTTCGTCTCTTCTTCTCCCCGCCCTGGGGCGTCCGTCTTCTCCTCGCCCCGGGCTGCCCGTCGCTTCCTCCTTCTCCCGCCGGCTTCTCTCGGCCGGTCTGCCCGCCGGGCCTCCCGTGGGGTCCGTCGGCCCGTCTCCCACTGTCCCTGTTCGCTCGGGCGGGGGGTCAAACAACGGATGTGAATCCACCGTCCGCGACGTGCTAATCTTCAGATGTCGCCAGGCGATCGCACCGAAAACAGCGGTGAGGGAGCCCGGAGCACACCCAATGCGCGGGTGGCGGAATAGGCAGACGCGCTGGATTCAGGTTCCAGTGCCCGCAAGGGCGTGGGGGTTCAACTCCCCCCTCGCGCACCAGTACGGAAGCCCCGTAGGTCATCGACCTACGGGGCTTCCGCGTTGTCGCATCGCGCGGTGTGAGGTATGCGACGTTCGTCGATGCGGGGCGCGACGAAAGAGGGCCGCGGGCGGCACGGGCCGCTGCCTAAGGTGCGAGCGTGGACGCGACTTCGAAGATCAGGGCGAAGACCAGGGCGGGGGCCGGCGCCGCGTGGGACTGGTTCGCGGCGCCCGGGATGTGGTCGAGGCGCAGGACCGCCGGCGAGGTGGTGCTCGCCCTCGTGATGGGGCTGCTCGCCGCCGGGACCGAGGAACTGCTGGGCGGCGAGGGATGGCGGCTGGCGTGGGTGGGCCTGGGGGCCGCCGTGCTGTCGCTGCTGCGCCGAAGGCTGCCCGGGACTGTGCTCATCGTCACCGCGGCCCTGGCACCCGTCGTGCCCGGCTACCTCGTCCTGCTGATACTCGTCGGCTGGTCCTCGGGCCGGTACATCGCCGGCGCCGGGCGGGCGCTGATCGCCTACACCGTCGCGTACGTACTGAACATCTCGACGAGCCTGATCGACATCTGGGACCTGCACCGGACGCTGACCGTCGTCTTCATGTCGACGCTCTACTTCCTCGCGACGACCCTGGCGCCCGGCCTCGCCAACCGGTACTGGACACAGCGCAGGACCCTGCTGCACGCCCTGCAGGAGGGCAACGCCCAGCTGCTGCGCGAGCGCGCCATGGTGGTCGGGCAGGCGCGGCTCCTCGAACGGCAGCGGATCGCCCAGGACATGCACGACAGCCTCGGGCACCAGCTCGCGCTGATCGCGGTCCACACCGGCGCCCTGGAGGTCGACCGGGAGCTGACCGACCGCCAGCGGGAGGCCGTGGGCGTGCTGCGCAACGCGTCGGTGACCGCGATGCACGAGCTGCGTGAGGTCGTCGGCATCCTGCGCGACGGCGTCCACGCCGGTGCGGAGACCGCGGCCCTGCCCGCGGGGGCGGGCGACAGCTCGGGACGGGCGGCACGGGGGACCGCCGGTATCGAGGGGCTCGTCGAGACGGCCCGGGCCGCGGGGAACCGGGTGGAGCTGCGGTGGAGCGGGGACCACCGGCCGCTGCCGCCGGCCGCGGACCACGCCGCGTACCGGATCGTGCAGGAGGCGCTGACCAACGCCTACAAGCACGCGCCGGGCGCGCTCATCGACGTGGAACTGCGGTACGAGCCGGACTCCCTGGTCGTGGAGATCGTCAACGAGTCGGCCGAGAAGGCCCCGGAGGACGTGGTCAGCGGCGGCCAGGGGCTGACCGGGCTGCACGAGCGGGCCCGGCTCGTCGGCGGCATCGTCCACGCGGGGCCGGCGGACGGCGGGGGGTTCCGGGTCGCCGGGATGCTGCCCTATGGGGTGGTGGAAGCAGCGCCTTTGGTCGATGCGGCCGACGACTTCCGGCAGCAGTCGCCGTATCTCCGCGTGGGCCACCGTGGTGCCGTCCAGGTCGGACAGGCCGACTGGACCTTCACGGAACGGGAGCTGGCGATGGCGGTGCACGGGGGAAGGAACAGGAGCACGGGCAGCGGGGTCGCGCTGGGATGCGGCATCGCGTTCGCGGCCCTGGTGCTGCTGCTCGTCGCGGGCGGCTTCGGCCTCTACTTCCTGGTCGGATCGCTGGAGAAGGGCATGATCGACCCGGCCGAGTACGACGCGATAAAGGTCGGGGCGGCGGAGAAGGACGTCCGCGACCAGCTGCCGTCCGGCGACACCATCACGACCACCGGCCTGCACGGCAAGGGACCCGAGGAGCCCGAGGGATCGAAGTGCCTGGTGCTCATGTCGTCGGAGGTGGGGGAACAGGTGGAGACCGAGCCGGTTTTCCGGTTCTGCTTCAAGGACGGCAAGCTGATCGAGAAGAAGTCGTACGAGGTCAAGCGCTAACGCTGACCCGCCCGAACCGGTAGCCGTTGGGGAGTAGCTGTGGCAGGGCAGCGCATCAGGGTCGTGGTCGCCGACGACGAGCCGCTGATCAGGGCCGGGATCAGGATGATCCTCACCTCGGACGAGGACATCGAGGTGGTCGCGGAGGCGGCGAACGGCCGGGAGGCCATCGAGCACGTGCGCGCGCACGCGGCCGACGTGGTGCTGCTCGACATCCAGATGCCCGTGCTCGACGGACTGTCCGCACTGCCGGAGCTGCGCCGGGTGGCGCCCTCGACGCGGGTCATCGTGCTGACGACCTTCGGCGAGCGGGAGAACGTGCTGCGGGCCCTGGAGCACGGGGGCGCCGGGTTCCTGCTCAAGGACACGGCACCGGCCGAGCTGATCCGCGCCGTACGGGCCGCGGCGGCGGGTGACGCGTATCTCTCGCCCGCCGCCACCCGGCACGTGGTGGAACAGCTGGCCTCGGGCCGTGAGGTGGCGCGCGCCGAGCAGGCCAGGGGGCGGGTGGCGGCGCTCAGCGAGAAGGAGCGCGAGGTCCTCGCGCTTCTCGGCGAGGGGCTGTCCAACGCGGACGCGGGACGGCGCCTGCACATGAGCGAGGCCACCGTGAAGACGTACGTCAGCCGGATCCTGGCGAAGCTGGGCTGCGAGAACCGCGTCCAGGCGGCGCTGCTGGCGCGCGACGCCGGGCTTTAGGGGCTGGGTCTGGGGGGCTGGGGCCTAGGCGCCGGGCTCTTGGCGCCGGGCTTCAGCGGCCTGCGGTGCCGGCGGCGTTGTAGCGGAGGAGGTACGAGGCGAAGCGGGCGAGGTCCTCGGCCGGCCAGTCCTTCAGGCGCTCCTGGTAGGCGGCGTGCCGGCTCGCCTGGGTGGCGGCCAGGACGCGGCTGCCCGCCTCGGTGGGATGGAGGACCTGGACCCGGTGGTCGTCCGGGTCAGGCCGGCGCTCGACCAGGCCGAGCTTCTCCAGGCCGCCGATCTGGCGGCTGACGGTCGACTTGTCCAGCAGGTAGTGGGCGGCGAGGTCGGTGGCCCGGCAGCCCTGCTGGTCGTCGATGTGGGCGAGCAGGGTGTACGAGACGAGCGGCAGATCCGGGTGGAGCCGGGCGGCCGCGGCGCGGGCGCGGCGGGCGAAGGCCGTGAGCTCGCGCTGGATGGTGTCGACGGAGGCCTCGCGCGGGTCGTCGCCGTCGGTCATGGTGCGCTCCGGGGATCGTTCACAGCTTCTGCCAGGGGTTCAGTTGTAGAGTACAACCGCCATTTAGGTGTACGATGCACGCGTTATTCAGTTGTAAAAGCCAACCATGGAGGTGCTCGGTGTCCGCAGGACTCCCATCCGCGCCCGGGACTGCGTCCGCGCCCGCGGGATCGGCGCCGGCGGGCGCGCTGCGCCATGTGCTCGGACATCTGCTCACCCCGCTGCTGATGTGCGTCGGCATGGGCCTCGCCTACCTCGGCGCGTTCCACGCCCCCCAGCCCCACGACCTGCGCGTCGACGTCGTCGGATCGGGACCCAGCGCCCAGGTCCTCGCCCAGACCCTCCACGACAAGGGCGACGGCGCCCTCGACGTCCGTACCGTCCCTGACCGCGAGACCGCCGTCACCGCACTGCGCGAGCAGACCTCCTTCGGCGCCTACCTCCCCGGTGACCGCCCCGAACTGCTCGTCGCCTCCGCATCCTCCGACACCAGCGCCATGGCCGTCGAGAAGGTCTTCACCAAGGTCGCCGCCGGACAGGACGCACCCCTGAAGGTCACCGACGCCGCCCCCGTCTCCGACGGCGACCCCACCGGACAGGGCGTCTTCTTCCTCCTGGTGGCGCTCAGCATCGGCTCGTACGCCTCCGTCGCCGTCATCGGCGGCGCCGGAGCCGTCCTGCCCCTGCGCATCCGCGCCCTGCTCGCCGCCGGCATGTCCCTCGCCGTCAGCCTCGTCGGCACGGTCTTCGCCGGACCGATGTTCCACCTCGTCGACCGCGGGCTCGGCGGAGTCTGGGCGATGTCCTGGCTCTACTCGGCCGGCATCCTGCTGATCGGCGTCGGACTCCACACCTTCCTGCGCCGCTGGACCACCCTCGGCGTGATGGTCCTGTTCGTCATGCTCAACTTCACCAGCTCCGGCGGGATCTACCGCCCCGAGCTGCAGCCCGGATTCTTCGGCGCCCTGCACGCCTTCTGGAACGGCGCCGGCTTCGTCGAGGGCGTCCGCAGCCACGTCTACTTCGACGGCCACGCCCTGGGCGGACACCTCCTCACCCTCGCGCTCTGGCTCCTCGCCGGAGTCGCCGTCATGGCGTGCGCGGGTCTGGCCGAAGCGCGCCGCCGCCCGGCCGCACCCGCCGTGCCTGCGGCACCCGCCGCGGCCGAGGAGGAGATGGAGGAGACGGTCGGGGTCTGAGGAAGATCTACGGGCCGAGGAAGACCTGAGGGACCGAGGAAGACCTACGGGCCCGAAGCAGATCCACGGGCCCGAGGGAGATCCACGGGCCGAAGAAGATCTTCGGGCCCGAAGACGTCCAGGTGATCGGTTGTCCACAGGCCGTTGTCCACAGGGGAAGACGGTTCGTCGAACCCGGCGGTACCGTCATCCCGTTGATGTTGAACGCAAGGACAGCACGAAAGTCGGGGGAGGACGTCCCATGGGCGAGATCCGGGCAGCGGTACCGGGACAGCGAGACACGGACGGCGGGCGCGTTCCGCACGTGCCGGGGTTCGCCCTGCGATCCGCCGCGGGGGTCACCGACTCCCCGAAGGAACAGGGCAAGGCCCTGCGCACACGCGTCCCCCGCACCAGCCACGACACGTTCGTCCTCTCCTCCGACCGGCCCGACGCCGTCAGCGCCGTCGAGGACTCCAGCCGCGACCGCGTGCCGGAACTGGCACCCATACGGGTCGGCCGCATGGCCGCCAGCCCGTTCGCGTTCCTGCGCGGCTCCGCCGGACTCATGGCCCACGACCTGGCCGGCTCCCCCGTCACCGGAGTCGCCGCCCAGATCTGCGGCGACGCGCACGCGGCCAACTTCGGCCTCTACGGCGACGCCCGCGGCCGTCTCGTCATCGACCTCAACGACTTCGACGAGACCGTCGTCGGCCCCTGGGAATGGGACCTCAAGCGACTCGCCACCTCACTCGTGCTCGCCGGACGGGAAGCGGGCGCGAGCGAGGACACCTGCCGCGCCGCCGCCTTCGACACCGTCGGCGCCTACCGGCGGACCATGCGCCTGCTGGCCAAGCTCCCCGCCCTCGACGCCTGGAACGCCATCGCCGACGAGGAACTCGTCTCCCACACCGACGCCCGCGACCTGCTCGGCACCCTCGAACGCGTCTCGGCCAAGGCCCGCAACAACACCAGCGCACGCTTCGCCGCCAAGTCGACCGAGTCCGTGACCGACGCCGACGGCGGAGGCCGGCGGTTCGTCGAGGCCCTGCCGGTACTGCGGCGGGTCCCGGACGAGGAGGCGGCGGCCGTCGCCGCCGCGCTCGGCTCCTACCTGGAGACCGTCTCCGAGGACCGGCTCCCCCTGCTCGCGCGGTACGCCGTCCACGACGTGGCCTTCCGCGTCGTCGGCACCGGCAGCGTCGGCACCCGCTCCTACGTGGTGCTGCTGCTCGACCACCGGGGCGAGCCGCTCGTCCTCCAGGTGAAGGAGGCCCGGCCGTCCGCGCTGCTGCCGCACCTGCCGGCCGTCGGCTTCACCGTCCCGGACGCGGGACACGAAGGACGGCGCGTGGTGCTCGGACAGAAGCGGATGCAGGTCGTCAGCGACATCCTGCTCGGCTGGACCACGGTGCAGGGGCGACCGTTCCAGGTGCGCCAGTTCCGCAACCGCAAGGGCAGCGTCGACCCGGCCGCGCTCACCCCCGACCAGGTCGACGACTACGGCCGCATGACCGGCGCGCTCCTGGCCCGCGCCCACGCCCACAGCGCCGACCCGCGCCTGATAGCCGGCTACTGCGGCAAGAGCGAGGAGCTCGACGAGTCCGTCGCGTCCTTCGCCGTCGCCTACGCCGACCGCACCACGGCGGACCACACCGACCTGGTGACGGCGGTACGCGACGGCCGGATCGCGGCCGAACTCGGAGTGTGACGGCCCACGCCTGCCCGAATCACGGGCTGCCACGGGCCACGGGGGACCGGGGGGACGGGGCGGGGGGAGGGAGGGGGGGGAGGGGCCCCCGGGGATCGTAGGCTGGTGGGGTGACGGACCGGAGCGAGGACGTGGGCGTGGACCAGGACGTGGATCCGGCCGCAGGCGCGGGTACGGGCGAGGGCCCGGACCTGGGCGCGGGCGCCGGTGCGAGTGAAGGCGCGGACCTGGGTGCCGGTGCGGGCGAGGGCTCGGACTCCGGTGTCGGTGTCGGTGTGGGCGAGGGTTCGGACCTCGGTGCCGGTGCGGGCCAACGCTCTGACCTCGGTGCCGGTGCGGGCGAGGGCTCGGACTCGGGTGCCGGGGTTGGTGCCGGTGTGGGTGAGAGTGCTGGGGCCGAGGCCGGTGTCGGCGGAGAGTCCGGTGCTGAGCGGCCCGAGGCTCGGTTGGCGAAGGCTGTTCGGGTGGCCGAGCAGGCGTTGATCGAGTTCGAGATCGCGGTGGAGACCTTCCGCGTCGAGGTCGACAACTTCTCCCGGCTGCATCACCAGAAGCTCGGGCCGATGTACGCGCGGCTCGACGAGCTGGACGCGCAGATCGCCGAGGCGCACGCTGCGCGGACCGGGGATCCCGAGGATCTGCGGCGGGCGCAGGAGGCGCGGGCCGTCGTCATGCCGATGCCCGGTGTCGACGAGCTCTTCCACGACTGGATCGACTCCGACGGGCTCTCCCCCGAGGCCGCCGCGATGCTGACCGAGCAGCCCGTGCAGCCGCCGAAGCGGGTCCGGCCCGGTGAGGAGGCCCGGAAGCTGTATCGCGAGCTGGCCCGGCAGGCCCACCCGGACCTGGCACGTGAGGAGGACGAGCGCCGGCGGCGTGAGGAGTTCATCACCCGGGTCAACGCGGCCTACGCGCGCGGTGACGTGGCGCTGCTGCGCGAGCTGTCCGCCGAGTGGGCGGCCGGTCCGGTGCCCGAGCCGGAGCAGCTCAGCGAGAGCGAGGAGCTGTACGCGCGCCTCGAGTGGCTGTCGCACCGCAAGGAGTTGCTGACCCTGGTCGCCCGGGAGCTGGAGGACAGCGCGATCGGCGCGATGCTGCGGATGGCGCCCGACGACCCCGATCGGCTTCTCGAGGAGATCGCCGAGCAGCTGCTGGCGCAGGTCTCCGCGCGGGAGGCCGAGCTTGCCGCGTTGGTGCGGCAGGTGCAGTAGGTTTCCAACGGGCTCGATCCCTTCGAGCCGTTCGTACGAGAGAAGGCCTGTCCCATGAATTTCGCCCCGCTCCCCTCGGTGGACGTGGCTTCCGTGCCGGCCGACGCCCTGGTGCTGGACGTCCGTGAGGACGACGAGTGGGTGGCCGGTCATGCCGAGGGTGCTCTGCATGTGCCGATGAGCGACTTCGTAGCCCGCTTCGGCGAGGTGACCGAGGCCGTGGCAGATGGGCGTCGGGCGTATGTGATGTGCCGGGTGGGCGGCCGGTCGGCGCAGGTCACGCAGTATCTGGTGCAGCAGGGGATCGACGCGGTGAACGTCGACGGCGGCATGATCGCCTGGGACGCGGCCGGTCGGCCGGTGGTGGCGAAGGACGGCGCCCCGGGCTTCGTGGCCTGATCTCTTCTGTTCTGGCCCGGGGCGGTCGTCCTGGTTCGGTTAGCCGAGAGGGTGGGCGGCCAGGAGGTCGCCCAGGGCCTCTTCGTGTGCGGCGGCCGGGCCGAGGGCGAGTTCGAGCTGTTTGGCCCAGGCGTGGTAGCGGTGCAGCGGGTAGTCGGTGTCGGCGCCGAAGCCGCCGTGGAGGTGCTGGGCGGTCTGCACCACGCGGCGTACGCCTTCCGAGGCCCAGATCTTGGCGACGGCGATGTCCGCGGCGGCCGGTAGCGGGCCGCCCGCTCCGCTGCTGATGCGCCAGGCGGCCTGCCAGAGGGTGACTTCCATGGCGCGCAGGTCGATGTAGCGGTCGGCGGCCTGGACGGCGACGGCTTGGAAGGTGGCCACGGGGTGGCCGAACTGTTCGCGCTTGCCGGTGTAGTGGCTCGTCATCGTGAGGACGTTTTCGCCGAGGCCGAGGGCGAGGGCGCAGGTGCCGGTGGCGAGGACGCCGCGGAGCCAGTCCCAGGCGCCGGTGGTGTCGATGACGTCGGCGCTGTCGAGGCGTACGGAGTCCAGGTGCAGTTCGGCGAGGAGTTCGCCGCTGGTCGAGAACTGTGCGGCCAGGGTGAGTCCGGGCTGGGTGCGGGGGACGAGGGCGAGGACGGTCTGTCCTTCGGCGGTGTGGGCGGGGACGGCGATGCGGTCGGCGCCGTGGGCCCAGGGGACGGCGCTCTGGAGGCCGTCGAGGATCCAGTCGGTGCCGTCGCGGCGGGCGGTGACGGCGAGTTCGGCGGGGTCGTGGCCGGTGTGCCCGTTGGAGGCGGCGGTGAGGACGAGTTCGCCGCGGCCGACGCGGGGGAGGAGTGCGGCGGCGGTGCGCGGGTCCGCGTAGCGTTCGACGGTCATGGCGACCGCGCTGGTCTCCAGGAGGGGGACGCGGGCGAGGACGCGGGCCGATTCGCGCAGGACGAGGCAGAGGGCGATGGTGTCGAGGCCCGCGCCGTTGTGTTCGGCGCCGAGGGTGAGGCTGAGCAGGTCGGCTGCGGCGAGGCGGGACCAGAGTGGCCGGTCGAGGTCGTCGGCGACGGCTCCTGGGGTGAGCGCGGGGCTCGGTACGGAGTCGGGGCTGACGCCGGAGAAGACCGCTTTGGCCGCCTCGACGGCCGCCTGCTGTTCCTCGGTGAAGGTGAAGTCCACGGCCATGCCCTCCCGTTGCCTGCTCTGACGGATCGTCAAGATAGAACAGGTTCTAGGGGAAGGGAATGGGCGCGGGGGGACGGTCAGCGGTCGAAGTCCAGCTCCACTTCGGCGGTGGCCGGGTGGGACTGGCAGGCCAGGACGTATCCGGCCTCGGTCTCCTCCGGTTCCAGGGCGAAGTTGCGGTCCATGCGGACCTCGCCTTCGACGAGGAAGGCGCGGCAGGTGCCGCACACGCCGCCCTTGCAGGCGTAGGGCGCGTCGGCGCGGGCGCGGAGCACCGTTTCGAGGAGCGTCTCGCCCTCCTGGACGGGCCAGTTGCCGGAGCGGCCGTGCAGGGTGGCCGTCAGGGTGGCGTGGACGGGTGCCGTGCTGCTGGGTGCCACGGCGGGGGCCGAGCCGTCGTCGACGTGGAAGATCTCCTGGTGGATCCGGGAGCGTTCGACGCCGAGTCCGCGCAGGGCGCGTTCGGTGGCCGTGACGAGGCCGAAGGGGCCGCACAGGAACCAGCCGTCGATCTCGTCGACGGGCAGCAGCGCGGGGAGCAGGCCGGTCAGCCGTTCCTGGTCGAGGCGCCCGGACGGGAGGCCCGCCTGCTGCTCCTCGCGGGAGAGGACGGTGACGAGCTGGAAGCGGTCGGGGAAGCGGTCCTTGAGGTCGGCGACGTCGTCGAGAAACATCGTGGAGGACGCAGTGCGGTCGCTCCGGACGAGGCAGAAGCGGGCGTCCGGCTGCTGGGCGAGGAGCGTGGCCGCGATCGACAGGACCGGGGTGATGCCGCTGCCGCCGACGACGGCGGCGAAGTGGCCGGGGCGGGGCGTGAGGGTGAAGCGGCCCATGGGCTCCATGACGTCGACGGTGTCGCCGACGGCCAGTTCCTTCAGGGCGTAGGTGGAGAACTCTCCGCCGTCGACGAGCCGGATGCCGACGCGCAGGACGGGGTCCTGGCCGGTGGGGGCCGCGGGTGCGCAGATCGAGTACGTACGGCGGATCTCCTCGCCGTCGCGCGCGGTGCGGCGCAGGGCGAGGTGCTGGCCGGGGGTGTGGCGGTAGGCGTCACGCAGCTCGGCCGGGACGGCGAAGGTGACGGCCACCGAGTCGTCCGTGAGCTGCTCGACCTCGCTCACCCGGAGCGGGTGGAACGCGGCCCGTCCGGCCCCTGAGGACACCATCTACAACTCCTTGAAGTGGTCGAACGGTTCGCGGCAGGCCGTGCAGCGGCGCAGTGCCTTGCACGCGGTGGAGGAGAAGCGGCTGAGTAGCTCGGTCTCGGTGGAGCCGCAGTGCGGGCAGCGGATCGCCAGCGTCAGCGGCACGGGGCCGCCGGCCGGGCCCTGGGGGCGGGGCGGGGCGATGCCGAACTCGGCGAGCTTGCGGCGCCCTTCGTCGCTGATGTCGTCGGTGGACCAGGCGGGTGCGAGGACGGTGACGACGGAGACGTCGGGGATGCCGTGCTCGTGCAGGGCGTGCTCGATGTCGGAGGACATCGCCTCGATGGCGGGGCAGCCGGTGTACGTCGGGGTCAGCTCGACCTCGACGCGGCCGGGGCCGAGGATCTGGACGCCGCGCAGGACGCCGAGCTCCCCGAGGGTGAGGACGGGCAGCTCGGGGTCGGGGACGGAGCCGGCGATCCGGCTCAGCTCCCGCTCCAGGTCGGTCGTCTCGCGGCCGCCGGTCATGGTGGTCACCATGTCGCCCCCGGGTGGCTGCGGTGCAGGTGCTGCATCTCGGCCAGCATCCGTCCGAAGGGTTCGGTGTGCAGGCCCTGCCGGCCGGCTCCCGCGCGCCAGCCGCCGGTGTCGGGGCCGGTCGGGACGGTGAGCGTGGCCTTCGTGAGGACGGCGGTGACGGAGTCCAGCCAGGCGGCCCGCAGGGCCTCGTGGTCCACGTCGAGGCCGGTGACGGGCTGGAACAGCTCACCGGTGTAGCGCCAGAGGGCGTCGCAGGCGCGCTGCATGCGGTCGTGGCTCTCGGGGGTGCCGTCGCCGAGGCGGAGGGTCCAGTGCTCGGCGTGGTCCTGGTGGTAGGCGACTTCCTTGACGGCCTTCGCCGCGAGCCCGCTCAGGGGACCGTCGCCGGCCGCCAACTGGCCGTAGAGGAGCCGCTGGTAGGTGGAGAAGTAGAGCTGGCGGGCGATGGTGTGGGCGAAGTCGCCGTTGGGCTGTTCGACGAGCTGGGTGTTGGTGAAGGCGCGTTCCTCGCGGAGGTAGGCGAGTTCGTCCTCGTCCCCGACGAGGGAGAGCAGGACGCGTGCCTGGCCGAGCAGGTCGAGCGCGATGTTCGCGAGGGCGACCTCTTCCTCCAGGACGGGGGCGTCGCCCGCCCACTCCCCCAGTCGGTGGGAGAGCACCAGGGCGTCGTCACCGAGCGCCAGGGCCGCCTCGGCGATCCCGGTGGTGGTGCCAGTGGTGTCGGTGGTCTCGCTCACAGGTGCTTCACCCCCTCGGGGATCTCGTAGAAGGTCGGGTGGCGGTAGGGCTTGTCCGCCGACGGTTCGAAGAAGGGGTCCTTCTCGTCGGGCGAGGAGGCGGTGATCGCGGTGGAGGGCACCACCCAGATCGAGACGCCTTCGCTGCGGCGGGTGTACAGGTCGCGGGCGTTGCGCAGGGCCATTTCGGCGTCCGGTGCGTGCAGGCTGCCGGCGTGGGTGTGGGACAGTCCGCGGCGCGAGCGCACGAACACCTCCCACAGGGGCCATCCGTCGGTGGTCATGCCCGTGCCTCCCCGTGCTTTCCGGCGTATGCCGCCGCTGCTTCTCTGACCCAGGCCCCGTCCTCGTGGGCCCGGCGGCGCCGGTCGAGCCGTTGATCGTTGCAGGGGCCGTTGCCCTTGAGGACGTCCTGGAACTCGGCCCAGTCGATGGGGCCGAAGTCGTAGTGCCCGCGCTCCTCGTTCCACCGCAGGTCCGGGTCCGGGAGGGTGAGTCCGAGGGCCTCGGCCTGGGGGACGGCGATGTCCACGAACCGCTGGCGCAGCTCGTCGTTGGAGTGCCGCTTGATCTTCCAGGCCATGGACTGGGCGGAGTGCGCCGATGCGTCGTCCGGCGGGCCGAACATCATCAGCGAGGGCCACCACCAGCGGTTCACCGCGTCCTGCGCCATGGCGTGCTGGGCCTCGGTGCCCCGGGAGAGGGCGAGGAGGGCTTCGTACCCCTGCCGCTGGTGGAAGGACTCCTCCTTGCAGATACGGACCATCGCGCGGGCGTACGGGCCGTACGAGCAGCGGCAGAGCGGGACCTGGTTGGTGATCGCGGCGCCGTCCACGAGCCAGCCGATGGCGCCGACGTCGGCCCAGGTCAGCGTCGGGTAGTTGAAGATCGAGGAGTACCTCTGGCGGCCGGCGTGGAGCTTGTCGAGGAGCTCGTCACGGCTGGTGCCGAGGGTCTCCGCCGCGCTGTACAGATACAGCCCGTGGCCTGCCTCGTCCTGGACCTTGGCCATGAGGATCGCCTTGCGGCGCAGCGAGGGCGCGCGGGTGATCCAGTTGGCCTCGGGCTGCATGCCGATGATCTCGGAGTGGGCGTGCTGGGCCATCTGGCGGACGAGGGACGCCCGATAGGCGTCCGGCATCCAGTCGCGCGGCTCGATGCGCTCGTCGGCGGCGACGGCGGCGTCGAACACCGCCTCGTAGGCCGCCTGCGCCGCTGCCTCCGACGCGGCGGTGTCCGAGCCCTTGTCCGGCGCGCCCTGTGCGGCCGCCCGTGTCTTCTGTGCGTCCGCGGTCACTGCGGTCGCTGCCGTCCCTGCGGTCATCGGACCCCCTACCGACCGATCGTTCGGTTGAATGACTTCAATGGTCGGTCGGCGGCCCGTATGGTGTCAACCCTGTGGATGACCGAGGGCGGACGGATCGGGATCGGGGCGGGGATGGAAGCGCAGGTCGACGCGGAGGACGCGGGCGTACAAGAGGAGCAGCCGCCGCCCGGGCCGGAGTCGCCGGAGGTGCGCGGCCAGGGCGTCGGGATCGCCTCGCTCTCGCTCCCGTACCAGGTGGTCGCGGCCGTCGTGCTCGCCGGTGTCGCGGTCTTCGCCGCCGTCCACCTCGCGATGGTGTTCCTGCACGTCGCGCCGTCGAACACGCTGACCAAGCAGCACGGTGACGCGGTCGACGAGTGGATCTACCCCGAGTTCGAGCAGAACTGGAAGCTCTTCGCCCCCAATCCGCTCCAGCAGAACGTCTCGGTCGAGGTCCGTGCCGAGGTCGAGGGCGCCGACGGCGCATCCCGCACCACCGGCTGGATCGATCTGACCGCGCAGGACGCGGAGGCGATCCGGGGCAACCTCGTGCCCAGCCACACCGAACAGAACGAGCTCCGCCGGGCGTGGGACTTCTATACGAACACCCACGGCGACGACCACCGGCCCAACGGTCTGCGCGGCCGGCTCTCCGAGGAGTACGTGCGCCGGATCGTCATGCTCCGGCTCGACGGGGAGGACCTCGGCGGAAAGGTGGAGCGGATCCAGCTCCGCTCCGTGACGCGCCTCGTGCCCGCCCCGGCGTGGAGCACCGAGAAGTCGAACACGGACCCCTCCCACCGGGAGTTTCCGTGGTGGAGGGTGACCGCCGCCGATCTGCCGGGCGGGGCACGGGACGACCGCACGGAGGCGGGCCGGTGAACCGATCATCCACACCACTGAACACCGCGAAGGCCGCCGCGACCCGTGAGCCGTTCGACCGGCGGCTCGCGCGGGGCATCCAGCGGGTCACGGCCTCGGCCCTCGGCCCGTACCAGACCGCGATCGTCCGCATCGGCATCTCGCTCACCTGGCTGCTCTTCCTGCTGCGCGAACTGCCCCACCGCCATGAGCTCTACGGTCCCGAAGGACCCTGGGCCTGGGACATGGGCCGCCGGCTGATCGGCCTGAACGAAGCGTTCACCGTGCTCATGTGGTCGGACAGCAGGTTCTGGTTCGAGACCGTCTACGTGCTCGCCGTCCTCTCCGCCCTTCTGATGCTGCTCGGCTGGCGCACCCGCGCCATGTCGGTGGTCTTCATGGTCGGTGTGCTGTCCCTGCAGAATCGCTCCGTCTTCGTCGGCGACGGCGGGGACAACGTCATCCACCTCACCGCGATCTACCTCGTCCTGACCCGCTGCGGTCAGGTCTGGTCCCTCGACGCACGTCGGGCCGCTCGCGAGGCCCGTGAGGCGGAGGCGGGGAAGGCGCCCCGGCGCGATGTCGTCGGGCCGCTGCTGTGGACCGTGCTCGGCGGCCTGCTGCTCGCCACGACCTACTACTCCGACACCAACGGCTCGGCCTGGCTCCTTGTGATGCTGTGGGTGCTGTGGCTCGGGCAGGCGCTGTGGTGGCTGGTGTGCCGTTACGCGCCGGGCGAGCCGCGCACCCTGCTCGACGTCCTCGCCAACCTCACCCACAACGCCGCTCTCGTCGTGATCATGGCCGAGGTCTGTCTGATCTACGCGACGGCCGGCTGGTACAAGATCCAGGGTTCGCGCTGGCAGGACGGCACCGCGCTCTACTACCCGCTCCAGCTGGACTACTTCTCGCCCTGGCCCGTCCTGTCCGATCTGCTCGGAGCCAGCGGCGTGATGGTGATGGTGCTGACCTACGGCACCGTCCTGATCCAGGTCGCCTTCCCCTTCGCCCTGTTCAACCGCAAGGTCAAGAACGTCCTGCTCGTCGCGATGATGCTGGAGCACGCCGGCATCGCCGTGCTCCTCGGGCTCCCGCTCTTCTCGCTGGCGATGATCTCGGCCGACGCGGTGTTCCTGCCGACGGCGTTCCTGGTCTGGCTGGGCGCGCGGGTGGGGCGCGGCAGGGACCGGCTGCTGTCCCGGCCGCGCGGCACGGTGCCCGACCAGCGCCGTACGGACGAGGAGGCCACCCCCCGTACCCTCGTGGGGTGAGCACCGCTGAACAGTCCGAGCCGATCCAGTACGACGACGGGTACGCCCCCGAGGTCGGCGTGGGGCCGCATCCGCTGCCCTGGCCGGACGGCGAGCGCTACGACCCGGAGCTGCTCGCCGGCGGGGACCGGCGCAATGTCGTCGACCGGTACCGGTACTGGACGCGGGAGGCGATCGTCGCCGACCTGGACACCCGGCGGCACGACTTCCATGTCGCGGTCGAGAACTGGGGCCACGACTTCAACATCGGGTCGGTGGTACGGACCGCCAACGCCTTCCTGGCGAAGGAGATCCACATCGTCGGCCGGCGGCGCTGGAACCGGCGCGGGGCCATGGTCACCGACCGCTATCAGCACGTCCGCCACCACCCGGATACCGAGTCGCTGACGGCGTGGGCGAAGGCGGAGGGCGTGCCGATCATCGGCATCGACAACCTGCCGGGCGCCGTGCCGCTGGAGCGGACCGTACTGCCGCGGCGCTGTGTGCTGCTCTTCGGGCAGGAGGGTCCGGGCCTCACCGAGGAGGCCCGGAACCACGCGGAGATGGTCTGCTCGATCGCCCAGTTCGGTTCGACCCGGTCGATCAACGCGGGCGCCGCCGCGGCGATCGCGATGCACGCGTGGGTGCAGCGGTACGCGGAGATCACCCCGGGCGGATGACCGATGGGCTTCGCGGAGGCCCCGTGAGGCCCCCGCGACTGCCCCGGTCACGCCTGCCGGCGGACCTCCACCACGCGGAAGCGGTTGGCGACGAACGCTCCGTCGCACAGGGCCGCGTTCGCCGCCGGGTTCCCGCCCGAGCCGTGGAAGTCGGAGAACGCCGCCGTCTGGTTGACGTACACCCCGCCCGTCAGGTTCAGGGAGAGCTGGGCCGCCTCGTCGAGGCAGACCTCCTCGATCGCGCGCTCGGTGTCGGGTGACGTCGTGTACGCCCCGACCGTCATCGCGCCCTTCTCGCGGACCGTGCGCCGCAGCAGCTCCAGCGCGTCGGCCGTCGAGTCGACGGAGACGGCGAAGGAGACCGGGCCGAAGCACTCGGAGAAGTAGGCCGCCTCCGGGTCCGGCTTCGAGCCGTCCAGCTTGACGATCACCGGCGTACGGACGACGGCGTCCGGGAAGTCCGGGTTCGCCACCTCGCGGGAGGCCAGCGCCACCTCACCGAGGCCCGCGGCGGCCTCCAGACGCGCCTTCACGTCCGGGTTGACCAGGGCGCCGAGCAGGGCGTTCGCCCGGGCGTCGTCGCCGAGGAGACCGCCGACGGCCGCCGACAGGTCGGCGACGACCTCGTCGTACGACTTGGGTCCCGCGTCGGTGGTGATGCCGTCGCGGGGGATCAGCAGGTTCTGCGGGGTGGTGCACATCTGGCCGCTGTACAGGGACAGCGAGAACGCCAGGTTGGAGAGCATCCCCTTGTAGTCGTCGGTGGAGTCGACGACTACCGTGTTGACGCCGGCCTTCTCCGTGTAGACCTGCGCCTGGCGGGCGTTGGCCTCCAGCCAGTCGCCGAAGGCGGTGGAGCCGGTGTAGTCGATGATCCGGATCTCGGGGCGGACCGCCAGGGTCTTGGCGATGCCCTCGCCCGGCCGCTCGACGGCCAGCGCGACCAGGTTCGGGTCGAAGCCGGCCTCGGCGAGGACCTCGCGGGCGACGCGGACGGTCAGCGCCAGTGGGAGGACGGCGCGCGGGTGCGGCTTGACCAGGACCGGGTTGCCGGTGGCCAGCGAGGCGAAGAGGCCCGAGTAGCCGTTCCAGGTGGGGAAGGTGTTGCAGCCGATGACGAGCGCGATGCCGCGGGCGACGGGCGTGAACGCCTTGGTCAGCTCCAGCGGGTCCCGCTTGCCCTGCGGCTTGGACCAGTCGGCGCGGCCGCCGGGGGTCCGGGTCTGCTCCGCGTACGCGTACGCCACGGCCTCCAGGCCGCGGTCCTGGGCGTGCGGGCCGCCGGCCTGGAACGCCATCATGAAGGCCTGGCCGCTGGTGTGCATGACGGCGTGCGCGAACTCGTGGGTGCGGGCGGAGATCCGGGCGAGGATCTCCAGACAGACCAGGGCGCGGACCTCGGCGCCGGCCTCGCGCCAGGCGGCCATGCCGGCGCGCATCGCGGGCAGCAGGACGTCGATGTCGGCGTGCGGGTACTCGATGCCGAGCGCCGGGCCGTACGGCGAGGTCTCGGCGCCGGTCCAGTCGTCCGTGCCGGGCTGGTCCAGCTCGAAGCGGGTGTTCAGCAGGGCCTTGTACGCCTCGAGACCACCGGCGGCGTCCAGCGAGCCGTTCTCGCCGTAGGCCTTGGGGTGCTCGGGGTGCGGTGACCAGTAGGCACGGGTGCGGATCGTGTCCAGTGCCTGGTCGAGTGTGGACCGGTGCTTCTGGGCCAGAGCGTCGGTGGTCAGCTGAGCGGCGGCCATGGCGGGACCAACTCCTCGTCGAGCTAGATCGGTTCGGCGCGTGTGACGCCTGCGCGGTGCCTTCCGCGACGGGTGGTCGTGGAAGACGGGTGGGCAGGGAGGAACGGACAGAGTTAGAGTAACCGAACGATCGGTCGGGACAAGGGGGTCTGTCGAAGCTGTGGACAACCCATCGGGGAGGATCAGCCGTATGACCGCCAATGTGAGCGACTCGGCGTCGGACGCCGCCCCGGCCACGGCCCCGGATTCCGCCGCCGAAGCCCTCGACCGGAGCCGTACCGTCGCCGTGGTCGGCACGGGGACCATGGGCCAGGGCATCGCGCAGGTCGCCCTGGTCGCCGGGCATCCCGTACGGCTCTACGACAGCGCCCCCGGCCGGGCCGAGGAGGCCGTGACCGCGCTCGCCGCCCGCCTGGACCGGCTGGTCGAGAAGGGCCGCCTGGACAAGGCCGGACGCGACGCCGCCGTGGCCCGGCTGCACGCCGCGGCCGAGCTGACCGAGCTGGCCGACGCGGCGCTCGTCGTCGAGGCGATCGTCGAACATCTCCCGGTCAAGCAGCGGCTCTTCGCCGACCTGGAGAAGATCGTCGGCGACGACACCCTCCTCGCCACCAACACCTCCTCCCTCTCCGTCACCGCGATCGCGGGAGGGCTGCGGCTGCCCGGCCGGTTCGTCGGACTGCACTTCTTCAACCCGGCGCCGCTGCTGCCGCTCGTCGAGGTCGTCAGCGGCTTCGCCACCGACGCCTCGGCCGGCACGCGCGCGTACGAGACCGCCAAGAGCTGGGGCAAGACCCCGGTGCGCTGCGCCGACACCCCCGGCTTCATCGTCAACCGGATCGCCCGGCCCTTCTACGCCGAGGCGCTGCGGGTGTACGAGGAGGGCGCGGCCGACCCCGCCACCATCGACGCGGCCCTGCGCGAGAGCGGCGGCTTCCGGATGGGCCCCTTCGAGCTGACCGACCTCATCGGCCAGGACGTCAACGAGGCCGTCACCCGGTCCGTCTGGGACTCCTTCTTCCAGGACCCCAAGTTCACGCCCTCGCTCGCCCAGCGGCGTCTGGTCGAGTCCGCGCGGCTCGGCCGCAAGTCGGGGCAGGGCTGGTTCCCGTACGGGGACGGCGCGACGGCCCCCGAGCCGCACACCGCGCCGCCCGCCGACCGGCCGGCCTCGGTCACGGTCCAGGGGGACCTGTACCAGGCGCGGGCGCTGGTGGGTCTCTTCGAGGAGTCAGGGATCACGGTCGAGCGCGCCGACGACGCCGTGCCCGGCTACCCGGGCTGGATCGAACTGCCCAGCGGGACCCGGCTCTTCCTCGCCGACGGCACCGCAGCCGACGACGCCGAGATGCCGGTCATCCACATCGACCTGGCCCTGGACTTCGCCACCTGCGAGCGGATCGTCCTCGCGCCCGCGGCGACCGTGGACGACGCCTCCCTGCAGGAGGCGATCGGTCTCTTCCAAGCGGCCGGCAAGAAGGTCAGCGTCATCGGTGACGTGCCCGGCCTGATCGTCGCCCGTACGGTCGCGATGCTCGCCGACTTCGCCTACGACGCCGCCACGCGCGCGGTGGCCGACGCCGACGACATCGACACCGCGATGCGGCTCGGCGTGAACTACCCGCGCGGGCCGCTGGCCTGGGCCGAGGAGCTGGGCGCGGGCTGGGTCCTGGGGACGCTCTCCAACCTCCACGAGGAGTACCCGACGGGCCGCTACGCCCCCTCACAGGCGCTGCGCCGCCGCGTCGCCGCGGAGCAGGCGGCCGCGGACCGCGCGGCGGAAGAACAGGCGGCCGCCGAGCGGGCGGCGGACACGGCCGGCGAGGAGGCCACGGCATGACGACCGCGAAGCGGGACACCTACACCCCCGAGACGCTGCTCTCCGTCGCCGTACGGGTCTTCAACGAGCGCGGCTACGACGGCACGTCCATGGAGCACCTCTCCAAGGCCGCCGGGATCTCCAAGTCCTCGATCTACCACCATGTCGCCGGCAAGGAGGAGCTGCTGCGCAGGGCTGTCAGCCGTGCGCTCGACGGGCTCTTCGGGATCCTCGGCGAGCCCGGCGCGGGGCGCGGCCGGGCGATCGAGCGGGTCGAGTACGTCACCCGGCGCACCGTCGAGGTGCTGATAGCGGAGCTGCCGTACGTGACGCTGCTGCTGCGGGTCCGGGGCAACACCGACACCGAGCGCTGGGCCATGGAGCGGCGCAGGGAGTTCGACCACAAGGTGGCCGACCTGCTGAAGGCGGCGGTCGCCGACGGGGACCTGCGGGCCGATGTGGACATCAAGCTCGCCACCCGGCTGCTCTTCGGCATGATCAACTCGCTGGTGGAGTGGTACCGGCCGCTGCCGGGCGCCCACGCCGAGCGGGACCAGCTCGCCGACACCGTCGTGCACCTGGCCTTCGACGGGCTGCGGACGGCCCGCTGAGGCCCGTCCCAGGGCACTTTCGCGGGCCAGGCCGGGTCCTCCGGTCCGGGCCCGCATGTCCGGGCCCGTGTCCGGGCCTGCCGGTCCGGGCCGTCAGTGGTCCGGATCGAGGTCCGTCTCCTCGAAGACCAGCAGCGTGCGCGTGGAGAGCACCTCCGGGATCGCCTGGAGCCGGGTGAGCACCAGCTCGCGCAGCGTCCGGTTGTCCGGCGTGTGCACGAGCAGCAGGACGTCGAAGTCTCCGCTGACCAGGGCGATGTGTGCGGCGCCCGGCAGCGCCTGGAGCTGCTCGCGCACGGTGCGCCAGGAGTTCTGGACGATTCTCAGCGTGATGTACGCCGAGGCGCCGTGCCCGGCGCGCTCGTGGTTGACCCGGGCGCTGAAGCCGCGGATCACGCCGTCGTCGATCAGCCGGTTGATCCGCGCGTAGGCGTTGGCCCGGGACACGTGGACCCGTTCGGCCACGGAGCGTATCGACGCGCGACCGTCCGTCTGCAGGATGCGCAGGATGTCCCGGTCGATCGCGTCGAGCGGGCGGGCCGGCGGGCCCTGCGGCACTCCGGCCGGGCTCGGGGGCAGGGCCTGCTCCCAGCCGTCGGCCATTTGTTCATCCGCCACGTCCCCCCACCTCTCATCCATGGACGACATGTCTCCATCCCAGGCTGTGGAGAACCGATTGTCCACAGGCTGAGGGCGCCTGTAGCCAAAATGGATCCACGACCGAACAATCGGTAGGTGAGGCGCACCACATTCGCGCCACCCGCCTTCGGGTCTTATGCCCGCTCCCACGAGGAGGTGGACTCGTTGCAACAGCGCAGTTCGACAGTCCAAGAGCCGCCCGGTGCCGCGACCGCCTACCGGCCGACCCCGCCGCCGGCGTGGAAGCCGCGCACCGACCCCGCCCCGCTGCTGCCCGACGCCGAGCCCTATCGGGTCCTCGGCACGGACGCGGCCGCCCAGGCCGACCCCGAGCTGCTGCGGCGGCTCTACGCGGAGCTGGTCCGCGGCCGTCGGTACAACGCGCAGGCCACGGCGCTCACCAAGCAGGGCCGCCTGGCCGTCTACCCGTCGACCACCGGGCAGGAGGCCGCCGAGGTCGCGGCCGCGCTGTCCCTGGAGGACCGGGACTGGCTCTTCCCGTCGTACCGCGACACCCTCGCGGCCGTCGCCCGCGGTCTGGACCCGGTCCAGGCGCTGACGCTGCTGCGCGGCGACTGGCACACCGGGTACGACCCGCGTGAGCACCGCGTCGCGCCCTTGTCCACGCCGCTCGCCACCCAGCTCCCGCACGCGGTGGGCCTGGCCCACGCGGCCCGCCTCAAGGGCGACGACGTGGTCGCCCTCGCCATGGTCGGCGACGGCGGCACCAGCGAGGGCGACTTCCACGAGGCGCTGAACTTCGCGGCCGTCTGGCAGGCCCCGGTGGTCTTCCTCGTGCAGAACAACGGCTTCGCGATCTCCGTGCCCCTCGCCAAGCAGACGGCGGCCCCCTCGCTGGCCCACAAGGCCGTCGGGTACGGCATGCCGGGTCGGCTCGTCGACGGCAACGACGCCGTCGCCGTCCACCAGGTGCTGACCGAGGCCGTGGCACGCGCGCGGCGGGGCGGCGGACCGACCCTGGTCGAGGCCGTGACGTACCGCATCGACGCCCACACCAACGCCGACGACGCGACCCGCTACCGCGGGGACAGCGAGGTCGAGGCCTGGCGGGCGCACGACCCGATCCTGCTCCTGGAGCGGGAGCTGACGGAGCGTGGCCTGCTCGACGAGGACGGCAAGCGGGCGGCGGCCGAGGCCGCCGAGACGATGGCGGCGGAGCTGCGCGAGCGGATGAACGCCGAGCCGGTCCTGGACCCGATGGATCTGTTCGCGCACGTCTACGCCGAGCAGACGGCACAACTGCGCGAGCAGGCGGCGCAGCTGCGGGCCGAGCTCGACGCCGAGAGCGAGGCGTGATGACCACCGCGCAGCAGACGCCGGAGAAGAAGGCGGTGGCCAAGCCCGCCACCATGGCGCAGGCGCTCCAGCGGGCGATGCGGGACGCGATGGCCGAGGACCCGACCGTCCATGTCATGGGCGAGGACGTCGGCACGCTCGGCGGCGTCTTCCGGGTCACCGACGGGCTCGCCAAGGAGTTCGGCGAGGACCGCTGCACCGACACCCCGCTGGCCGAGGCCGGCATCCTCGGCACGGCCGTCGGCATGGCGATGTACGGGCTGCGGCCGGTCGTCGAGATGCAGTTCGACGCCTTCGCCTACCCGGCGTTCGAGCAGCTGATCAGCCACGTGTCCCGGATGCGGAACCGCACCCGGGGCGCGATGCCGATGCCGCTGGTGATCCGGGTGCCGTACGGCGGCGGGATCGGCGGTGTGGAGCACCACAGCGACTCCTCCGAGGCGTACTACATGGCGACGCCGGGGCTCCATGTCGTCACCCCGGCCACCGTCGAGGACGCGTACGGGTTGCTGCGGGCGGCGATCGCCTCCGACGACCCGGTCGTCTTCCTGGAGCCCAAGCGGCTCTACTGGTCGAAGGCCGACTGGCGGCCCGAGGCACCGACTCCGGTGGAGCCGATCGGCAAGGCCGTGGTGCGCCGCGCGGGGCGCAGCGCGACGCTGATCACGTACGGGCCGTCCGTGCCGGTCTGCCTGGAGGCCGCGGAGGCGGCCCAGGCCGAGGGCTGGGACCTGGAGGTGGTCGATCTGCGCTCGCTGGTGCCGTTCGACGAGGAGACCGTCTGCGCGTCGGTGCGGCGCACCGGACGGGCCGTCGTCGTCCACGAGTCGGCCGGGTTCGGCGGGCCGGGCGGGGAGATCGCGGCGCGCGTGAGCGAGCGCTGCTTCCACCACCTGGAGGCGCCGGTCCTGCGGGTCGCCGGGTTCGACATCCCGTACCCGCCGCCGATGCTGGAGCGGCACCACCTGCCGGGCGTGGACCGGATTCTCGACGCGGTGGCGCGGCTGCAGTGGGAGGCGGGCAACTGATGGCCCAGGTTCTCGAGTTCAAGTTGCCCGACCTCGGTGAGGGGCTGACCGAGGCGGAGATCGTCCGCTGGCTGGTGAACGTCGGCGACGTCGTCGCCATCGACCAGCCGGTCGTGGAGGTCGAGACCGCCAAGGCCATGGTCGAGGTGCCGTGCCCGTACGGCGGTGTGGTGACCGCCCGCTTCGGCGACGAGGGCACGGAGCTGCCGGTCGGCGCGCCGCTGATTACGGTCGCGGTCGGCGGAACGCCGGGCGAGGTGCCGACGGCACCGTCCGCCGCGGTCGCGGGCGGTCCCTCGGCGGAGGCGGCCGCCTCCGCCGAGTCCTCGGAGTACTCCGGCAACGTGCTCGTCGGATACGGCACGGCGGGACCGGCGGCCAGGCGTCGCCGGGTGCGGCGCGAGAGCCCCGCGGCTCCGGCTGCCGCGGCTCCGGCCGTCGCTCCGGTCCAGATCCCCGTGTCGGTTCCGGCTGCGGCTCCCGTGGTGTCCGACGGGCCCGTGCCGGTGATCTCGCCGCTCGTGCGGAAGCTGGCCCGGGACAAGGGCCTCGATCTGCGGGAGGTACGGGGGTCGGGCCCGGCCGGTCTGATCCTGCGGGCCGACGTGGAGTCCGCCCTGGCCGCCGCCGAGACGGCCGCCGCGCGTCCCGCTCCGGTCGTGGCCGGCTCGGCCGGCGCGGCCGTCGGCGAGAGGGTGCCGCTGCGCGGGGTCCGGGGCGCCGTCGCCGACAAGCTCTCCCGCAGCCGTACGGAGATCCCGGACGCCACCTGCTGGGTGGACGCGGACGCGACCGAGCTCATGGCCGCGCGGGCCGCGATGAACGCGGCCGGTGGCCCGAAGATCTCGCTCCTCGCGCTGCTCGCCCGCATCTGCACCCACGCGCTCGCCCGCTTCCCGGAGCTGAACTCCACGGTGGACACGGCCGCGCGGGAGATCGTCCGGCTGCCGTCCGTGCACCTCGGGTTCGCGGCGCAGACCGAGCGCGGTCTGGTCGTTCCGGTGGTCCGGGACGCGGGCACGCGGACGGCCGAGTCGCTGACGGAGGAGTTCGCGCGGCTGACGGAGTCGGCGCGGAAGGGGACGCTGACACCGGCGGACCTGACCGGCGGGACGTTCACGCTGAACAACTACGGGGTGTTCGGGGTCGACGGGTCGACGCCGATCATCAACCACCCGGAGGCGGCGATGCTCGGGGTGGGCCGGATCATCCCCAAGCCGTGGGTCCACGACGGTGAGCTGGCCGTCCGCCAGGTCGTCCAGCTGTCGCTGACCTTCGACCACCGGGTCTGCGACGGAGGCACGGCGGGCGGCTTCCTCCGCTACGTCGCGGACTGCGTCGAACACCCCGCGGTGCTGCTGCGCACGCTCTGACCCGGCACCGACCCCAGGAGCCCCCGGCCGTCGTCACGATGTTCTCTTCCCCTGAGACGGCCGGGGGCTCTTGGGGCGGGTGCGGCTCATACTGCTGGGGTGACGACCTTGTATGACGCCGTCGTGCTCGCGGGCGGGGCGGCCAAGCGGCTGGGCGGTGTGGACAAGCCCGCCGTGCGGGTCGGCGGGCGGGCCCTGCTCGACCGCGTGCTCGCCGGCTGCCGGGGCGCCGGGCGCACCGTCGTCGTCGGAGACCGGCGGCCGACCGTGCGGCCCGTGGTGTGGGCCAGGGAGGAGCCGCCCGGCGGGGGACCGCTGGCCGCGCTCGACTCCGGGGTGCGCGAGGTCGCGGCCGACGCCGTGCTCGTTCTCTCCGCCGACCTGCCGTTCCTCGACGAGGGGACCGGCATCCGGCTCCTGAACGCCCTGACCGCCGCGTCCGGGGCCGGTGCGTCCGAGGCCGCCGCGCCCGACGCCGCCGCCCCCGCCCCCGACGCCGCCGCGCCCGACGCCGCCCTCCTCGTCGATGCCGACGGCCGTGACCAGCCGCTCGTCGCCGTCTACCGCACCGACGTCCTCCGCCGCGAGCTCGCTCGCCTCGCCACCGAGCACGGCGGCCTCTCCGGGCTCCCGCTGCGTCTGCTCACCGAGGGACTGCGGATCGTCCGGGTCACCGCGGGCCCCCTCGCCTCCTTCGACTGCGACACCTGGGAGGACATCGCCGCGGCCCGGGCCAGGATCAGGGAGCATGGGAACGTGCTGGACGAATGGATCACCGCAGTCAAGGCCGAACTGGGCATCGAGATCGACGTCGACACCGGCGTCCTGCTCGATCTGGCCCGGGACGCCGCCCACGGGGTCGCCCGCCCCGCCGCGCCGCTGACCACCTTCCTGGTCGGGTACGCGGCGGCGAAGGCGGCCGCCGAGGGCGCCGACGGCCCGGAGGCCGTCGCCGAGGCGTCCCGCAAGGCCGCCGCCCTCGCCAACCGCTGGGCCGCCGAGGCGGAGCGGGACACGGACGGATGACGCACCACGACGACGCCGACGACGACGGCGTCGATGAGGTCCTCGCCCTCGTTGCTTCGCAGCGCGGCACCGAGCACCGGCCCGCCGCCGCTGCCGCCGGCCCCACCTCCACCCCCGACGACCCCCACCACGCCACCGCCTGGCCCGCCGCGCGCGCCGTCGCCGCCCGTGCCGGGGCCACCGTGGGCGCCGCGCGCCCACCCCTCCGTACGCCGCTCGACCAGGCCCTGGGCCGGGTGCTTGCCGAGCCGCTCCTCGCGCTCACCGATCTGCCCTCCTTCGACACCTCGGCCATGGACGGCTGGGCGGTCGCCGGTCCCGGCCCCTGGGAGATCCGCGCCCAGGGAGCCGTGCTCGCCGGCCACGCCCCCGCCGCGCCGCTGGACGACGGCACCGCCGTTCGGATCGCCACCGGGGCCCGCGTACCGCCCGAGACCACGGCGGTCATCCGCAGCGAGCACGCCCGCACCGATACGAGCGGGCATCTGCACGCCCGGCGCGAGGTCGTGCCCGGTCAGGACATCCGCCCCCGGGGCCAGGAGTGCGGCGCCGGTGACCGGCTGCTGCCCGCCGGGACCCGGGTGACCCCGGCCGTCCTCGGCCTCGCGGCCGCCGCCGGGTACGACGAGCTGCCCACCCCGGCCCGCCCCCGCGTGGAGGTCCTCGTCCTCGGCGACGAGCTGCTGACGGCGGGACTCCCCCACGACGGGCTGATCCGGGACGCCCTCGGCCCCATGCTCGGCCCCTGGCTGACCGCGCTGGGCGCCGAGACGCTGGCCACCCGATGGATCGGCGACGACGAGTCCGCCCTCGCGGCGGCCGTCACCGGCTCCCCAGCCGACCTGGTGATCACCACCGGCGGCACGGCCTCGGGCCCCGTCGACCATGTCCACCCCGTGCTGGCCAAAGCCGGGGCGACCCTGCTCGTCGACGGGGTGAAGGTCCGGCCCGGTCACCCGATGCTGCTCGCGCGCCTCGACGCCGACCGCCATCTCGTCGGGCTGCCCGGGAACCCGCTGGCCGCCGTCTCGGGCCTGCTCACCCTGGCCGAGCCGCTGCTCCGCGCCCTCGCGGGGACCCCGCTCCCGGCGCCGTACAGCGTCCCCATGGCGGACGAGGTGCAGGGCCACCCCCACGACACCCGGCTTGTCCCGGTCGTCTACCGCGACGACCGGATCGTTCCGCTGCGGTACCACGGGCCCGCGATGCTCCGGGGGATCGCGGCGGCGGACGGGATGGCCGTCGTCCCGCCCGGCGGCGCGCGGCCCGGCGACGCGCTGGAGATCCTCGACCTCCCCTGGCCGGGCTCGCTCGCCGAACCCGTCCCCAGCATCACCACCGCACGGCAGGAGGGTGTTTCACGTGAAACTTCCCAGCCGTGACGTCATGGCGCGCGACGCGGACGAGAAGGCGGCCCCCACCCGCATCCGGATGCCCCGCCGCGTCGTCGAGAAGCCCATACGCCAGGTGGCCAAACGCCTGCTCATGGCGCTTGGCGTGCTCGCCCTCACCACGGTCATCGTCTACATCGACCGCGACGGCTACCACGACAACGCCAACGGGACGCTCGACTTCCTCGACTGCGCCTACTACGCGACCGTCACCCTCTCCACCACCGGATACGGCGACATCGTCCCGTACAGCGATACCGCGCGGCTCGTCAACATCCTGGTGATCACGCCACTGCGCGTGCTGTTCCTGATCATCCTGGTCGGCACCACTCTCGAGGTCCTCACGGAGCGGACCCGGGAGGAGTGGCGGCTGAACCGCTGGAGGTCCACCTTGCGTGACCACACCGTCGTCGTCGGATTCGGTACCAAGGGTCGCTCGGCGATCCAGACCCTCTGCGCGACGGGCCTGCGGAAGGAACAGATCGTCATCGTCGATCCCTCCACCAAGGTGATCGAGACCGCGAACGCGGACGGCTTCGTCGGAGTGGTCGGTGACGCGACCCGCAGCGATGTGCTGCTCCGCGCCGAGGTGCAGAAGGCGCGTCAGATCGTCATCGCCACCCAGCGCGACGACACCGCCGTCCTGGTGGCGCTCACCGCCCGACAGCTCAACAGGGGCGCGAAGATCGTCGCCGCCGTGCGCGAGGAGGAGAACGCGCCGCTGCTGCGCCAGTCGGGTGCGGACGCCGTGATCACCAGCGCCAGCGCGGCCGGTCGCCTGCTCGGGCTCTCCGTGCTGAGCCCCAGCGCCGGTGCGGTGATGGAGGACCTGATCCAGCAGGGCTCGGGGCTCGATCTGGTGGAGCGGCCGGTCACCAAGGCCGAGGCGGGCAAGAGCGTGCGGGAGACCGAGGACCTGGTGGTCAGCGTGTTGCGCGGGCACCGGCTGCTCGGTTACGACGATCCGGCGGCCAGCCCGCTGCAGTTGACGGACCGTGTGATCACCATCGTGCGCGCCGCTCCCGTCACCCCGTTGTCGTCGCCGTCCGAGTAGCCTCGCCGCCATGCATGCGATCACGATTCCGGAACCCGGCGGCCCCGAGGCCCTCGTCTGGGCCGAGGTGCCCGATCCCGTGCCCGCCGAGGGCGAGGTCCTCGTCGAGGTGGTGGCGAGCGCCGTCAACCGTGCCGATCTGCTCCAGCGCCAGGGCTTCTACGACCCGCCGCCGGGCACATCTCCGTACCCCGGTCTGGAGTGTTCGGGCCGGATCGCCGCGCTGGGCCCGGGGGTCTCCGGCTGGAAGGTCGGCCAGGAGGTGTGCGCGCTGCTCGTCGGCGGTGGTTACGCGGAGAAGGTCGTCGTCCCCGTCGGCCAGCTGCTGCCCGTGCCGGAGGGCATGGACCTGGTGACGGCGGCGGCGCTGCCCGAGGTGACCTGCACGGTCTGGTCGAACGTCTTCATGGTCGCCCATCTGCGGCCTGCCGAGACGCTGTTGGTGCACGGCGGGGCGAGCGGCATCGGCACGATGGCGATCCAGCTCGCCAAGGCCGTCGGCGCGAAGGTCGCGGTCACGGCCGGCGGTCCGGACAAGCTCGCGCGCTGCGCCGAGCTGGGCGCGGACATCCTGATCGACTACCGCGAGCAGGACTTCGTCGAGGAGCTCCGCAAGGCCACGGACGGCGCGGGTGCGGACGTGATCCTGGACATCCTCGGAGCGAAGTATCTGGAGCGCAACGTGAACGCGCTCGCGGTCAACGGCCGGCTGGCCGTCATCGGTCTGCAGGGCGGTGTGAAGGGCGAGTTGAACCTCGCAGCGCTGCTCTCCAAGCGGGCCGCGATCACGGCGACGACGCTGCGCGCCCGCCCGCTGCACGAGAAGGCGGCCATCGTCGCCGCGGTGCGGGAGCACGTCTGGCCGCTGGTCGAGTCGGGCACGGTACGCGCGGTGGTCGACCGTACGGTCGAGATGCCGGACGCCGCCGAGGCGCATCGCGCCCTGGACTCCGGCACCCACGTCGGCAAGGTCCTGCTCGTGGCTCCCCGGACGGCCTGAGGACGCGCGCACCAGGCCCGCCCGAACGCGCAAGGGCCCGGCACGCCCTGAGGTGTGCCGGGCCCTCACGCGACTCCGGAGCGACTCCAAGCAGGCCCCGGAGCCCTAGCGGCCTCGAAGTCCTACAAGTAAGGCCCCGACCGGACGGCGTGGCCCCGGCCGTGGTCGTCGTCCTCGTCGACCGGCACACCCGGAGGCAGCGCACGCCGCATCTGCTCCAGTTGGGCGCGGGCGGCCATCTGCTGGGCGAACAGCGCCGTCTGGATCCCGTGGAAGAGGCCTTCGAGCCAGCCCACCAACTGGGCCTGCGCGATCCGTAGTTCCGCCTCGGAGGGGATCGCCTCGTCGGTGAACGGCAGCGAGAGCCGCTCCAGTTCCTCGACCAGTTCGGGCGCGAGCCCGTCCTCCAGCTCCTTCACGGAGCTCGCGTGGATGTCCTTGAGCCTGACCCGGCTCGCCTCGTCGAGGGGAGCCGCGCGTACTTCCTCCAGGAGCTGCTTGATCATGCTGCCGATGCGCATGACCTTCGCAGGCTGCTCGACCATTTCTGTCACCGGGACCTCGCGGGATTCGTCGTCACCCTGAGCGCCGCCGAGTGCCATCCCGTCCTGTCCCACGATGAGGACCTGGGGAGTCTCCTGCGACCGTTCATTCCTCGGCATCTCCATGCCGCCATTCTCTCGCACACGTGCCTCATCACACGGTGTGCCCCTGGAGGAGGGTGATCCACCCTTCTCCAGGGGCACAGGACGGCAACGACCGATCACGGACCGTCCAGAGGCCGATCAGGTACCGATCAAGGACCGATCAGGCGGCTTCGCGGCGGGCCAGGGCCCCACGCGAGCGGGTCACCAGGGCCGCGAGGAGCGCGGCGCCCAGCGGTACCAGGATCAGCATCGCGCCGAGCGTCTCCCAGGGGACGACGATCGGGACGTACGGCACGTCCTGCGAGCCGCCCCAGCCCTGGTCGAGGGACTCCTGGTAGAAGCGCAGCTCCTGGCGTTCCTCGGTGAGCCGCAGGCCCATCGCCGGCAGCACACCGGCCGCCGATCCGAGGATCACGCCCATCGCGGCGACCACCCCGCACTGGAAGCCGCTGAGCGTGCGGCGGACCCGCGGGGGCGCGCCGACTGCGGACAGCGTCTTCAGATCGGCCTCGGCGTCGGCCTGCGCGAGGCCGGTGGCGATACCGGCCGCGCCGATGGTGACGAGTCCGGCGAAGACGGTCAGCGCGAGGAGCACGATGCTCGTGTTGCTGACGAATCCTTCCTCCACGTGGAGAGCGACATCGCTGCCGATCTTGGCGAGCTCCCCGTCGAGCTTCTGACGCTGCTCGGCGCTGGGCATCGCGTCGGTGGAGAAGACCGAGCCGAACGGCAGCGCGGTGAAGCCGGCGGCCTTGGCGGCCTCGGGGCTGATGAGCGCCCGCACGCCGTAGGCGTTCTGCCCGGTCACCAGGTGGGCGGGGAGGCTCTTGATCTCGCCGGGGAGCGGCTTGCGCTCCTGATCGGCCTGGTTCGCCTTCTTGTTGTCGGCGATCACCCTGATGCCGATCTTGTCGCCCTTGTCGATCGGGGCCTTGGCGAAGGAGACGATCTTCCCCTCGGCGAGGGCCTTCTGGGCGCCCGCGTCCGTGATCCCGAGGATCTTCAGGAGCGAGGCGTCACCGACGACCAGGCCACCCTCGACGTAGGCGCCGCCGGGCAGGTCACCGCCGCTGTTCTCCGTGCAGCGCCAGTCCTCGGCGAGCTTGCGGCGCTGCTCCTTGGTGAACTTCTCGGAGGGGTCCGAGCCGTCCTCGGAGGCCCACAGCGGACACTCGTTGGCCTTCGGGATCACCAGCTCGAAGCGGCCGCAGCCCGGGGCCTCGCTGTACGGGGCACAGCCCGGCTTGCCGACCACGATGCGCTGGACGTCCGCGCGGGTGTCGACCGGCATCAGCCGCTGGATGGCGTCCCGCACCTGCGGAACGTCACGGCCGCCCTCCTCCATCACGAGCGCGGAGACCGCGCCGTGCGGCAGCTTCGCCTCGTAGCCGGCCGCGTCCTGGGCCTCGCGGCTGGCCGCGTAGGTGGAGATGGCGACCGTTCCGGCGACCGCGGCGAGCACGGCGGCGACGGCGGGTGCCGTACGGCCCCGGTTGCGCACTGCGTCCCGCAGGGCGAGGCGCGGCGAGAGCGGCAGCCAGCGGCCGGTGCGGCCGAAGAGGCCCACCAGGGCCGGGGTCATGGCGACCACGCCCAGCTCGGCGAGGGCGCTGCCGCCCGCGACGACGATGAACTGGTCGGAGATCACCGAGCCGTACAGCGCGATCGTGCCGCCCAGGAGCAGGGCGCCCAGACCGATGAGCGGCAGGACGCGGCTGCCGCGGCGGACACCGCGACGCCCGGTGAGCGAGGCGAGGACGGTCTGCCGGGACGCGGTGACGGCCGGGACGATCGCGGCCATCAGACCGGTCAGCACGGCGATGAACGCGATGCCGAGCAGCTCCAGCGGACGCACGTCGAAGGAGCCGAACCGCTGGTTCATGGCGGTTTCGAGGAACGGCTGCAGCGCGAACGTCAGGATGAGCGCGAGAACCGTACCGAGGACGGCAGCCGCGACGCCGATGACGAGACCGCCGCTCAGCACGATCGCGCGGATGTGGTGACGGTCGCCGCCGTTGGCACCGACGAGCCCGAGCTGACGGCGCGAGCGGCGGGCGCCCACGGCGAACGCGGGCCCGGCAAGGAGGCAGATCTCCAGCATGGCGAGGCCGACGACCGTGCCCGCCGCGGCGAGCTCGGCGGCCTGGGCGGCCGCGCTGTCCTCGAAGGTGCCCCAGCCCTCCTTCTGGTAGAGCGGGACATCGGCCTTGGCGGGCGGGTCCAGGAGCACCGCGCGCGAGACGACGGCGACGCCCTTGGCGTTGATCTGCTGGACGGTGTTCCACGTGAAACCACCGGGAGCCTTCACCAGATACGTGACGGAGGCGCCGCCCGTGTCCAGCCCGCTCGCCGCGACGACCTTGGCGTACGCGTCGAGGAACGCGCCCGGCAGGGCGTTGATCTGGTCGGCCTTCAGATCGTTGGGGAGCTCGTACGAGCCGACGATCCGGAACGTACGGGTGTCACCGCGGGCGGAGAGCGTGGAGCCGATGCTCAGCCCGCTGGTCTCCAGGAAGTGCGTGGTCGCGGCGACCTCGTCGGCCTTCTCCGGGAAGCGGCCGTCCTGGAGGGCCATGATGCCGCGGGCGAGCGGGTCGCCGGCCTTCAGCTCACGGACCTCGCTCTGGAGGAGCCCGTGGGCGGTGGTCAGCTTGGCGCTGCCGGAGCTGTCGGTCAGGACCGTGGAGCCGGCCGGGAAGGTCTTGGTGACGTCGGTCGGACCGGTCGGCCAGGCCTGGTCGCCGTAGTCCTTGGCCGGCACGTTCGTGTCGCCGTTCGGATCCTGGAAGATCGGCACACCGTTGACCTGGGCGTCGGAGAAGCGCGCGTCGGCGGCGCCTATCTTCCGGTTCAGGCTCTCCTCGGTGGAGAGCTCCGAGCTGCGCAGGGTCAGATCGGCGGCGCTGACGCCGAGGATGGGCAGGGCGATCATCGCGAGGACGAGGAAGCTGCGTCCCTTGGAGCGCCAGGCGTCACGGCGCGCGATGCGGATCGCGGCGCGCCAGGAGTGGAGCCACTTGTTCACCGTTCGGCCGCCTGGCCGGAGAGGAGCGAGTCGGCCTCGCTGCGCACGGTCTGGTCGACGACGGCGCCGTCCCGCAGGAAGACGACCCGGTCGGCCCAGGCGGCGAACCGCGGCTCGTGGGTGACCAGGACGCCCGCGGCCCCGGCGTCGCAGCGCGAGCGCAGCAGGGCGAGGACGGACTCGCCGGTCTCGGAGTCCAGGGCGCCGGTGGGCTCGTCCGCGAGGACCAGGCGCCGGTCGCCGACGAGGGCACGGGCGATGGCCACGCGCTGCTGCTGGCCGCCGGACATCTCGTCGGGGAAGCGGTCGGCGAGGTGGCCGAGGTCCATCTCCTCCAGCGCGGCCAGCGCCTCGACGCGGGCCTTGCGGGCGGCGACACCGTCCAGTTCGCGGGGCAGGGCGACGTTCTCGGCGGCGGTGAGCGCCGGGATGAGGTTGTAGTCCTGGAAGACGTACCCGATGCTGCGGCGGCGCAGGGCCGCGAGGGCCTTGCGGTCGGCGGTGGTGATGTCGGTGTTCTCGACGATCACCTTGCCGGAAGTGGGGTTGTCGAGGCCGCCCGCGATGGTGAGCAGGGTCGACTTGCCGGAGCCGGACGGGCCCATGACGGCGACGAGTTCACCCGGGTAGACGGCCAGGTCGATGCCGCGCAGGGCGTGCACCTCGGTGGCGCCGGAGCCGTGGACGCGGGTCAGGTTCTGGAGTTGCAGCACGGGCTGCGCACTGGACATGGAGGGGTCCCCCTTGGGCGTACGGACGCGGTGCGGCGTCGCGTACGGAGCGGATGGAGAGGTGGTGCCAGAAGGTTCTGGGTGGAGTGGTGCGGGTGCGGCGCCGCGTGTGCGGGACAGGCGTCGCGGATCGTGCGGTACGGCGCCGGGTGGCGCGGGACCGGGGCCGGGTGGCCGTGGTGTCAGCGCAGCCGCGCCGGGCGGTGCGTGTCGTCGGCGGCCGGTGCGGCCGCCTCGGGAGGCCGGGGGTCCCCCGCGCCGACGGCGGACGTCGAGAGCCGGATCAGCCGGGCCTCGCAGTGGTCCAGCCAGCGGGCCTCGGCCTCGGTCTGGAAGATGAGCTGCTCCAGGACGAGGAGCCAGGCCACGTCGTCCCGTTCACGGGACTCGCCCGTCTCGAGCGCGGTGAGCGCCTGCGCCTTGAGCCGGGTGTAGTCCTGCATCGCCTTCACGGTGTGCCGGCGCTGCGACTGGATGACGGCCCGGATGTCGACCCCGGGCGCTCCGACGGCCATGGCGAGCTTGATGGCGAGCTCGTCGCGGGCCGGGCTGGTGCGGTCCACGGGCTTCTCGAACCACTGCCGCAGCTCTTCACGACCGCCGTCGGTGATCGCGTAGAGCGCGTGGCCGGCCTCGTCCTCGCCGTCCTGGGCGACCATGCCGTCCCGTTCGAGACGGTTCAGGGTCGTGTAGACCTGGCCGACGTTGAGCGGCCAGGTGGAGCCCGTGCGGGACTCGAACTCCGTACGGAGCTGCGAGCCGTAGCGAGGCCCGCGTTCGAGGAGGGCGAGAAGCCCGTGGCGGATCGACATACTCAGTATGTATACCGGGTATGCCGACGCGGACAAGCGACCTGAGACGGAGCTTCCGCGTCCGTCTCAAGGGGGACACGCGGGGTCCCGCGGGGGACCGGGCCTCTCAGCGGCGCCGCATCCGGAGGCCGAGGAAACCGATTCCGAGCCCCATCAGCGCGAGCCCGGCGCCCAGGGTGACCACGGGAATCTGCCGGTCGGAGGCGGTGGGGGCGGTCTGGTTGCCGAGCCGGGGCGCGGCGGCGGGCACGGTCGCGGGCGGCGAAACGGAACCCGTGGGGTCCGTCTCCGGTACCGGTTCGAGGCCCTCGTCCGCGGCGTCCGTCCCCTCGGGCGGCTCCTCCGGGGGCTCCTCGGCTGTTTCGGATTTGGTACGAGAGGGGTCCGCGGACGGGTCGGTCGACGCGTCGCCGGGTCCATCCGTGGCGCTCGGCTTCGGCTTGGCGGGGGGCCGGCCGGGCCGCGGGCGGCCCTCCCCGGCGGGCCGCCCGGCCCATGAGCCGGACGGGGTGGGCCCGGGCGCCGCGGAGGCCGACGCGGACGGAGACGCCGAAGCCGGGGGCGCGGCGGGCGGGCGGGAGGCCCCAGGCGTGGGCCGCCCCGTCGGGGCGGCGGTGTCGGCCGGGGAGCGGGAGGGCGTGGCCGGCGCGGTGGACTTCGCGGACTTGGCCGGCTTCGACGGCCCGGCAGTCCTGGGCGCGGCCGTCGCATGCGCCGAACCCGCAGAGGCCGCCGCCGAGCCGGCCGAGCCGGCTGCCGAACCAGCAGAGCCGGCCGCCGAACCCGCCGAACCCGCCGAAGCCGAGCCCGCCGGAGCGGGCCCGGGTCGCTCGTACCCGTACGCCACCGGGACGGCGCCGACCAGCAGCCAGCACGCCATCACAGGGCCGAGCGCCCGCCACCGCAGTGCCCGCGTCCGCGTGCCGCGGAGTCCTGGAATCACCGGGTGACCCCCTCCCGTACCGAGCCGCCGAGGTATCCAACTCAGCGTCACATGACGGGACAATTCCGGCATCCGGGCGCCCGCGCGCGGATGACCCGCGGATCACTCCACGAACAAACGGACGACGAACCCGGGCGACGAAGCCAAGCTACGAACCCGGGCTACGAACCCGGACCACGAACCCGGCCCTACTGCCCCGGGTTCCCCGTGGAGATCTCCAGGGTGAACTCGGCGTCGCTCTTCGACGCGTCCCCGCCCGCCGGCGGGTACTGGCTGAGCACCGTGCCCTCGCCGTACGTCGCCTCGTCCACCGGGGTCTGCTTCGTCAGCTTCCACCCGGCGGCCTGGATGCAGTCCTTGACCGACTGAATGTTCTTGTACGTGAAGTCCGGGATCTCGAACTTCTCCGGGTCGTCGCTCGACTCCCTCGGCTCGGTGCACTTCTTCACGTCGATGGTCTTCGTCAGGTCAGGACCCTTGTGCCCCGGCGCGACCGACTGGCTCTGGCTCGGGTCGCCACCCGCGCCGTCGTTCGCGTCGTCCTTGTTGAGGTTGATCACGGTGATGACACCGCCGATGACCAGCAGCGCGGCGACGGCCGCGCCCACGATCATCGGCGTGCTCCGCCGCGACCCGCCGGCGGTACCGGAGACGGAGGTGGCGCCGCCGGAGACCGGGGGCTGCGGCGACATCGTGTACGGGCCGGGGGCAGGCGTCTGGTACGCCGGGGCCGGCGGCGGGGTCGGCGCCTGCTGCGGGTACCCGTAGGAGGGCGCCGGCGTCGGCGGACCGTACGGACCGGGCTGGGGCGCCGGCGTGGGCTGCTGGTACGGGTACTGGACCCCGTGCGTCGACGGCGGCGGCGTCTGGCCGACCGGCGGGAAGACCGCCGAGCCGACACCCGCGCCGCTGCTGACCGGACCGCCCGCCACGATCACCGGCGCGCTCGTCTGCCCCGCCGAGAGCACCCGCAGGCACTCGTCCTGCATCGCGGCCGCGCTCGGGAAACGCTCGTTCGGGTTCTTCTTCAGCGCGCGGGCGACGAGCGCGTCCATCGCCGGGGTCACCGAGCGGTTGATGGACGACGGGGCGACCGGCTCCTCCTGGACATGCGCGTACGCGATGGCCAGCGGCGAGTCCGCGTCGAACGGCAGACGGCCCGTGAGCAGCTGGAACAGCATGATGCCGACCGAGTACAGGTCGGAGCGGGCGTCCACCGCGCGGCCCAGGGCCTGCTCGGGGGAGAGGTACTGCGGCGTGCCGACGACCATGCCCGTCTGCGTCATGGAGGTGACACCGGACTGCATGGCGCGCGCGATGCCGAAGTCCATCACCTTGACCACGCCGCGCTTGGTCATCATCACGTTGCCGGGCTTGATGTCCCGGTGGACCAGGCCCATCTCGTGGCTGGTGTCCAGGGCGGCGAGGACGTCCGCCGTCACCTTGAGGGCCTTGTCGGCGGGCATCGCGCCGAACTGCCGTACGTCGGAGGCGAGGACCGAGCCGAGCGGCTGGCCCTCCACGTACTCCATGACGATGTACGGCATGACCGAGCCGTCGAGGGTGTCCTCGCCGGTGTCGAAGACCGAGACGATGTTCGTGTGCGAAAGCTTCGCGACCGCCTGCGCCTCGCGCCGGAACCGCTCGCGGAACGACTGTTCCCGGCCGAGTTCGGTGTGCAGGGTCTTGATGGCGACCTGCCGGTCGAGTGCGCTGTCGTACGCGAGGTAGACGGAGGCCATGCCGCCCTCGCCGAGCAGGTCGCGAAGCTGGTACCGGCCGTTCGCAACCGAACCGCCCGCATAGCGGCCCTGGGCGCCGTCCTGGCTCATTCGTGCTCCCCCTACGCGCGCGTGGCGGCGCTGATCGTTAATTTCCCGGCCAAGTCTGCCCGAGGGCACCGACACGTCAAGCCGGGTGCCCGTTCCGTGACCCTCCGCGCAAGAAGCGTCTCGGAAGCGTTACACGAACCGGCCGCAATTTGCATGGGTGTACACGCGGGAGGTTGGATGGCCGGTCCACTCGGACCGTGGTGTCGGACGAAGCCTGTAGCGTGACGACGGAACGGCTCCACACGACTGACAGACGACGGCGAGGACTGATGGCACCCGAATCCGAAGCAGGCGGCGGCGGCCTGTCGGGCGCCGCCGCGGAGTCCTGGGGCGTCGGCGGAGTGGTCGGTGACGGACGGTACCGGCTGACCCACCGCCTCGGGCGCGGCGGCATGGCGGAGGTGTTCGCGGCCGAGGACGTGCGCCTGGGCCGCACCGTGGCCGTCAAGCTGCTCCGCTCCGACCTCGCCGAGGACCCGGTCTCCAAGGCCCGCTTCACGCGCGAGGCGCAGTCGGTCGCCGGCCTCAACCACCACGCGATCGTCGCGGTGTACGACTCCGGCGAGGACCTCGTCGGCGGTCACTCCGTGCCGTACATCGTGATGGAGCTGGTCGAGGGCCGCACCATCCGCGACCTGCTGATCAGCGCCGAGGCGCCGGGCCCCGAGCAGGCCCTGATCATCGTCTCCGGTGTCCTGGAGGCGCTCGCCTACTCGCACCAGCACGGCATCGTGCACCGCGACATCAAGCCGGCGAACGTGATCATCACGCACGGCGGCGCGGTGAAGGTCATGGACTTCGGCATCGCCCGCGCCCTGCACGGCGCGCAGTCGACGATGACCCAGACCGGCATGGTCATGGGCACGCCGCAGTACCTCTCCCCCGAGCAGGCCCTCGGCAAGGCCGTGGACCACCGCTCCGACCTGTACGCCACCGGCTGTCTGCTGTACGAACTCCTCGCGCTGCGGCCCCCGTTCACCGGTGAGACCCCGCTCTCGGTGGTCTACCAGCACGTCCAGGACATCCCGGTCCCGCCGTCAGAGGTCGCCCACCCCTCGCCGCCGGAGCTCGACGGGCTCGTGATGCGCTCGCTGGCGAAGGACCCGGACGACCGGTTCCAGAGCGCCGAGGAGATGCGCGGGCTCATCCAGTACGGCCTGCAGATGCTCCAGCAGGCGGGCGGCCACACGGGTACGTGGAGCACCGGCCCGGTGGAGATGCACGAGGGCGGTCACACCCCGGTCGGCGGCGTCGCGGCGACGACGGCGATGGGGCACCCGATGCACCACGAGACCGCGCAGCGCCCGCTCCTGCCCCCGATGAACCCGGACGACGGCGGATACGACGGCGGCCACGGCGGCTACGGCCAGGACGGGTACGGCGGGAAGCGCGGGAAGGGCGGCCGCGGCAAGGTGCTGCTGTTCCTGTCGCTCGCGATGATCGCGATCGTGGCGGGTGTCGTGTACGCGCTCGACAAGGCCGGTCAGGCGGACAGCGACAAGCCGACGACGCCGATCACGCAGTCGCCGACCCCGTCCGCGGAGTCGCCGACGCCGTCGGAGGAGCAGAGCCAGGACACCCAGGAGCCGGACACGACGTCGAGCGGCGGCAACGAGCAGCCGTGGACGAAGCCTCCGACCACTCCGCGGACGACGCCGCCGACGACGCCCCAGACGACCCCGCCGACGACGAAGCCGACGCCGACGGACGACGGTTCGGACGACGGCGGCAACACGGGCGACCCGACGGGCGACCCGACCGGCACGCCGTCGGGCGACCCCACGGACCCGCCGGACAACACCGTGCAGGGGAGCACCGGGCAGCCCGCGACACGCGGCACCGGCTTGACCCCGTAGGACAGGCCGGAGTCACCCCGCGAACGCGTCGCGTACCGCCTCGTACTCGCGGGTCCACCACACCGCCAGGGCCGACACCGCAGGAAACTGTGGGTCGGCCCTTCGGTCGTTGAGCTGGTAGCGCCAGCGCAGTATCCAGAAGTCGTTGAGCCGCTCCCACCACACCCGGTGCACCGCCGACGCCAGCTCCGCCGCGTCCGCGCCGGCCGCCCGGCGGTAGGCCCGCGCGTACGCCCGTACCTTCCCGAGCGCCAGCTCGCCCGCCGGTCGTACGAAGAAGATGGCGGCGGCCCTGACGGCCTCCTCGGCCCGGGGCTGGACGCCGAGGCGGTCCCAGTCGACGATCGCGGCCGGTTCGGCGCCCCGGTAGAGCAGGTTCAGCGGGTGGAAGTCGCCGTGCACCCAGCCGGCCGACGCGGCGGGCGGCGGGCGGCGGTGGGCGTGCTCGGCGAGCAGCCACCGGCGTTCGAGCAGCCGGTGCTCGGCGAGCGCGTCGAAGCCGGTGCGGGGCCGGTGGGCGCGGGCGAGGCGCAGGAGCTCGTCGATGACGCGGAGGGTGTCCTCGGGGCGGGCGCTCTCGTGCCCGGCGCCGGGCGGCGGCGACTCCATCACCTGCTCCAGGCAGGTGTGGACGTGCCCGAGGAGCGCGCCGAGGCGCCGCGAACCGCCCGTGGAGAGCTGGGCGCCGTCGCGGTGGCGGCCGTCGACCCAGGGGTGCAGGGCGTAGCAGCGGCCGCCGATGACGGCGACCGTGCGGCCTGCGGAGTCGGCGAGCGGCGGGGCGACGGGCAGGCCGAGGGCGTGCAGGCGCTGGGTCGCGCGGTGCTGGCGGCTGATGGTGTCCCGGTCGGCGGTCGGGGCGTCGAGGTGCTGCTTGAGGAAGTAGGCGCCGCGGGTGGTGAAGAGGCGGTAGCCCCGATTCAGCAGGCCCTGGGTGACGGGCTCGCAGGAGAGCGGCTCACCGGCCTCCCGGTAGCGCCGCAGCAGGTCACGGACGGGCGGGGCGGGGGTGGCGGCGCCGCGGGGCGTCAGGACGGCCTCGCCGCCCCGCTGGGCGAGCATGGAGGCGCCGACGACGGGCGCGAACGGGGCGTCGCCGGAGAGGGTGGCGAACGGGGAGGCGTCGGAGTGGGCGGCGAACGCGGAGGCGCCGGAGAGGGCGGCGAACGGGGCGTCGCCGACACGCGGGGCGAGCACGGAATGGCTGCCGCGCGGGGTGAGCGGGACGGGGGCCGGCGGGGAGGCGCCGACGGGCGGAGCGAGCGGAACGGCGCCGACGGGCGGAGCGAGGGTTTCAGATGAGCGCGGCACCCCCCAAATGTTAGATCACGCTACGTGCTGAAGATGTCGCTCCGTGGTGTAGTCCAGCTGGTGCACGGTCACGAACTGCGGCTCGATCCGCAGGTAGATCGGCTCGAAGGGGTCACCGTCCACCACCTGCGGGCTCGCGCCGAACGCGGCGAGCTGCTCCTCGGTCGGTTCCACGACCTCGGCGTAACCCGTGAACTGCACGGACCAGAGGTTCTCGGCGCCGGAGTTGAAGTTGTCCGCGCCGTAGGCGACGACGCTGCCCGCGCAGGCCCGGTGGTAGCCGAGGCCCCGGTGCATGCGGATCAGTACACAGCCGTCGGCCACGATGTGCCGGGCGGGGGCGACGAACGGCATCGCGCGCATGCTCGTCGCCACCCGGCCGTACGAGACGCGGTTCAGCAGCTCGATGGCGCGGATCTCCTCGGTGGACATGGCTTCCACTCTCCGCCACCGGCACCGCACCGGGAAAGGGGCGCCTGCCCCGGTTCACCGGGGACGTAGGTCCCGAATCGGGGCCCGCACCGGGTCAGGCCGAACGGGTGACCCCGCGAGGGGGCCACCGGCGGCGCTCAGTGCCGTTCGGCCTGCATGCGGGCCACGTACGCCGCGGCCTGCGAACGGCGCTCCATGCCCAGCTTCGACAGCAGGCTGGAGACGTAGTTCTTGATGGTCTTCTCTGCCAGGTGGAGCCGTTCGCCGATGGCCCGGTTGGTCAGGCCCTCGCCGATCAGATCCAGGATCTTGCGCTCCTGTTCGGTCAGATTGGCGAGCTTGTCGTCACCCTTGGGGTTGTTTCCGTCCCGCAGTCGCTCCAGGACGCGGGCGGTCGCGACCGGATCGAGCAGCGACTTGCCCGCCGCCACGTCCCGTACCGCCGAAAGCAGTTCGTTCCCGCGAATGGCCTTGAGGACATAACCCGAGGCCCCGGCCATGATCGCGTCGAAAAGTGCCTCGTCGTCGGCGTACGAGGTGAGCATCAGGCACTTGATGTCCTCGTTCTGCGAACGCACCTCGCGGCAGACCTCGACGCCGCTGCCGTCCGGCAGCCGCACGTCGAGCACGGCCACGTCGGGCCGGGTCGCGGGGATCCTGACGAGGGCGTCGGCCGCCGTGCCCGCCTCCCCGACCACCTCGATGTCGTCCTCCACGGAGAGCAGCTCGTGGACGCCGCGCCGGACGACTTCGTGGTCGTCCAGCAGAAATACCCGGATTTTTCCATCTTCGCGCACCCACCCAGTCTCACATATTGGCTCTTCCCGTGCCCGGGGTGTGCGGGATAACGTGCCGGTGTTCCGGCGGCCTGCGAGGCTGTTGCCAGTGCGCTGACCAGCTACTGTTCCCACATTTCTCGATTTACTTGGAAATCCAAGCAAAATCGCAGGTCAAATGGGGTTTCGCAGTAATGCGAAGCAGTGGGTAACGTGCCTATGACAGGGCGCTCGCCGGGGCACCTGTCACGCCTGACCCGGCCGAGTCGCACCCACCCCGTGCGCGCGTCCGGACAAGGCGAGCCGCACTGGCCTTTCCCGGCAACCCCGGGGGCCGGACCGACGGAGGAGTACGCACGTGACCGTGGAGAGCACTGCCGCGCGCAAGACGACGCGACGCAGCAGCGGCACCAAGCGCACGGCCGGCGCCAGCGCCGCCAGCGCCAAGAAGTCCCAGACTTCCGAGCCCGAGCTCGTACAGCTGCTGACGCCCGAAGGGGAGCGCGTCCAGCACCCCGAGTACGACATCGACCTGAGCGCCGACGAGCTGCGCGGCCTCTACCGCGACATGGTGCTCACCCGCCGCTTCGACGCCGAGGCCACCGCCCTGCAGCGCCAGGGCGAGCTGGGCCTGTGGGCCTCGCTGCTCGGCCAGGAGGCCGCGCAGATCGGCTCCGGCCGCGCGCTCCGCGACGACGACTACGTCTTCCCGACGTACCGGGAGCACGGAGTCGCCTGGTGCCGCGGTGTCGACCCGACGAACCTGCTCGGCATGTTCCGCGGTGTGAACCACGGTGGCTGGGACCCCAACACCAACAACTTCCACCTGTACACGATCGTCATCGGCTCGCAGACCCTGCACGCCACCGGCTACGCCATGGGCGTCGCCAAGGACGGCGCGGACTCGGCCGTGATCGCGTACTTCGGTGACGGCGCGTCCAGTCAGGGTGACGTCGCCGAGTCCTTCACCTTCTCCGCGGTCTACAACGCGCCCGTCGTGTTCTTCTGCCAGAACAACCAGTGGGCGATCTCCGAGCCCACCGAGAAGCAGACCCGTGTGCCGCTCTACCAGCGCGCGCAGGGCTTCGGCTTCCCCGGTGTCCGGGTCGACGGCAACGACGTCCTCGCCTGCCTGGCCGTCACCCGCTCGGCTCTCGAGCGCGCCCGCCGGGGCGAGGGCCCGACCCTCGTCGAGGCGTTCACCTACCGCATGGGCGCCCACACCACCTCCGACGACCCGACCAAGTACCGCGCCGACGAGGAGCGCGAGGCCTGGGAGGCGAAGGACCCGATCCTGCGGCTCAAGGCCTACCTGGAGCGCGAGGGTCACGCCGACGCGGCCTTCTTCGAGGCCCTGGAGACGGAGAGCGAGACGCTCGGCAAGCGCGTCCGCGAGGGTGTCCGCTCGATGCCCGACCCGGACCACATGGCGATCTTTGAGAATGTCTACGCCGACGGCCACGCGCTCGTCGACGAGGAGCGCGCGCAGTTCGCCGCCTACCAGGCGTCGTTCGCGGACGGAGGGGCCGAGTAATCATGGCTGTTCAGAAGCTTCCCCTGGCCAAGGCGATCAACGAATCGCTCCGCACGGCCCTGGAGAACGACCCCAAGGTCCTCATCATGGGCGAGGACGTCGGCAAGCTCGGCGGCGTCTTCCGGGTCACCGACGGTCTGCAGAAGGACTTCGGCGAGGACCGGGTCATCGACACCCCGCTCGCCGAGTCCGGCATCGTCGGCACCGCGATCGGGCTGGCCCTGCGCGGCTACCGGCCCGTCGTCGAGATCCAGTTCGACGGTTTCGTCTTCCCCGCGTACGACCAGATCGTCACGCAGCTCGCCAAGATGCACGCCCGCGCGCTCGGCAAGATCAAGCTGCCGGTCGTCATCCGGATCCCGTACGGCGGTGGCATCGGCGCCGTCGAGCACCACTCGGAGTCCCCCGAGGCGCTCTTCGCGCACGTCGCCGGCCTCAAGGTCGTCTCGCCGTCCACCTCGTCGGACGCGTACTGGATGCTCCAGCAGGCCATCCAGAGCGACGACCCGGTCATCTTCTTCGAGCCCAAGCGCCGCTACTGGGACAAGAGCGAGGTCGACACCGACGCGATCCCGGGCGAGCTGCACAAGGCCCGGGTCGCCCGCGAGGGCACGGACCTCACGCTCGCCGCGTACGGCCCGATGGTGAAGGTCTGCCTGGAGGCCGCCGCGGCCGCCCAGGAGGAGGGCAAGTCGGTCGAGGTCCTGGACCTGCGCTCGATGTCCCCGATCGACTTCGACACCATCCAGACCTCGGTCGAGAAGACCCGCCGCCTGGTCGTGGTCCACGAGGCCCCGGTCTTCTACGGCTCGGGCGCGGAGATCGCCGCCCGGATCACCGAGCGCTGCTTCTACCACCTGGAGGCCCCCGTCCTGCGGGTCGGCGGCTACCACGCGCCGTATCCGCCGGCGCGCCTGGAGGAGGAGTACCTGCCGGGTCTGGACCGCGTGCTCGACGCCGTCGACCGCTCGCTGGCGTACTGACGGGCTGAGGAGAGCATCGTGACGATCCGCGAATTCAAGATGCCCGACGTGGGCGAGGGCCTCACCGAGGCCGAGATCCTCAAGTGGTACGTCCAGCCGGGCGACACGGTCGCCGACGGTCAGGTCGTGTGCGAGGTCGAGACGGCGAAGGCGGCCGTCGAGCTGCCGATCCCGTTCGACGGCACGGTCCACGAACTGCGCTTCCCCGAGGGCACGACGGTCGACGTCGGCCAGGTCATCATCTCGGTGAACGTGGGCGGAGAGGCGCCCGCCGCCGCCCCGGTGGCGGCGGAGGCCCCGGCTCCCGTCGTGGAAGCACCGGCTCCCGTCGCCGAGGACGAGGAGCCGCAGGGCCGGCAGCCGGTCCTGGTCGGCTACGGCGTGGCCGCGAGCTCGACCAAGCGCCGGGCGCGCAAGGGCGCGCCCGTGCCCGCGCAGGCCGCCGCCGCGATCCAGGGCGAGCTCAACGGGCACGGCGGCTCCACCGCGACCGCCACCCGCCCGCTGGCCAAGCCCCCGGTGCGGAAGCTGGCCAAGGACCTGGGCGTGGACCTGGCGACGGTCACCCCGACCGGCCCGGACGGGATCATCACCCGCGAGGACGTCCACGCGGCGGCCGCCCCGGCGACGGCCCCGGCGGCAGCCCCTGCGGCGCCGGCCGTGACCCCGGCGGTCCAGGCCCCGGTGGCGGCCCCGGCTCCCGTGGCCGTGCCCGTCGAGGTGGGCGCCCGGGAGACGCGTACGCCCATCAAGGGCGTACGGAAGGCCACGGCGGCGGCGATGGTCGGCTCGGCCTTCACCGCGCCGCACGTCACCGAGTTCGTGACCTTCGACATCACGCGCACCATGAAGCTGGTCGAGGAGCTCAAGTCCGACAAGGACATGGCGGGCCTGCGGGTCAACCCGCTGCTCCTCATCGCCAAGGCCGTCCTGGTCGCCGTCCGGCGCAACCCGGAGATCAACGCGGCCTGGGACGAGGCGAACCAGGAGATCGTGCTCAAGCACTACGTCAACCTGGGCATCGCCGCGGCCACCCCGCGCGGTCTGATCGTGCCGAACATCAAGGACGCGCACGCCCAGACCCTGCCCGAGCTGTCGACGTCCCTGAGCGAGCTGGTCGCCACCGCCCGCGACGGCAAGACGACCCCGGCGGCGATGCAGGGCGGCACGTTCACCATCACCAACGTCGGCGTCTTCGGCGTCGACACCGGTACGCCCATCCTGAACCCGGGCGAGTCCGCGATCCTCGCGGTCGGCGCGATCAAGCTCCAGCCCTGGGTCCACAAGGGCAAGGTGAAGCCGCGTCAGGTCACCACGCTGGCCCTCTCCTTCGACCACCGTCTGGTCGACGGCGAACTGGGCTCCAAGTTCCTCGCGGACATCGCGGCGATCCTGGAGCAGCCGAAGAGGCTCATCACCTGGGCGTAAGAGTTCAGTTGGGATGTTTCACGTGAAACGCCCGGTCGGGGACGATGCGGTCCCCCGGCCGGGCGTTTCGTGCATCCGTACGACGACGCCCTGCGCTACCTGCTGACCGCGCGTCGCGGGACGGCCCTGAGGCCGAGTGCGAAGCCGAGCGCGAACCGGCTCGAGCAGCCGTACTCCTGCATGAGCTGATGCACCCGTCGCTGGACGGTTCGTTTGCTCAGGGCAAGAGTGCGGGAGATGCGATCGTCGCTCCACCCCCGTACGAGCAACGCGACGATGTACTGGTTGTCCACGGTGTCGTGCACGCCTAGTGTCCTCCTGCTTCCGCAGCCCCCGGGTCTTGGCGATGACGGCCACGGTAACCGCTTCCACGTGCCCTTCTGTACAGGTTCTTTCGGCCACCTGTCCTAATCGGTTGTGACTGGCGGGAAGACGACAGGTTGCCCCCACTTGGCTCTCAGGGAGCGGGAGTTCGCCGTTAGCGTTCGGAATCGCAAGGCAGTTCCACCCCATTCGTCCAACGGAGGAAAGACCTTGAAGATTCGATTCGCCGCACTGGCCGCCGTCACAGGCATCTCCAGCGTCCTCGCCCTCTCCGCGCCCGCGCTGGCCGCGCAGCCCGCGGAGACCGACATACAGGTGGCGCAGCCCGCCGACGCCTCCGCGGCTGCCGACTACACGCTCTGCGCGACCATCTACACCAACGGCACGGCCGCGGGGCGGGGCTGTTTCTCCTCGTACGGGGACAAGTTCACGATGGACGACTACAAGGCCGACGGCCTGCGGGTCGTCGCCGAGTGGTACACCGACTACGGACGCAGCGGCGAGTGCCACTACACCGCGGGCGCCGACGCCGACCCGGGCGTGTGCAACTACGACATGCGCGAGGACGGCAAGGTCAACTTCCGTGTGGCGGTCCGCAACGGCGCCGACGCCGCGAACTCGGCGGCCACCAGCTGGTCCGGCTACGTCCCGATCGGCGGCTGACGGCTTCGGAGCCCTCGCGCCGGACAGGCCCGTCCGCATCGCGGACGGGCCTGCCTGTTGCACCCCTGTTGTATCTATGCTGTGCGCATGCCATCAGCGCCTCCCGCGGCCGACCGCGTCTACATGCACGTCAAGCAGGCCGTCCTCGACCGCCGCTACGAGGGAGGGACGCTGCTCACCGAGGGCGAACTCGCCCAGGCCGTCGGGGTCTCCCGCACCCCCGTACGGGAAGCGCTGCTGAAGCTGGAGATGGAAGGGCTGCTCAAGCTCTACCCCAAGAAGGGCGCCCTGGTCCTCGCGGTCTCCGCGCAGGAGATCGCCGATGTCGTCGAGACCCGGCTGCTCGTCGAGGAGTTCGCCGTCCGCCGGGCCGTCCCCGCCTCCGCCGCGCTCGTCGAGCGGCTCGAAGAGCTCCTGGAGGAGCAGAAGCGGCGCGCCGAGGCCGGGGACCTCGCCGAGGTCGCCGCCACCGACCGCTGCTTCCACGCGGAGATCGTCAAGTACGCCGGCAACCAGATCCTCGCCCGCCTCTACGACCAGCTGCGGGACCGTCAGCTGCGGATGGGCGTCGCCGTCATGCAGTCCCAGCCCGACCGGATCGCCAAGAACATCACCGAGCACGCCGAGATCCTGGAGCGGATCAAGGCCGGTGACACGGAGGGCGCGGCCCACTGCGTCCGCCAGCACCTGAGCTGGGTCAAGGTCCTGGTCCGGGGTGAGGCGAGGTGAGCCGCGACGGACACGGTTCCGCCGTCACCCTCCCCGGCGACCCGCCCGGCGGCCGGCGCGCCGCCCTCGTCTGGGGCGTCGGCGTCGGCGTCTACTTCGTCGCCGTCATCTTCCGTACGTCCCTGGGCGTCGCCGGACTCGACGCCGCCGACCGCTTCGACGTCAACGCCTCCGCGCTCTCCACCTTCTCCATACTCCAGCTGCTGGTCTACGCGGGCATGCAGATACCCGTCGGCCTGATGGTCGACCGGCTCGGCACCAAGAAGGTGCTGACCATCGGCGTCGTGCTCTTCACCGTCGGCCAGCTGGGCTTCGCGCTCTCCCCCTCGTACGGCACCGCACTCGCCGCCCGCGCGCTGCTCGGCTGCGGAGACGCGATGACCTTCATCAGCGTGCTGCGGCTCGGCACCCGCTGGTTCCCCGCCCGGCGCGGCCCGCTCATCGCCCAGGTCGCCGCGCTCTTCGGGATGGCCGGCAACCTCGTCTCGACGATCTTCATCGCCCGCGCCCTGCACGACCTCGGCTGGACGACCACGTTCGTCGGCAGCTCGATCGCGGGCGTCGTCGTCCTCGTCCTGCTGCTGCTCTTCCTCAAGGACCACCCCGAGGGCCACGAACCGCCGCCCGCGCCGCACGCCGGGGCCGCGTTCGTCCGCCGCCAGATCACCGAGTCCTGGCGGGAGCCCGGCACCCGGCTCGGCATGTGGGTGCACTTCACGACCCAGTTCCCGGCGATGGTGTTCCTGCTCCTGTGGGGCCTGCCGTTCCTGGTCGAGGCCCAGGGCCTCTCCCGGGGCGTCGCCGGGGAACTGCTGACGCTGGTCGTGCTCTCCAACATGGTGGTGGGCCTCGCGTACGGGCAGATCATCGCCCGGCACCACACCGCCCGCGCCCCGCTCGCCCTCGGCACGGTCGCGGCGACCGCGCTGCTGTGGGGCGCCACCCTCGCGTACCCCGCCGACCGGGCGCCGATGTGGCTCCTGATCACCCTCTGCGCGGTCCTCGGCGCCTGCGGACCCGCCTCGATGATCGGCTTCGACTTCGCCCGCCCGGCGAACCCGCCGGAGCGTCAGGGAACGGCCTCCGGAATCGTCAACATGGGTGGTTTCACCGCCTCGATGACGACGCTGCTCGCGGTCGGCATCCTCCTCGACGCCACCGGCGACAACTACCGGATCGCCTTCGCGTCGGTCTTCGTCCTGGAGGCGCTGGGCGTCGTACAGATCCTGCGGCTGAAGGCCCGTACGGCCCGGCGGGAGAAGGAACGCCTGGTGGCGAGCCGCGTCGAGGCGGTCCACGTACCGGCGTAGACGGTCCTGCTCGCGGCTCAGGGAGCCGTACGTCAGGGAGTGACGGCGAAGTTGTCCAGGATGGCCTGGGCCAGCTCCGTGTCGCCCTCGATCTTGATCCGGTCGGCGACGGCCGCCGGCCGGACCCGGCCGCAGGCGAGGCGTACGTACGTCTCCCAGTCGAGCGCCAGCGTCACCGCCGGGCCGAGCGACGGCGCGCCGTCGACCGAGCCGCGGCCCTCCGCGTCCACCCGGACCGTCCGCAGGAACTCCACCGGCCCGTGCACGTCGACGACGACCGCCGAGTTCGGGGGCGCGCCCGCGTCCTTCGCGACGACCTTGGCCAGCCCCACGAGCAGGTTGTCCCGGACCACGAGCGCGCCGGGGGAGTCCAGGTTGCCCGGCCTGCCGAGGGCGGTCCGCAGGTCCTGCTCGTGCACCCAGACGTCGAAGGCGCGCATCCGGTAGGCCACTTCCAGGGTCTGCTCGGCGCCGAGGGGGGCGCGGATCAGGTGGTCGGGCTGCCGGTTCTCGTTGCGGAGCTGGCGGGCGCGGCGGATCAGGATGTACTCGAGCTCCGAGGTCATCTCGGGGCCGGTGTGGTGCCGGCGCACATCGACCTGCATCTCCATGTAGCGGGAGAACTCACCGCGTACGTGGTAGAGATCGCGGGGCAGCGAGTGGATGGGGCGCGGGTCGCCCAGCATCTCGCACTCCATGCCGATCACATGGGACACGATGTCGCGCACCGACCAGCCCGGGCACGGTGTCGCGCGGTTCCATTCGCCTTCCACGAGCGGCTGCACCAACTCGGCTATCGCTTCGATGGAGTGGGTCCAGGCGTCGGCGTAGGTCTGGAGGCTGGGATGGACGGTCACGGGACCCCTCGGCGGTTCTGCGGTGCACGGGCTGACGATCGAGCGGACAGGCGGGCTGGAGACTGCGTGGGAGGCTCGGACGCTAAGTTACGCTGCCCGAAGGCACCCCGGCAGTGCTTTCGTGTGACGATCGTAGGCCTGTGTTGACGGTTCGAATGCCAGGACGGTGGTAGTGTGCGCGCCTCCCTCATCCAGATCGCAGTAGACCCGGACGAACCGGTCGTTTCGCGCCGTGCGCGCGTGGCCGAGCTGGTACGGGCGGAGCGCGGCGCCGCGGATCTCGTGGTCCTGCCGGAGCTGTGGCCGATGGGCGCGTTCGCCTACGAGCTGTTCGCGGCGGAGTCGGAACCGCTGCGCGGACCGACGTACGAGGCGATGGCGGCGGCCGCGCGCGACGCGGGGGTCTGGCTGCACGCGGGCTCGATCGTCGAGGCGGCGGCGGGCGCCCTCTACAACACCTCGCTGATCTTCTCCCCGACCGGGGACCTGGCCGCTCACTACCGCAAGATCCACCGCTTCGGCTTCGACAAGGGCGAGGCCGTGATGATGGCGGCGGGCGAGGACCTGGTGACGTTCACGGTCCCGGACGCGGACCCGGCTGCGGACCTCACCCTCGGCGTGGCCACCTGCTACGACCTGCGCTTCCCGGAGCTGTTCCGGGGCCTGGTGGACGCGGGTGCCCAGGCCTTCGTCGTCCCGGCGGGCTGGCCGGCCCGCCGCCGCGCCCACTGGACGCTCCTCGCGCAGGCGCGGGCGGTGGAGAACCAGGCGTACATGCTGGCCTGCGGCACGGCCGGCACCCACGCGGGCGTGGAACAGGCGGGCCACTCGATCGTCGTGGACCCCTGGGGCGAGGTTCTCGCGGAGGCGGGCCCGGACGAGGAGATCCTGCGCGTGGAGCTGGACGTGGCGCGGGTGACGACGACGAGGGACCAGTTCCCGGCGCTCAAGGACAGGGTGCTGGGGCGCTAGGCAGTGTCAGGGGGAGCACGGCTCGTAGAGCACGTCGGTTCTGAGGATTGTTTTCGTCCCCTCAAGAAGTGGGGCCGAGTCGTGAAGCGTCCGATGCCAGAAGAGGAGCGCATCGCCCGGTTCGGGGCGGTGGGCGCTCAATATCTCCTCAGGCTCTGCCAGCCGGGGCCAGTCCGAGAAGTCGCGTTGCGCAAAGGGAAGTTCGTTCTGCTTGTCGGCGATGAACCGCGTTTCTCCGCCCACTGCCTCGTACGACAGGTAGACGACGACCGTCAGGTGGGTTCGCGTTCCGTCGGGGGCGAAATAGGGCGAATCGTAGTGCGGGACAAGAAATCCGCCGTGTTCGTACCTGACGAAGCGCATGCGCGGATTGACGAACGCCGGCTTCCAGGACCTTCCGTCTGAATCCGTCGGATCGTCCGGTCCTACTTCGAACGACAGAAACGTCCGCAGTCTGCGGTAGAACTCTGCCGCCAAGACTTCGGATTCGGCCGTGGCACGGAGCGAGCCGACCGGATCTCCCTCTGTGTAGTTGGCGGCGATGCCGTCCAGACCCACCGGCGCAAAGCGCTGGGCAGCGAGTTCGGTCGCGAATGCCTCCACTTCAGCCGGAGAGAGGAAATGGCGAATCACCCTGGCATCGACGTGTGGGATCTCCGCCTCGGTCGGGGTCCATGATTCATCGGCGGATATTCGGCTCAGCATTTCTTCGGAGAGGTCGAAGGGATTTACCGGAATTCCGAACATGCTCACTTATCCGTCCTGAGGTCATTGTCGATGCCACCGCGGCCGCAACTCTTCGAGGGTTTGCAGTGCAGGCGGGCGGCCGGTGCGCGCGTCGGCGTGGCTCCAGGCTCGTGCTCGACGTCACGGCCGTGCGCGCGTCGGCGGATCGAGGCCCCTGGAGTCAACACCCGCAGGGAGCGGGGCCGCTGAGCGATTATCGTCACAGTGACGAGATTAGACGGGGGTGAACCCACAAAGCAAGCAGGACGCCCCCGACGCGGCGGACGGGAGCGGGAGGCGGGCCGCAGGTGGAGGGGCGATCGCGACCAGGTTCGGCAAGCTCGCCGACCGCTACCGCGCCGGAGTCGTCCTGGCCTCGCTGATCCTCCGGCTCCGCGAGCCGGCCAGGTGATCACTTGTCAGACACTGCCTAGTCCTCCCGCTCCCGCTCGGCCATCCGGATCACGCACACCGCGACGGCGATGAGGAGAGCCGTGTCGGTGTCCTCGCGGACGACGTTCACGGCGTACGTGTCACGGACGCGGAACCACTGCCGGGAGATGTGGGCGAGGAGCTCGCCGTCGTACTCGACGGTGAACTCGCGGTCCAGGATCCGCCCGCTGACGTCCAGCTCGGTGCCTTCGACGAGGGTGACCCGGTAGTGGTTGCGGAGCAGCGAGAGCCGCTTCCTGCGGATGGTGGCGAGCGGCCGCTCGTCCCGCTCGATGGTCATCGCGTCCCGCAGGCTGAACATCTTCTGCCGCAGCGTGACCAGCACCTGCCCGAGCGGATCCTTCAGCTCCAGCGTGTCCCGCAGCCGCAGGGCCTTCCCGTCGACGAGGAAGGCGTGCCGACCGCGCTCGTCCTCGATCCAGTAGTCGTCGCCGATCGCGAAGATTTTGTCCCGTACGAGATATTTCATGCCGGGATGCGTTCCCAAATCGGAGGCGCTTCACTCCGTCCCGCCCCTACCGTGGGGCGCCATGAGCAACATATGGGTGGGGCGGAAGGTGCGCCTGCGGGGTGTCGAGTCGGAGGACTGGGAAGGCTTCCGCGCGCTGGCCGAGGACACCGTCGACGTACGCAACGCGGACCTCGTCGAGCCCCCGCGCTCGGCGGAGGGCTTCCGCGCCTGGACCGCCGAACGAGCCGGCCGCGAACCGGGCGGCGAGGCCTTCCGCCTGGTCGTCGAGACCCTGACCGACGGGACCTTCGCCGGATCCGTGACGGTCGGCGACACCGACACCCGCGCGGGCCGCTTCAAGACGGGCATCGAGATCACCCGCGAACACCGCGGCAAGGGCTACGCCAGGGAGGCCGTCGCGCTCACCCTCACGTACATGTTCGCCGAACGCCGCTTCCACAAGTGCGAGGTCGAGATCCACGCCTTCAACGACGCCTCCCTCGCCCTCCACCGCTCCCTCGGCTTCGTCGAGGAGGGCCGCCTCCGCCAGCACGAATTCTTCGCGGGCGCCTACCACGACCTCGTCATGATGGGCATCACGGCCGACGAACACTGGTCCACCCACCCCCGGCCACCCGTGCGCTGACGCCGACCTCCCTGGTTCGGCGTCAGTCGCCGACCTGGTGCTCCACGCGCTGGCGGATGTACTCGTCCGGATGGGACCGGGCCGTCGCCACCGCCGCGTCCACCAGGTCGTGCAGCTCCGGCGGGTACGCCGACTTCCGCAGCGGCAGCCCGGGGAGGAGGCAGCGCCGCACGTCCAGGTCCTCGTTGGCCACGAACTCGCGCAGGGCGGTCCCGTACCAGTCGTCCGCGACATGATCGGGCTTCGCCCGGCCTGCGGCGCCGGGGTCCTGCGCCCGTACGTGGGGCATCCGCGGCGGCAGGGCCGACCAGTACCAGGCCCGCGCGGCGCCCGCCCGCTGCGGGTTCGTACCGGTCCGCAGGTACCCGAGGAGGGCGGACTGGACGCGCCCCTGCCCGAACGCGTTCAGCGCCGGCTCGACGAACTGACGGTTGAAGCTCGGATCGGGGTCATGGACGGCGGCCTTGATCAGCGCGTCGAAGGCCTCCTCGGAAAGGTTCATGCCCCGGAGGCAGGCCTCACGCAGAGCCGTCCGGGCCCGGCGCTCCCGGGCGCGTCGTTCACCGGGCTCCTCGTCATCGGCGATGCCGAGCCCGACGACGCGGATGACGTCCTCCAGACACCCGGCGAACAGGGCCCGCCCGTCATCCGGACGGCTCGGCAGTGCCGCGAACGTCTTCACCGGCTCTGCCGCCGTCCCGCCGGCGCCTGTCTCGTGTCCCTCTGCAGTCACCCTTGCCCCCTGCCACATGCGCGTGATCCGCCCTTCACGCCCGGATGGCAAGCTTGAACCATGAACGATGCCGCCCCGGCGCCCACCCCCGCGCCCGAGCCCCGCCGCCGTGCCCGTGTCCGTGCCCCCGAGCTGATCGGCAAGGGCGGTTGGATCAACACCGGCGGGAAGGACCTGAAGCTCGCCGACTTCCGAGGTCGCACATTGATCCTCGATTTTTGGACCTTCTGCTGCATCAACTGCCTGCACGTCCTCGACGAACTCCGTGACCTGGAGGAGAAGCACCGCGACACGCTGGTGATCGTCGGGGTGCACTCGCCGAAGTTCGTGCACGAGGCCGAGCATCAGGCCGTCGTCGATGCCGTCGAGCGGTACGAGGTGCACCACCCCGTGCTCGACGATCCGGAGCTCGCGACCTGGAAGCAGTACGCCGTGCGGGCGTGGCCGACGCTTGTCGTCATCGATCCCGAGGGGTACGTCGTCGCCCAGCACGCGGGTGAGGGGCATGCCAACGCGATCCGTACGCTCGTCGAGGAGCTGGAGGCCGAGCACGCGGCCAAGGGGACGCTGCGGCGCGGGGACGGGCCGTACGTGCAGCCCGAGCCGGTCGCTACCGATCTGCGGTTTCCCGGGAAGGCCGTGCTGCTCGAAAGCGGGAACTTCCTTGTTTCCGACACCACCCGGCATCAGCTCGTCGAGCTCGAGGCCGACGGGGAGACCGTCGTGCGGCGGATCGGGGACGGGGAGTTCCGCGAGCCGCAGGGGCTCGCGCTGCTGCCCGACGGCAAGGTCGTCGTCGCCGACACCGTGAACCACGCGCTGCGTACGTACGACCCCGCGACCGGTCTGATCGAGCGGATCGCCGGTACCGGCAAGCAGTGGTGGCAGGGGTCGCCGACCTCCGGGTCCGCCCTCGACGTGGACCTCTCCTCGCCGTGGGACGTCGCCTGGTGGCAGGGCAAGGTGTGGATCGCGATGGCCGGCGTCCACCAGGTGTGGACGTACGACCCGGAGACCGGCACGGTCCAGGTCGCGGCCGGCACGACCAACGAGGGGCTCGTCGACGGACCCGCCGACGAGGCCTGGTTCGCGCAGCCCTCGGGGCTCGCGGCCACCGAGGACCGGCTGTGGATCGCCGACTCCGAGACCAGCGCCGTCCGCTGGATCGACACCGACGGCGCCGTCCACACCGCCGTCGGCACCGGGCTCTTCGACTTCGGCCACCGCGACGGCGCCGCCGACCAGGCCCTCCTCCAGCACCCGCTCGGCGTGACCGCCCTCCCCGACGGATCGGTCGCGATCGCGGACACGTACAACCACGCCCTGCGCCGCTTCGACCCCGCGACCGGCGAGGTCACGACGCTGGCCACCGATCTGCGCGAGCCGAGCGACGCCGTGCTCGTCGGCGACGAGATCGTGGTCGTCGAGTCCGCCCGGCACCGGCTCACCCGGCTGCGGCTGCCCGAGGAGGCCGTCCAGGTCGAGGCGGTCGCCCACCGCACGCAGCGCGAGGCCACCGAGGTCGCCCCGGGCCGCCTCCGGCTCGACGTGGTCTTCCAGGCGCCGACCGGCCAGAAGCTGGACGAGCGTTACGGCCCCTCCACCCGGCTCCTCGTCTCCTCGACGCCGCCCGAGCTGCTGCTCGACGGCGAGGGCACGGGCACGGACCTCTTCCGGGAGCTCGAACTGAACCCGGCCCTGACCGAGGGCGTCCTGCACGTCTCCGCGATGGCCGCCTCCTGCGACGACGACCCGGCCAACGAGTACCCGGCCTGCCATGTGCACCAGCAGGACTGGGGGGTTCCGGTGAAGGTCACCGAAGCCGGCGCATCGAGGCTGCCGCTCATCCTCGCCGGGATGGACGCCTCCTAGGGCCTGTCCGGCGGCCCGCCCAACGTCTCCTAGTGCACCAGCCCCTGGTTCTTGGACGGGCGGCCCGCCGCCCCGTCCAGGCACCCGGAGACCCAGGCGGCGGGGTCGTGCACGGCCCGGTCGCCGCCCACCCCCGTGCGCTCCATGCTCGCGCACTCACCGTTCAGCAACGCGCGGGCGCGCTCGCCGGTCGGGTCCGCCTTCCGGATGCGGACGGCCTGCAGATAGCCGCCCTCGTAGGCGATGTCGGTACCCCAGGGCGGGCGTTCGTTGTACTCGGCGATGACGAGGCCCGCCGCAGCCGTGCCGACCAGCACGGCCACGACGAGGCAGCCGATGAACTTCCCCCGGGGTGGGCCCTCATGACGATCCATGAGGCCGACGTTGTCAGGAGGGACCTTTCCCGGATGTTTCGTACGGCGGCTCAGTAGCCGCGGTCGCGCTGTTCCTGTTCGACGACCGTCGGTGCGGCCGGGGGAACGACGATCCGTCGGCGCCGGGCGATGCTGGTGAAGGTCACCAGGCCGATGAGACCGACCACCATCATGATCAGTCCCACCAGGTCGAGATTGACGCCTTCGAGCTGCCAGTCCGTGGCGAACGTGAGGATCGCGCCGACAGCGATGAGGATGATGCATCCTCCGAGTCCCATGAATCCCACCTCCTGAGGCGGTAGTTGGGATCGGGTACCCGGGATGCGGCCGGTCATCCCTCCAGGAACGCCACCAGCGCGTTCGCCAGCAGGTACGGGTCCTCCGCGCCGCACAGCTCGCGCGCGCTGTGCATCGAGAGGCAGGCCACGCCGATGTCGACCGTGCTGATGCCGTGGCGGGCCGCCGTGATCGGGCCGATCGTCGTGCCGCACGGCATGTCGTTGTTGGAGACGAAGGTCTGCCACGGCACGCCGGCCTTCTCGCAGGCCGCCGCCCAGACCGCCCGGCCGCCGCCGTCCGTGGCGTACCGCTGGTTGACGTTGACCTTGAGGATCGGGCCGCCGTTGGGGCGCGGGTGGTGCGTCGGGTCGTGGCGCTCCGCGTAGTTGGGGTGGACGGCGTGGCCGACGTCGGAGGAGAGGCAGATGGAGGCGGCGAAGGCGCGGGCGCGGTCCTCGTACGCGCCGCCCCGGGCGTAGATCGAGCGCTCCAGGACGTTGCCGAGGAGGGGGCCCTGGGCGCCGGTGTCGGCCTCGGAGCCGTTCTCCTCGTGGTCGAAGGCGGCGAGCACCGGGATGTACGGGAGGTCGGCGCGGCCCGCGACGGCGGCCAGGGCGGCGACGCCCGCGTGGACCGAGATCAGGTTGTCCATGCGCGGGCCCGCGACGAGTTCGCGGTCGCGGCCCAGGTAGGAGGGGGCCTCGATGGCGTGGACCATCAGGTCCCAGCCGGCGACGTCCTCGGCGTCGACGCCCGCCTCCTCGGCGACGAAGCGGATCAGGTCGCCCTCGTGGACCTCGCCGAGGCCCCAGATCGGCTGCATGTGGCGCTGCCGCTCCAGCTTGAGGCCCTCGTTGGCCTGCCGGTCGAGGTGGATGGCGAGCTGCGGGACGCGGAGCACGGCGCGGTCCACGTTCACCAGGTGGTGGCTGCCGTCCCGCAGGGTGAGCCGGCCGGCGAGGCCCAGGTCGCGGTCGAGCCAGGTGTTGAGGAGCGTCCCGCCGTAGATCTCGACGGAGACCTGGCGCCAGCCGCGCGTCCCCATGTCGGGGTGCGGCTTCACGCGCAGGTTGGGGGAGTCGGTGTGGGCGCCGACGATCCGGTACGGGGTGTGGGGGGACGCGCCCTCCGGTACGTACCAGGCGATGAGAGCGCCGCCGCGGATCACGTACTTGCCGCCGGTTGTGCCGTCCCAGGCGGCGGTCTCCTCGACCTGGCGGAAGCCGGCCTTCTCCAGTCGCTCGGCGGCGTTCGCCACGGCGTGGTACGGCGACGGGGAAGCCGCCAGGAACGTCATGAGGTCGTCGGTGTGGCCGCGGTCGAAGCGGGCGGTGCTCGTCATGGGTTCACCTTACGCACGCCCCGGAATACGGCGCCGGGGCCCCGATAGACGGAACGAACCCCTCCTGCGGGGTGACTCGTTCCAGTAAAGCGGAACGGCCCACTCCCCTCCCCGGGAGCGAGCCGTTCCTCATTGGACGCGGTGCGTGTCTAGGTGACTAGAACGCGGCCTCGTCCAGGTCCATCAGCGAGCCGTCGACCGCCTCGGCGAGCGCGCGCTCGGCGCCCACGCCCGGCAGGACGTTCGCGGCGAAGAACTTCGCGGCCGCGATCTTGCCGGCGTAGAAGGCCTGGTCCTTGGCGGAGGCGCCGGCGGCCAGCTTCTCGGCGGCGACCGCCGCGCCCTTCAGGAGCAGGTAGCCGACGACGACGTCGCCGGAGGCCATCAGCAGGCGGGTCGTGTTGAGGCCGACCTTGTAGATGTTCTTGACGTCCTCGCCGGTCGCGGTGAGGTCGGTGAGCATCTTGCCGACGATGCCCTCCAGGTCCACGGCCGCCTTGGCGAGCGCGTCGCGGGCGCCGGCCAGCTCCTCGCCGCCGGTGCCGACCGCCAGGAACTTCTTGATCTCCTCGGCCAGCGTGTTCAGGGACGCGCCCTGGTCGCGGACGATCTTGCGGAAGAAGAAGTCCTGGCCCTGGATGGCCGTGGTGCCCTCGTAGAGGGTGTCGATCTTGGCGTCCCGGATGTACTGCTCGATCGGGTACTCCTGCAGGAAGCCGGAGCCGCCGAAGGTCTGGAGCGACTGCGCGAGCTGCTCGTAGCCCTTCTCGGAGCCGTAGCCCTTCACGATCGGCAGCAGCAGGTCGTTCAGGCCGTGGAGCGCCTTGGCGTCCTCGCCCGCGGCCTCCTTGAGCTGGATCTCGTCCTGCACGGCGGCCGTGTGGAGCACGAGGGAGCGCATGCCCTCGGCGTACGCCTTCTGCGTCATCAGCGAGCGGCGGACGTCCGGGTGGTGCGTGATGGTGACCTTGGGCGCGGCCTTGTCCATGAAGTTCGCCAGGTCGGTGCCCTGGACGCGCTCCTTGGCGTACTCCAGGGCGTTGAGGTAGCCCGTGGAGAGGGTGGAGATCGCCTTCGTGCCGACCATCATGCGGGCGAACTCGATGATGAGGAACATCTGGCGGATGCCGTCGTGCTTGTCGCCGATCAGCCAGCCCTTGGCGGGGTGCTGGTCGCCGAAGGTCATCTCGCACGTGTTGGAGGCCTTGAGGCCCATCTTGTGCTCGACGTTCGTCGCGTACACGCCGTTGCGCTCGCCCAGCTCGCCGGTCTCCCAGTCGAACAGGTACTTCGGCACGAGGAAGAGCGAGAGGCCCTTGGTGCCGGGGCCGGCACCCTCGGGGCGGGCGAGGACGTAGTGGAGGATGTTCTCCGACATGTCGTGCTCACCGGACGTGATGAAGCGCTTCACGCCCTCGATGTGCCAGGAGCCGTCCTCCTGCTGGACCGCCTTCGTGCGGCCGGCGCCGACGTCCGAGCCCGCGTCGGGCTCGGTGAGGACCATGGTGGAGCCCCACTGCTTCTCGACGGCGATCTGCGCGACCTTCTTCTGCGCCTCGTTGCCCTCGTTGTGCAGGATGCCGGCGAAGGCCGGGCCGGAGGAGTACATCCACACGGCCGGGTTCGCGCCGAGGATCAGCTCCGCGTAGGCCCAGATCAGGGAGCGCGGGGAGGTCGTGCCGCCGATCTCCTCGGGCAGGCCGAGACGCCAGTACTCGGAGTCCATGAAGGCCTGGTACGACTTCTTGAAGCTCGCCGGGACGGGCGCGGTGTTGGTCTCGGGGTCGAAGACCGGCGGGTTCCGGTCGGCGTCGGCGAAGGACTCGGCCAGCTCGTTCTCGGAGAGGCGGGTCAGCTCCTCCAGGACGCTCTTGGCGGTCTCGACGTCCATCTCCTCGAACGGACCGGTGCCGTACACCTTGTCGCGCCCGAGCACCTCGAAGAGGTTGAACTCGATGTCGCGGAGATTCGACTTGTAGTGCCCCATGGCGACGGCTCCGTAAGGATCGGGGAGGCAGGTTCCTCGTACACGTGCGGCGAGTACCAGCGAGTAGCTAATGCTCTCTCCGATGATGCTACCCACCGGTAATAAGAAGCAACCCCTATCCGGTCATCTGTGACGACAATCGCTACGGTTCCTCACTCGCTAGGCTGTGCGCCATGTACGGCTACGAGCAGAATCCGGGTGCCCAGCAGCAGTACGCCCCGCCGCCCCAGCAGCCGATGGCGGGCGGGATGCCGGGCATGCAGGGAGGGATGCCCGGGATGCAGGGGCAGGGGTACGGCCAGCAGCCGCCGCTCTACCCCGAGCCGTCCCCGCCGTCCCTCGCCGACGCCGTACGGGCCTTCACGACCGGCTCCCTGTCCGCCGAGGACTTCCAGCAGATCTTCGCGGGCTCGAAGGTCTACTGCCCGCGCGGTGACAACCCCGGCTTCCTGGCCCTGCACAACACCCAGCAGCCGGTGATCCCCATGTTCACGTCGCTCAAGGAGCTGCGGCGGTACGCGGGCAAGGAGTCGAAGTACTTCGTCATCACGGGCGCCGAGGTGATCGACCTGCTCCCGACCGGCTACGGCTTCGTCCTCGACATGGAGGGCGACCACCGGATGGTCTTCGACGCCAAGGCCGTGGAGCAGATGGTCGACTTCGCGATGCGGCGGATGTACGGCTGATCGCCGGCCCTTACGCCTCCTTCGGCAGGGCGCCCCGGTGCGTGCGCCAGGCGAACGCGCACCAGCCCGCGGCGGCGAGCAGCGCGAGCCCGGCGCCCGCGGCCAGCTCCGCCGGCTCCGGCCGGAAGCCGAGTGCGAGCCGGGTGCCCAGGAAGACCAGGACGAAGCCGATCCGGCCGGGCGCGTAGAGCGGGAACCGCGCGGCGGCACCGCGCAGGAGTCCGGCGGCGGCCAGTCCGGCGGCCCCGCAGGCGGCGAGCAGCGCCCAGGGGGAGCCGGGCGCGGCGGCCGGGATGCCGTATTCGGGCGGACCCCACCGGAAGGTGGCGGCGAACCAGCCCAGGGCCAGTCCGCAGACGGTGACCACGACCGTCGCGAGCACGTGCTTCCACCAGGGGCCGGAGCGCGGAGCGGCCGACTCGTCGTCGTTGCCGTCGACGTTGAAGAGTTCCATCACGCACGGTAGGACGCGCCGTAGGGCTCCTGGGTTGGGGCCACGGCCGTCCGGTTAGACCTTCGTCATGTCATGACCCTGATGTCCCGATCCCGATGCCCTTCGGGCCCCGGGAATGCCCCGGTGGCCCTTCCTGTTCTGCCGGGTGTGGCAGAAAGTTCGAGTTTCAACTAAACTCGACGCAGAAGGAGGTTCCGACCATGCCTGCAGTGACTGTGGAGAACCCGTTGACGCTCCCGCGCGTCGCCGCCCCCGCCGACGCCGTCTCCCGCCCCGTGCTCGCCGTGACCACGGCCCCGTCCGGCTTCGAGGGCGAGGGTTTCCCGGTGCGCCGCGCGTTCGCCGGGATCAACTACCAGTACCTCGACCCGTTCATCATGATGGACCAGATGGGAGAGGTGGAGTACGCCCCCGGTGAGCCCAAGGGCACGCCGTGGCACCCCCACCGCGGCTTCGAGACGGTCACGTACATCATCGACGGGATCTTCGACCACCAGGACTCCAACGGTGGTGGCGGCACCATCACCAACGGCGACACCCAGTGGATGACCGCCGGCTCCGGCCTGCTCCACATCGAGGCCCCGCCGGAGGCGCTCGTCGTGTCCGGCGGCCTCTTCCACGGCCTCCAGCTGTGGGTGAACCTGCCGGCCTCGGACAAGATGATGGCCCCGCGCTACCAGGACATCCGCGGCGGCCAGGTGCAGCTGCTGACCTCCCCCGACGGCGGCGCGCTGCTCCGCGTCATCGCGGGCGAGCTCGACGGCCACGCCGGTCCCGGCATCACCCACACGCCGATCACGATGATCCACGCGACCGTCCGGCCGGGCGCCGAGGTGACCCTGCCGTGGCGCGAGGACTTCAACGGCCTCGTCTACGTCCTCGCCGGACGCGGCTCCGCCGGTACGGAGCGCAGGCCCATCCACATGGGCCAGACCGCGGTCTTCGGCAAGGGCGGCGCGCTCACGGTCCGGGCGGACGAGAAGCAGGACGGGCACACGCCCGACCTGGAGGTCGTCGTCCTCGGCGGACAGCCGATCCGCGAGCCGATGGCGCACTACGGCCCGTTCGTCATGAACACCCAGGCCGAACTCCGCCAGGCCTTCGAGGACTTCCAGGCGGGCCGCCTCGGCACGATCCCGGCGGTGCACGGGATGGGCGAGTAGCGGTAGTACGAGCAGAAGTACGGGTACGGGGTCGGGCGCTTGCCCGGCCCCGTACGCGTACCGCCGTACCCGTACCGCCGTACGCGCGCTGACGGAGCGTCACTCGTCCGGCCCGTAGCGCAGGACGACGCGCCGAGAGGCGTGGTCCGGTGGACGGGTGCAGACGCAGGGCCCCCAGAGGCCGCTCCTTCCCGAAGCCGCTCGGCGGACCGCCGCCTGGTGTGCCGTGCTGCTGCTGGTCGCCGGGGTCGTCGCGGTCGGGATCTGGCTGTGCATCGTGTTCCAGACGGCCGTCACGCCCGTCCTGCTCGCGATCCTCGGTACCGCGCTGCTCGGGCCGCTCTACCGGCGCCTGCTGCGGATGAAGGTGCAGCAGTCGCTCGCCGCCGGGCTCACGGTCCTCGCCGTCCTCGCCTTCGTGGGCGGCGCGACGTACATCGTGGTCGCCGCGCTCATCGAGACCGGCGACCAGATCATCGCCTCGCTGCGCCAGGCGGCCCTCGACATCGCCGACCACCTGGGCGCGGCCGGGACCTCGATCGACGACCTCGCGAAGAACGCGAAGTCGCTGCTGCAGAAGTTCGGCGGGACCGCCGCGTCCGGGGTGATCTCCGGGATCAGCATCGTCGGCCAGGTCGCCGCGATGGCCGTGCTCGCCCTGCTGCTGATCTTCTTCTTCCTCCGTGACTCCCACAAGGCCGCCGGCGCCCTGCGCTCGTTCGCCCCGGGCTCGACCGGCGACATGCTGGAGGCCATGGGGCGCCGCGCCTTCGAGGCCGTCGAGGGCTTCATGCGCGGGACGACCCTGGTCGCCCTCGTCGACGCCGTTCTCATCACCATCGGGCTGCTGATCCTGCGGGTCCCCGGGGCCGTGGGCCTGGGCGCGCTCGTCTTCGTGACCGCGTACATCCCGTACCTAGGCGCCTTCCTCTCCGGGGCCATCGCCGTCCTCGTGGCCCTCGCCGACCGGGGCTTCGTCATCGCGCTCTGGGTCCTGGGCGTGGTCCTCGCCGTCCAGGTCATCGAGGGCAACGTCCTCCAGCCCGCGATCCAGAGCCGTACCGTCCAGATGCACCCGGCCGTCGTCATGCTCGCGATCACCGCGGGGGCCTCCGTCGCCGGGATCCTGGGCATGCTGCTCGCCGTACCCGTCACGGCGGCCGCCTTCGGGGTGATCGGCGAGCTGCGGGGCCGGTACGAGCCGCAGGAGGGGTGACGGGAGCCGTTACGTCGCCGCCGGCATTCCGCCCCGCTCGAAGGACGCGAGCATCTGCTCCAGAGCCGCCTGGTCCGGGCCCACGAACGGGTCGGCGTCCGGCGCCATCGTGATCGTCTCGACCATCAGGTCCGTCATCCGTACGGCCGGCGGCAGGTGCGTGGAGAGCATGATCTCCGGGTTCATGTCGCGCAACGGCTCCATCGTCGCCCGGTACTTCGCCGGGTCCACGGCGTGCACCCACGGGCTGTCCAGGGTCGCCCAGAGCAGCTGCGCCTGGCGGAGCTCCTCCGGCTTGAGGTCGTTCGCGTGGCCGCTCTCGGCGAGCTCGGCGGTCGGCATCGGCCCGCCGAAGCAGTCGGAACTGAAGCAGATGCGGGTCTTCTCGTCGTAGAAGCCGACGGTCGCCGGGTTGTCGAAGAGCGGCGGGCGGAACGCGTCGAGGATGCGGTCGCCGACGTCCATGGACTGGCCGGGGTTGAGGAAGTACACGCGGTCCATCGGCAGCGGACGCTCGGTGGTCATGATCCCGGCGCCGATGAAGGTGGTCACGACCTTCGCGCGCGGCGCGGCCTCCAGCAGGTCGAAGATGCCGCCCGTGTGGTCACGGTCGGGGTGCGTGAGCCAGATCCAGCGGACGTCGGCTGGGTCGACGACCGAGCCGAGGGTCTCGACGAAGTCCCGGTCGGAGAGGGAGAGCCCGGTGTCGACGACAACCGGTTCCGTGGCGGTGAGGACGTACGCGTTGATGGGGAGGTGGCCGATCCCCGGGACTTCGAGGCTGTCGGCCAGGACGGTGGTGTCGCTTCCGACCTTGTGGGTGTCCATGGGGTGCTCCGTGGTCCCCCCGGCGGCGGGCCGTACGACACCAGTCTCGCGCGCACGCCGACCCGCCGCGCGTCGGCCGGCTAGGCCCCCTCTATCGGTGCGGGCGGCTCGTTCAGCTCGAACCAGATCGACTTGCCCTCGCCCCGCGGATCCACCCCCCACGCGTGCGCCAGCATCTCCATGAGCACCAGGCCGCGCCCCGAGGACGCCATCTCCCCCGGGTGCCGCTTGTGCGGCAGCTCGTCGCTGGCGTCGGAGACCTCCACCCGCATCCGCCGCTTGGAGGCGTCGTCGCAGGTCACCTCGGCGACCAGGAGCGCGTCGCCGTCGGTGTGGATGAGGACGTTGGTGACCATCTCGGAGACCATCAGGACCGCCGAGTCGATCTGGTCCTCGTCCGTCCAGTCGTGCAGCAGCTGCCGCATGTGCTGGCGGGCCGCCGCGATCCGCTCCGGCTCGGCCTGGGCGATGGTCATCATCGTGCGGCGCGGGGCCTGGCGGGCGGTCGGGCCTTGGCGGGAGAGGAGCAGGACCGCGATGTCGTCCTCGCGGCGGTCGGCGAGCGGGCCGGTGGTGTGGTGCGAGCCGGGGCCGTGGACGGCCTCCACGAGGCTGTCGGCGAGCTCCTCCAGGGATTCGCCGTCGTGGCCTTCGAGCAGCGTACGGATGCGTTCCCAGCCGCTGTCGAGGTCGTGGCCGCCGGTCTCCAGGAGCCCGTCGGTGCACATCATCAGGGTCTCGCCGGGCTCCAGCGTGAACCGGGTCGTCGGGTAGTCGGTGTCGGAGTCGATGCCGAGGGGCAGCCCGCCGGCCGTGGGCCGCAGGAGAACCGTTCCGTCGGTCATCCGGACCGCCGGGTCGGGGTGCCCGGCGCGGGCGATGTCGACGATGCCCGTGACCGGGTCGATCTCCAGGTAGAGGCAGGTCGCGAAGCGCGGCCCGCTGTCGGGGCTGTCCGGGGTCTCCCCGTTGGTGATCCCGTACAGGAACCGGGAGGCGCGGGAGAGCACGGCGTCGGGCCGGTGGCCCTCGGAGGCGTACGCGCGCAGGGCGATCCGCAGCTGGCCCATCAGCCCGGCGGCGCGCACGTCGTGGCCCTGGACGTCGCCGATGACGAGCGCGATCCGGCCGCCGGGCAGCTGGATCATGTCGTACCAGTCGCCGCCGACCTGGAGCCCGCCGCCGGTCGGCACGTAGCGGGCGGCGACGTGCAGACCGGGGATCCCGGGGCCGAGGACGGGCATCATCGTGCGCTGGAGGCCCAGCGACAGCTCGCGCTCGGACTCGGCGACGCCCGCCCGGGCGAGGGCCTGGGCGAGCATGCGGGCGACGGTGGTGAGGACGGAGCGCTCGTCGGGCGTGAAGGCGACGGGGTGCTTGAAGGCGGCCATCCAGGCGCCCATCGTGCGGCCCGCGACGATGAGGGGGAGGTAGGCCCAGGACTGCCTGCCGAATCGTTGCGCCAGGGGCCAGGTCACCGGGAAGCGCCGCAGGTACTCCTCCGGTGTCGGGAGGTAGATCGCCCGCCCGGTCCGTACGACCTCGGCGGCCGGGTAGTCGGTGTCGACCGACATCGAGGTGAAGGGGCCCTCGTCGCCCACGTTGTGCCCGTGGTGGCCGATGATCGTCAGCCGTTCGCCGGCGACGCCGAAGACGGCGAGTCCGTCGGGCGAGAAGCCCGGCATGGAGAGGGAGGCGGCGACCCGCAGCACCTCGGCGGTGGACCGGGCCTCGGCGAGCGCACGGCCGGCGTCGAGCAGGAAGGCCTCGCGGGAGCGGCGCCAGTCGCCGGTGATGGGGGTGCGGGCGGCGGTGCCGGGCTGCGGTTCGGCGACTTCCTGGAGGGTGCCGACGAGCTGGTAGTCCTCGCCCTCGATGAGCGGCTTGGACCTGCTCCGTACGGTACGGATCACCCGTCCGTGGCCGTCCATGATCCGCAGCCGGGCCTCGGCGAGGGTCCCTTCGGCGACGGCGAGGTTCACGACCCCGTCGATCTCGTTCCAGTCGACGGGATGAAACCGGGAGCGTACGGCCGCTTCGGTGAGCTGGACCGGTTCGGCGGGCAGCCCGAGCAGCCGGGCGGCCTCGGCGTCGAGGGTGACGATCCCGGATGCGTTGTCCCAGCGCCACAGGCCGGTCGCGATCGCGGCCAGGACGTCCTCGGTGCGCATTGCCCCACTTTATGAATATCGGACAGAAGGTCGCCACTGAGCGTATTCGAAATGCGATCTTGGGTCGCCCGGTAGGCTGGGCGGGGTCTGCCGCCCTGCCATGGCATGCGATGTCACGTCACGGCGGCGCACCCCCTTGATTCCCGTAGATCCCGAAGACTGGATGAACGACGATGCATCGGTACAGGTCCCACACCTGCGGCGAGCTCCGCGCCTCTGACGTCGGCACCGACGTCCGGCTGAGCGGCTGGCTGCACAATCGGCGCGACCTGGGCGGCATCCTCTTCATCGATATCCGCGACCACTACGGCATCACGCAGCTCGTCGCCCGGCCGGGCACGGCCGCCGCCGAGGTGCTCGACAAGCTGACGAAGGAGACCGTCGTCCGCGTGGACGGCAAGGTCGTCTCGCGTGGCGCGGAGAACGTCAACCCGGAGCTGCCGACCGGCGAGGTCGAGATCGAGGCCGCCGAGGTCGAGGTCCTGGGCGCGGCGAAGCAGATCCCGTTCACCGTCAACACGGACGACGGCGTGAACGAGGAGCGGCGCCTGGAGTACCGCTTCCTCGACCTGCGCCGCGAGCGCATGCACCGCAACATCATGCTGCGGTCGGCCGTCATCGCCTCCATCCGCTCGAAGATGGTGGCTCTCGGCTTCAACGAGATGGCGACCCCGATCCTCGCCGCGACCTCCCCCGAGGGCGCCCGCGACTTCGTCGTGCCGTCCCGTCTGAACCCGGGCAAGTTCTACGCCCTCCCCCAGGCGCCGCAGCAGTTCAAGCAGCTGCTGATGATCTCCGGCTTCGACCGCTACTTCCAGATCGCGCCGTGCTTCCGCGACGAGGACGCGCGTGCGGACCGTTCGCCGGGCGAGTTCTACCAGCTCGACGTCGAGATGAGCTTCGTCGAGCAGGAGGACGTCTTCCAGCCGATCGAGAAGCTGATGACGGAGATCTTCGAGGAGTTCGGCGGCGGTCGTCACGTCACGTCCCCGTTCCCGCGGATCCCGTTCCGCGAGTCGATGCTCAAGTACGGCAACGACAAGCCGGACCTGCGTACGGCCCTGGAGCTCGTCGACATCTCGGACGTCTTCGAGGCGTCGGAGTTCAAGGCCTTCGCGGGCAAGCACGTCCGTGCGCTGGCGGTCCCGAACACGGGCGACCAGCCGCGCAAGTTCTTCGACTCCCTCGGCGACTTCGCGGTCTCCCTGGGCGCGAAGGGCCTGGCGTGGGTGCGCGTGGGCGAGGGCAACGCTCTCACCGGCCCGATCGCCAAGTTCCTCACCGAGGAGAACATCAAGGTCCTCACCGAGCGCCTCGGCCTGGAGCCGGGCCACGCGATCTTCTTCGGCGCGGGCGAGTTCGACGAGGTCTCCAAGATCATGGGCCCGGTCCGGGTCGAGGCCGCCAAGCGCGCCGGCCAGTTCGAGGAGAACGTCTTCCGCTTCGCATGGATCGTGGACTTCCCGATGTACGAGCGGGACGAGGAGACCGGCAAGATCGACTTCTCGCACAACCCGTTCTCGATGCCGCAGGGCGGCCTTGAGGCCCTGGAGACCCAGGACCCGCTGGACGTCCTCGGCTGGCAGTACGACATCGTCTGCAACGGCATCGAGCTCTCCTCGGGCGCGATCCGGAACCACGAGCCCGAGATCATGTTCAAGGCCTTCGAGATCGCGGGCTACTCCCGCGAGACGGTCGAGCACGAGTTCGCGGGCATGCTCCGCGCCTTCGAGTACGGCGCCCCGCCGCACGGCGGCATCGCCCCGGGTGTGGACCGCATCGTGATGCTCCTGGCCGACGAGCCGAACATCCGCGAGACCATCGCCTTCCCGCTCAACGGCAACGCCCAGGACCTCCTGATGGGCGCCCCGACGGAACTGGACGAGGCCCGCCTGCGCGAGCTGAACATCCAGCTCCGCAAGCCGGTCGAGTCCAAGGTCGTGGAGACCCCGACCGCCGACCGCCCGATCACGGACGCGGTCCACCCGGACGCGGCGCGGTAGTCCGTCTTTGGTCCGTCCTTCGGACGAGGGGAGGCCCGGGATCTTCGGATCCCGGGCCTTCCGTATTCCGCTTCGTTGAACCGGCCCCGAACGCAAGGGAGTTGGTGAGTTCCCGTCGTACCGTTGAAGCAACGTTCGGCAACCGGGGGGTGCGATGAGCGACGTGGTGACGCCCGCAGACGACGAGGACGGCGCCGGGGGCGCGGGGGTGCGGCATGTCGGTGGATCACGGGGTGGGGCGGCTCAAGGGTGAGGCGGACGAGCCGGGCTGGGAGGTGGACCCGGACGACGACTGGGGCGTGGCCGTCGTCGCAACCGTGGGACGGCAGTTGAGGCTGTGGCGGGAAGCGGCGGGGATGCGGGCCGGCGACTTCGGAGTCGCCGTGGGCTACGGCGAAGACATGATCTACACGCTGGAGGGCGGGAAGCGCATCCCGCGCCCCGAGTTCCTCGACCGGGCGGACGAGGTGCTGAGGGCGGACGGCATGATCGCGGCGATAGAAGGTCCGCGACCTGGCGAAGCTGGAGGCGGGCGCGGTCGAGCTCCAGCTCTACGACCCGCTCAACATCCACGGCCTGTTGCAGACGCCCGAATACGCGCGCGGACTGCTGCTGATGCGGCGGCCGGCGTACACGCAGGACGAGGTGGAGCGGATGGTGACCGGCCGCATGGCACGCAAGTCCGTGTTCGAACGGGACCCGGCACCGGATCTCGGCTTCGTCCTGGAGGAGTGGACCCTCCGACGTCCGTTGGGTGGCCGCGCGTTGCTGCGGTCCCAGCTCGAACACCTCTTGGAGGTGGCGCAGTTGCGAAGCGTCGAACTTAAGGTGATGCCGATGGATCGCGAGGAGCACGCAGGGCTGGCCGGTGGCATCGAGGTCCTGAAGTTCGGGGACGGATCGGCGGTCGGCCGTTCCCCCGCCGTGGCCAGCGGCCGACCGGTGACCGAGCGGAAGCAGCTCCGTATCCTTGAGCTGCGGTACGGCATCATCCGGGCCCAGGCTCTCACGCCCCGTGAGTCGACCGCCCTCATCGAGCGACTGCTGGGAGAGACATGATCCGCAACATCTCGGCCGGGGACGCCTCCGAACTGGCGTGGTTCAAGAGCAGCTACAGCAGCAGCAGCGAAGGCGACTCCTGCGTCGAGGTCGCCACGACCCCCGCCACCATCCACGTCCGCGACTCCAAGTGCCTCAACGGCCCCCGACTCACCCTCACCCCGACCGCCTGGACGGGCTTCATCGCGTACGCGTCGGGCAACTGACGCCCCACGGGCTCAGGGTTGTGGGAGAGGCCAGGCGCCTAGGGGAATTGGTGGACGACGATCCACGTCTCTACTTCCTCGGTGGAGACCGCGCACATGACGCGGCCGTCCTCCGACATCGTGAGGAAATCGCTCCTACCGGTGCCGGCGCGAATTCTGGACGGAAGGTTGCTGCCGATGGTGTCCTTTACGTGGATCCAGCCGACTTCGTGCCCGCGTGCGACCGGAGCAAGAACGTAGAACGTGGTGCCGATCCCGGTGAGTTGATAAGTGGCGGTCCGGGCCGACCATTCGCTGTCCAGCTGCGAGGAGGCGTCGGGGAGTGAATCGCTGATGGTGACAGTCGGCGCGACTTCAAAGCCATTTACCGCATAGATCGCGGACATGACGTCGGGAAAGCCCTCGGGGACCTCGCGATCGATCACCAGCAGCCCGCTGGCCTCCAATTTGTGCTGCCACTCCGGCGTTGATCCGTCAGGGTCCTGCTCAGGAAAAATGATGACCACATCCCTTACATGGCGACTGCGTCGCCGGCTCTCCGTTGCGCACTTTCTGCCCTCACGAGTAGATCTGAGGCTGCTGTCAGTCGGCATCTGCGTCACGATGCGTCAGAGCGGAGGAACGGACGTGCCCGGGTCAGGAGGGGGGCGGACGCCGCGAAATCGAGGTGCGATCGCTCGCCGTCCACGGAAACTCTGACGCTTTCGTCATCGCGACGGTCCAGCATGACCACCGAATCGCGAGCACTGGAGTCCCAGCCCGTGATCCGGAGCTCCTTCACCCGCATGAACTTCAGGTAGAACTCAACAGCGTTGTACGTCCGGCCTGTCCAGGCGGGAGGCGGCGAGGACGGGAGAACGGACGTCTCGAAACCCAATGTCACCGAGGCGTCTCTTTCGTCGATCTGTACGTAGAACAGCTCGCATTCGTTCAGCCTCGGCGGCCTCGCGTAGGCGTCAGTGATCGCCTCTGCCGAGTCGGTGATCAAGGTCCAGTCAGAGTCGCCCATAGAAGGTCTTTTCATCGGTTTCCGGGATGGTTTGATGGCGCAGACTGTCGATCTTCCGCGAGAAGAGGTGATGGCTTCCGTCCGTACCGCCGGCCGCAACCTTGAAGGCACTCACATGCCCCACCAGGAAGGACGCGTTGCTGGTGAAGCCAAGGTCCACCTCGGGACCTGTCACCCGCACCCGAATTCTCCGTTCCCCGCCCAGGGGTTGGGCATCGAAGGACGCGGAGCGTACGGGGGGATTCCACTGCGCCAGGGACAGGTCCTCCACCGCCAGGAACTGCAGGTGGCACTGGACGGTGTCGATGTCCGCACCCTCCCACTCCGGAGGGCGTGCGGCTGGGAAGCTCGTGAGGTCCACCCTCAGGGTGACCGTTGGCCCCCGCCAGTCCACGTTGATGGACCGCAGCCTGAAGTCGTCGAGAGGCGGGACCGTTCCATAGAGGGTCGCCAGACTCTCGGAATTCGCCAGGGTCAGACTATCGATCATAGAGTAGTGCGGCTCCTCGCCGTGTTCGGGGCTGGGGCCAGACTCAGAGGGTCTTGGTCAAATACCGGGCCTGGGTGGGGGTGGTGGCTTCCGGCCTTCAGAGATAGGCGAGATCTCCACCTCGCTCGATGAATCCGCTGATCCGGTCTTCAGCTGCGCCGTCTTCGAGAACCTTCGCGCCAGTCGAAATTCTCTGGAGAGTCTCCGCATAGCGTCGAGTGGGGCAGAAGATGGTGAACCCAGAGTCATGGTGCCTGTTGAGGGGGATGATGGGACAGAACCCTGCCTGGATGGACAGGCTCACGTACAGGGAAGCTACGTTTCTGCGCTGCGACTCCAAGTCGATCGAGTTCTTGAAATCCCGGGAGAGTGAGAAATGCTCCTCCATGACTTGTGACGATCGGATCCAGGCGTCACCCGTCTCGTTTCCTTCACCCACAGCACACGCGAACCCCGAACTTCGGATTTTCAGCTCGTCGATGAATCGACCTACTGCAGGTGCGGTGTTCGGAAGCGTCTGAAACATGGACTCGTAGTATGGCAGCGTCGGGAACTCGTGCGTCGCCGTACGCCTTCTCAACTTCCGCAAGAATGAGGGGTCGTCGCGGGGTGGCTCCCAGCCTTCCGGGCGAAGCTTTGCTCTCCAGGTGAAGAACCTCCCTTGGTTCAGGTGAGGTAGCGTCGCCGCCCAGGTGGCGCTTTCCGTGAGCGGATCGCAGAAGACCCACACGGCCGCGACATCATCCAGCGGGCCCTCCAAGGACGAGATCCTCGCCCCGGCCCCCGTTGAATCCCAAACAGGTTGCCCGGCGACAGTGCGAGCCTCACTCTGCATTTCTTGGTCCTCCCCTGAGTCCGTACGCGGATTGCATGTCACCATAGTAGACATGCTCGCCCTTGGGGCCATGGTAATGAGGCAGTGACCACTGTTCTTGTTCCGGATCACTATGCTTGAAGTAGTGTCCATTTGCGTGGTGGTGGAACTCGATCTCGTTGCCCTTGGAGTCGATCGCCCGAATTATCTCCCACGGTTCTCCCCTGGGGCCAAATAGGTTCGGATTCTTGCCCCATTGCTCTTCCCTCATAATGTAAGAAGGATCTTCGATGTCATAGCGGCGCAGAATCTCGGCGAGAGCAGAATCGTGGTCGGCGAAGTGAACATCGCCGCGTTCGGTATCCAGAGTGAGGTGCTTATCGGGTCCTCCGGGCGGGCACGGCCCCAGCCCCAGCGGGTCGCTCCACGTGTGGGGGTTGTGGACGTACGTCGCCGGGTTCGGGGCCGGGGTCAAACCCAAGGGGTCCGGGGACAGGTACCGGGCTGATTCCGGGTCGTAGTAGCGGAAGTGGTTGTAGTGGAGGCCTGATTCGGGGTCGAAGTACTGGCCCGGGAAGCGGAGAGGGGTGTAGGCCGTGGCCGTGCGGTTCCAGGTTGTGGTGCCCCAGAGAGTGGTGCGGGTGTGCCAGGCCAACTCTCCGGATTCGGAGACCAGTTCCGTCGGCGTGCCGATCAGGTCCGTCACGATGGCGAAGAAGCGTTCGTCGGTCGAGTCCGTGCGGCGTTCCGTCTGGGCCAGGGGGCGTAGGCCCGCGTGGTCCCAGGTGAGGGTGACCTCGGCCGTCTGCTGTTCGCAGAGCGTTGTGGCGTCCCAGGTGAAGTGGGTTGTTTCCAGAAGGGATTGCTTCGATATTCGGCGGCCCAGAGGGTCGTACGCGTACCGCCAGACGGTGCCGTCGGGGGTCGTCACCGACGTCAGGCGGTCTTCCGGGTCCCAGGTGTACCGCCAGGTGTCCGGTTTCCTGGAGAGGCGGGTCTTCTGGCGCAGGACCGTGCGGCCTTGCGCGTCGTGCTCGTAGCGGACCGTCCCCGCGGCGGCGATGCGGGTGCCCGTGTAGGTGCGCGCGCCCGTCGCCGCGTGGGAGGCGTGCGTGGACGGCCAGGAGGCCTCCGTCTGGTTGCCCGCCTCGTCGTAGGCGTACCGCTCCGTCCAGCCGGCCGCGTGTACCGCCGTGACCCGGCCCGCCGTGTCCACGTCGAAGTGGCGCGTCCCCGAAAGCGCGTCCGTGACACCGATCAGGTTGCCGTCGGGGCGGTACGCGTACGTGCGGTGCTGGAGGTGGGTTTCCCGCGACCTCACGTCCTGGGTCGTCAGGCGGCCCATCTCGTCGAACGACGACGTCAGCGTCACGAAGTCCGCTATCCGGCGGGTCACTTCGCGGCCCGCCGCGTCCCGGCCGAACGTCAGGCGTCGGCCCGATGTCGTCAGCTCCGTCCGCCGACCCACCGCGTCGTAAGCCCACGTGCTCGTCGAACCGCCCGGGGTCGTCCGGCCCGTCCGCCGGCCCACCGCGTCGTGCGCGAAGGAGAGTGTTCGGCCGTTCACGGTCTCGGCGACGAGGCGGCCGTAGCGGTCCCTCAGGCGGGTCAGCGTCGCGTCCGGACCCGTCGCCTCCGCCAGTTCGTCGAAGACGTCGTACTCGTACGTGGTGACCGCGCCGGCCGCGTCCTTGCGGACGATCTGGCCGAGCGCGTTGCGCTCGAAGCCGATCGTCTGGTCGAGCGCGTTCGTGCGGGAGGTCTGGCGGCCCGCCGCGTCGTAGCCGTAGGTGAGCCTGCGATCGTCGAAGTCCGTCTCCGACACCAGGCGGCCCGCGCCGTCGTACGCGTACTCCCACGTCAAGCCCTGCGGGTTGGTCACGCGCGTCAGGCGCAGGTTCGTGTCGTGGGCGAAGTGGTAGCGGACGCCGTCCGGGGTCGTGCGGGACGTCAGGAGGTCGAAGTCCGTGTACGAGAAGTGGGTTGTTCCGCCCAACGCGTCCGTGTGCGTCAGGCAGTTGCCCTCGCCGTCGTACGTCCACGACTCCACCGTGCCGTCCGCTGCCGTACGGCGGGACGGCAGACCCTCCACCGTCCACTCCAGGCGCGTCTGCGCGCCGAGGGCGTCCGTGATCCTGGTCGTGCGGCCGAACGCGTCGTGCTCGTAGCGGGTCGTCGATCCCAGCGCGTCCGTGATCTCGGTCGGCAGGCCCCGGGAGTCCAGGACCAGGTGGGTCGTGGCGCCCAGGGGGTCCGTCACCGAGGTGAGCCCGCCGCCCGCGTCGTACGTGAACCTCGTCGTCGCGCCCGCGGGGTCCGTGACCGAGGTGCGGTTGCCGCGGTCGTCGAAGGTCTGGCGGGTGACATTGCCGTCCGCGCCGAGGACGCGCGTCGGGAGGCCCAGGGCGTTGTACTCGGCCCGCACCTGACGGCCGTCCGGGCGCTCCAGCTCCGTCATGCGGCCGTGCTCGTCGTACCTGGAGCGGGTGACGTTGCCCAGCGGGTCCGTGCGGGACAGGAGCCGGTTGTGATGGTCGTACGTGAAGCGGGTGACCGAACCCAGTGCGTCGATCTCGGCGACGCGTTGCGCGCGGTCGTTGATCAGATGGCGCTGGGTGTGGCCCTCGCCGTCCGTGAAGGCCGTCAGGCGAAGCCCGGTCGCCGGGTCGATGTCGTCCCAGGTGAAGGTGGTTTCGAGGTGCCCGTTGGCGCCCGACTGGTAGGTGCAGCGGTCCTGGTCGTCGTAGACGTAGTCGAAGTGGCTTCCGTTGGTGTCCGTCCACGAGGTGATGCGGCCGTGTTCGTCGCAGCCGAAGCGCAGGGGGCGGCCCGAGGAGTTCACGACCTCGGTCAGGTGGCCGTCGGTGTAGCCGTAGCGCAGGATCTCCTGGTCGGATCCGTCCGCCGCCGCTCCCGCGAGGTGCAGGGCCGTTACGCGGCCTTCGCTCGTGGTGAGCTTCAGGTGGTAGCCGCCGTGGCGGACGATCGAGGTCGGGGCGCCCGTCTCGTCGTGCTCGAAGGTGATCCACCGGCCGTTGCGGTCGTCCATCTGGGCCAGGAGCGCCAGTTCGTGGGTGTGGTCGGTGAAGTGCCAGACCCGGCCCGTGCCTGGATCCGTGATCGTGTAGCCGTCCTCCACCCGGTCCAGCGGCCACTGGCGGCCGTGGGTCGGGACGACCGGGACCCCCGGGGCCGGGTGGGGGTAGGACAGCAGACTGCCTTCGTCGCAGCTGAAGACCACGCCCTCGGAGTCGATCTCCAACCGCTGATCCACCGTCGACGACCACGTCGGGCCGAACCAGCGGCCCGAGCGGCGCGAGGAGTCGAAGGTACGGCGGAAGAGGAGGGGGAGCGAGCCCGGCAGGGTGATGTCGGTCTGGGGCAGCAGCATGTGGCCCGACGCGATGTCGACCGGGTCCTGCTCGCAGTCCTTCTGGCCGGTCGTCTTGCAGCTGGTGGGCGGGTCCTTCTCCTGGTCCGCCCGGCTGGAGCCCGGCTTCTCGGGGGCTTCCGGCAGGTGCTTGGTGCCGTTCAGGCCGGCCCGGAGGCCGCCCTTGATGACTCCGCCGCCCTTGGTCCCGAGGATCTCGGGCAGCAGCCGGCCGAGGAACTCGCTCGGGTCGCCCTTCGCCGCGTCCCACGCGTTCTTCAGCGCCCGGTCCGGGTTCGCCACCGTGGAGACCAGACCGGCGAGCGTCGTGTTGACGCCCTTGTAGTAGTCCGCCGGGTGGGTCAGGTTGTACACGTCCGTCGGGTTCACGGACCGGACGAAGTTGACCAGGCCCGCCGTGCCCTTGACGACGCCGCCGCCGAAGTGGGCCAGTTCGAAGCCCTGACCCATGGCGTGGTCCATCAGTTCGAGCTTGGCCTTCTCGACGCCCGTCGGCTCCTTGGGCGCGTGGGCCAGTGCCGCGCGCACCGCCGTCTTCGCCGTCTCCCCGGCCTCGTTGCGGGCCTGCCGCGCGTCGTTCAGGATCTCCCGGGCCCGCGCCCGCTTGGCCTTGCCCGGGTCGGAGAACGTGCCCGGGTGCGGCAGCGGACTGTCCCCGGTACGCGCCGTGTTGTAGGCGTCGACCTTCTTGTTGTAGGTCTCGACCGCCGACTTGGAGTCGCTCTCACCTTCCCTGTACAGCGCGATCGCCTCGCCCGCCTTGCCCTGCGCGGTCACGATCGCCTTGGAGTACGTCTCCAGGGCCTTGGCCGCGTCCTCCATCGCGTCCGCCGCGTGCAGCCAGTCGGTGGGCAGGGTCTGGAACTTCTCCCGGAAGGCGTTGGCCGCCTCGCCCTTCCAATGGGCGGCGTCCAGCTTCTTCATCCCGCCCCCGACCAGGTCGAAGGCGCGCTTGAAGTCCCGCAGGTTCGTCACCGTCGCCGCGATCCGCTCGGGCTTGCCGTGGATCAGCTCGTTCGCTTCCTCGGACTGCCCGAGCTGCTGCTCCCCGACCTGGGCGCCGAGCGAGGAAGCCGTCTCGTCGCCCCAGTCCTCGACCGCGTCCGCCCAGTCGTGGGCCCCGACCTTGTCCAGGCCGTCACCGATCTTGTCGGTGGCGTGGTCGATGCCCTTGCCGACAAGCTCCTTGCCCTTGTCGATGCCCCTGTCGAATCCGTCGACGATGCCGTCGCCGATCCCCCGCCAGTCGACCATCAGCGGCTCTCCCCCCACCGCGGCTGCTCGGCCTGCTCGATCGTCGCCCGGTCGGGACGGAGGGTCTCCTTCAGCTCCTCGTCCATCGCGTCACGCAGCTTCGGGTCCACCACCCCCGAGTTCTCCATCGAGTCGAGCAACGAGTCCTCGACGTCGTACGCCGTGTTCCGCCAGGTCTGTTTCACCTCCTGGTGGGCCTCGGTGAACGACTTCTCGCTCCAGTCCGCGTTGTCCCACATGTGCTGGTCGCGGATGGTGTCCCAGCGCATCTGCTTGACCTCGTCCTCCGACAGATGCGGGTTGCCGTTGAGGGAGTTCACCGCGATCTTGAAGGAGTCCTTGACGTACTGCTCCTGCTCCGCGAACGAGCCCGCCGACAGGCCGACCCCCTGTGCGAAACCGTTTCCTCGCAGGGTGAGCGCACGGACGCCCCACTCCCACCGGTTGCAGAACGTTTCGAACTCGGCCGTCAGACCCCCGTGCCCGAGCTCAAGGCCCGACAGCGCCAGGCCCGAGAAGCCCCGGCCCGCCGACGCCTCGCCGATCATGCCGAGCTCCTTCAGCTCCGCATGCGCCAGATCGATGCCCTTCACGATCTCCGCGAGCGCCCCCGCCGGCGCCGCGAGCTCAGGCTCGTTCCCGCTCATCCTGTGCCCCCGTCCCCCCGAGATCCACCGCCACCTCGTCCGGGACGATCCCCGCCACCGGCGGGAACACCATCCCGTCCGCACTCCCCGCGTCCAGCGCCACCCCACCCGGACCCGGCAGCATCGGCACCATCACGTCCAGCAGACGTGCGCCGAGGACCGTCCGGTACGTCCACTCCCGTGCCGCCTCGCCCCGCGCGACCGCGAAGCGCGCCAGCGCCTCCTCGTCCGAGAAGGCGCAGATCCACCGCACCCCGTTGAAGTCCGCCGTCCACAGGCTCCCGTGCTCGTCGAACGGGACCAGGACCGCCGTACGACGGAATTCGCCGAGCAACCGCGCGAATTCGCGGCGGGCCACCGCTGCCGCGTCGGCCGGTTCCGCCCTCGGAGCCGTGCTCGGCGGAGGGGTCTCCACCAATTCCGCCAGTCTTGAGACCCGTTGAGGCCTCGATATGTCCCCGTCCCCGTTCTCCGTCACCCACGCATGCTGCCACGTGATCATTTCCATGAGCAACGAGCAAAACGGCGAGGCCCGGAACCTGTCCGGTTCCGGGCCTCTACGTACTGCCGAAGGACGTCAGTCCTTCTTCGGGTCCTCCAGGCGCGGGAAGAGGATCGCGCCCTTCGTGACCGTCGTGCCTGCCGGGAGCTTGCCCCATTCGCCGGCCGACTGGACCGGCTGGGAGGGCAGGGTGCCCAGGGAGGCCTCGGCGCCGAGGGACTCCCAGAGCTTCTGGGAGGTCTCCGGCATGATCGCGTTCAGGAGGACCGCGACGCCGCGGAGGGACTCGGCCGCCGTGTAGAGGATCGTCGCCAGGCGGGCGCGGCCCGTCTCGGACTCGTCCTTGGCGACCTTCCACGGCTCCTGCTCCGTGATGTAGCCGTTGACCTGCTTCACGAAGTCGAAGATCGCCAGGATGCCGCCCTGGAAGTCCAGCTCCTCGCCGATCTTCTGGTCGGCCGTCGCGACGGCCTTCGCCAGGCCCTCGTGGATCGCCTTCTCCGCGTCACCGTCGGCCGTCGCGGCCGGCAGGGCGCCGTCGAAGTACTTGCCGACCATCGCCGCGACACGGGACGCGAGGTTGCCGTAGTCGTTCGCGAGCTCGCTCGTGTAGCGGGCGGTGAAGTCCTCCCACGAGAACGAGCCGTCGCTGCCGAACGCGATCGCGCGCAGGAAGTACCAGCGGTACGCGTCCACACCGAAGTGCGAGGTCAGGTCCTGCGGCTTGATGCCCGTCAGGTTCGACTTCGACATCTTCTCGCCGCCGACCATCAGCCAGCCGTTCGCGGCCACCTTGCCCGGCACCGGCAGGCCCTGCGCCATCAGCATCGCCGGCCAGATCACCGCGTGGAAGCGCAGGATGTCCTTGCCGACCAGGTGCACATTGGCCGGGAAGGTGTCCGCGAACTTCTCCGGGTTCTCGTTGTAGCCGACCGCCGTCGCGTAGTTCAGGAGCGCGTCGATCCACACGTAGATCACGTGCTTCTCGTCCCACGGCACCGGGACGCCCCAGTCGAAGGTCGAGCGCGAGATCGACAGGTCCTGCAGGCCCTGCTTGACGAAGTTCACGACCTCGTTGCGGGCCGACTCGGGCTGGATGAAGTCCGGGTTCGACTCGTAGAACTCCAGCAGCTTCGGGCCGTACTCGCTCAGCTTGAAGAAGTAGTTCTCCTCCTTGAGGATCTCCACCGGCTTCTTGTGGATCGGGCACAGCTTCGTGCCGTCCTCGGCCTCGATGAGATCGCCCGGGAGCTTGTACTCCTCACAGCCCACGCAGTACGGGCCCTCGTACCCGCCCTTGTAGATCTCGCCCTTGTCGTACAGGTCCTGCACGAACTCCTGGACGCGGTCCGTGTGACGCTTCTCCGTCGTCCGGATGAAGTCGTCGTTCGCGATGTTCAGGTGCTCCCAGAGGGGCTTCCACGCCTCCTCGACGAGCTTGTCGCACCAGGCCTGGGGCGTGACGTTGTTCGCCTCGGCCGTGCGCATGATCTTCTGACCGTGCTCGTCCGTGCCGGTGAGGTACCACACCTTCTCGCCGCGCTGACGGTGCCAGCGCGTGAGCACGTCGCCTGCGACGGTCGTGTAGGCGTGGCCCAGGTGAGGAGCGTCGTTGACGTAGTAGATGGGGGTCGAGACGTAGAACGCCTTCGCCCCCTGCTTCTCGGATCCAGTGGCCGCCATGGTCGAAATCCTAACGGGCGGTTCAAGATCCACTCACATCGATAACGACCGGCAGGGGTGGTGGGAGCGCGGAGACGTTCGCGAAACGTTGGTCGGCGTAGAAAGAGCCGTGGCCGTCAGCAGCGAGGAAGAGATCATGCGCGTACTTGTCGCCGAGGACGAGGAGGTCCTCGCGGAGCTCCTCGCGACCGGTCTGCGACGGGCCGGCTTCGCCGTCGACACCGTCTACAGCGGCGACGCCGCCCTCGCCTACCTGGGCCTGCACGACTACGACGTCGTCGTCCTCGACCGCGACCTGCCCCGCGTCCACGGCGACGACGTCGCCCGCGCGCTCGTCGCCCGCTCCGCCCGCACCCGGATCCTGATGCTCACTGCTTCCGCTTCCACCGAGGACCGGGTCGAAGGGCTCGATCTCGGCGCCGACGACTATCTCGGCAAGCCCTTCGAGTTCCCCGAGCTGGTCTCCCGGGTGCGCGCCCTGCGGCGGCGCAGCGCCCGGCCCGTACCGCCGCGGCTCGAACGGGCGGGCGTGGAGATGGACACCGTGCGGCGTGACGTGACCCGGGAAGGGCGCGTCCTTGATCTGTCCCCGAAGGAGTTCTCCGTACTCCAGATCCTGCTGGAGGCGGACGGGGCGACCGTCTCCGCCGAGGAGCTCCTGGAGCGGGCCTGGGACGCCCACACCGACCCGTTCACGGGCGCGGTCCGGGTCTGCATGAGCAAGCTGCGCGCGAAGCTCGGTGAGCCGGCGCTGATCCGGACGGTGCAGGGAGTGGGGTACGCGCTGTGACGGGTGTCCTGGAAGCCGGCTCCACCATCCGGACGCGGATCGCGCTCGTGTACGGCGCTGTCTTCGTCGTGCTGGGAGGGTGCCTGCTCACCGTCGTGAACCTGCTGTCCCGCGCCGGTACGGAGGGTGAGGCGGACGCGATCGCGGCGCGGGTGCGGGTGGTGGCGCCGTTCGAGACCGTCACCGCGTACCGGCTGAGCGACGACGTCAGCCGGGCGGCCGGCGAGCAGATGCTCATGTGGTCCTGCCTGGCCCTCGTCGTCATGGCGTTCTGCGCCGTCGCGGTCGGGTGGTGGACGGCGGGGCGCGTGCTGCGGCCCGTCCACGAGATGACCGCGCGTGCGCGGCGGCTCTCGGAGCGGAACCTGCACGAGCGGATCGCCGCGAGCGGGCCCGACGACGAGCTGAAGGAGCTCGGCGACACGATCGACGCGCTGCTCGGCAGGCTTGAGGCCGCCTTCGACAGTCAGCGGCGGTTCATCGCGAACGCCTCGCACGAGCTGCGGACGCCGCTCGCCACGCAGCGCGCCGCGATCCAGATCGGCCTGGACGACGCGAACGACGTCAAGCAGGTGCTCCTCGACAGCAACCGGCGCAGCGAGCGCCTCATCGAGGGGTTGCTGGTCCTCGCGAGGAGCGAGCGGGGGCTCGAGGGGCGGGAGCGCGTCGAGCTGGGGGGTGTGGTCGCGGAGGAGTGCGAGACGTACGGGGTGGAGTACGGCGGCGACCTTGGTGGCGGGGGCGATGGCGAGGGCGGGGGTGTCGTGCTCGGGAGTCGCGTGCTGCTCGGGCAGCTCGTACGGAACCTCGTCGCGAACGCCGTCGCCTACAACGTCCCGGGCGGATCCGTGGACGTGCGTGTGGATGGCTGCGTGCTGACCGTCGCCAATACGGGGCCGGTGGTCGCCGCGGGTGATGTGCCCGGGCTCTTCGAGCCGTTCCGGCGGGGCGAGGGGCGCGACCGGATGGGGCCGGGCGCGGGGCTCGGCCTGTCGATCGTCCGCTCCATCGCGGTGGCGCACGGGGGGACCGTGGACGCGGTCGCGCGGGGGGCGGGGGAGGGCGGGGGCCTGGTGGTGACGGTGACGTTGCCCGTCTGCGTCACCACCAGGCCCGCCGTCGGTTCGGGTCAGGCCTCCCAGGTGGAGAGCAGCCCGCGGTAGAAGTCGGCGTGGGCGGTCTCGGAGGGGGTCGTGCCGGCGAGGAAGTGGCCGGTACGGGGGGCGGTGAGCTTACGGAGGTAGTCGAACGCCTTGTTGTCCTCCTCGCCCCACGCGACGAACTGCCAGTGGATCGGGCGCTCGGCGGCCTCGGCGAGCGCCTGGGTGGCGGCCGTCTTGGACTCGGGGGCGCCGTCCGTCTGGAAGACGACGAGGGCGGGGCGGGCGGGGTCGGCCTTCTCGTGGTGGGCGAGGACCTCTTCGACGGCGCGGTGGTAGTTCGTACGGCCGAGGCGGCCGAGGCCCGCGTTGATCTCGTCGATGCGGCCCTCGATGCCGGCCGGGCGGAGTTCGGCGGTGCCGTCGATGTCGGTCGAGAAGAAGACGGCGGTCACGGTCGCGTCCTCGGTGAGGTGCGCGGCGAGCGCCACGGTCTGCTCCGCGAGCCGCTGCACGGACCCGTCCTTGAAGTACCCCCGCATCGACCCGGACCGGTCGACCACGAGATACACGGCCGCCTTGGCCTTGACCAGCCCACGCTCCTGAAGCGCCACCTCGGCAGCGGCGTACGCGTCGACCAGCTGGGGCGCGTCGGCTGCGAGGGGGGAGGCGGGGGTGGAGGTGGTGGGGGCCGGGGTGGGCTCGGGGGCGGCCACGGACTCGGCGGCCGGGACGGCCGCCGCCGGCTCGTCGACGGAGGGCTCCGCCTCCGCGACGACCGCCTCCGGCTGCGCCGGGGCGGGCTCGGGCTGCTCGGCGACGACCGCTTCCGGCTGCGCCGCGACTGCCTCGGGCTCCGTCGCTGAGGCCTTGGGCTTCCTGGTGGCCTTCGGCTTCGCCGTGGCCGCCTCGGGCTGCTCGGCGGCGGCCGCCTTCGCCTCCGCCAGGACGGCCTCGGGCTTTTCGGCGACGGCCGCCTTCGGCTCCGCCTCGGCTGCCTGGGGCTGCTCGGCGTCGGCGGCTTCCGGCTTGGCGTCGGGGGCCGTGAGCTCCTCGGCGACGATCGCCTTCGGCTCCGCCGCAGCTGCCTTGGGCTTCTTGGCGGCGGCCGTCTTCGGCTTCGCCTGGACTGCCTGTGGCTCTTCGGCGGTGGCGGTTTCCGGCTTGGCGTCGGGGGTCTTCAGCTCCTCGGCGACAGCGGCTTCCGGCTTGGCTTCGGCGGCGGCCGTCTTCGGCTCCGCCTCGGCGGCCGGGGGCTCCTCGGCGACGATCGCCTTCGGCTCCGCCTCGGCTGCCTTGGGCTCCTCCGCCACGTCGGTGGCGGGCTCGTCGTTCTGCGGCTCCGCCGGGGCGGCGGCTTCCGCGGTTGCCTCGGGCTCGTCCGCCTTGGCGGCAGCCTCGGTGGCCGCAGCCTGCTCGTCCGCAGCGGGCTGAGCCGCTGCGTCGACCGGCTCAGTCGCCGCCGGGGCGACGGCCGCCTCGGTTTCCGGCTCCGCCGAGACCGGCTCGGTCGACGGGGCTGCCTCCGCCTGGGCGGCGGTCTCCTCGGCCTCGGCCTTGGCCTCAGCCTCCGGCTCAGCCTCGGCCTCGGGCTTGTCCGTCGCCTTGGTCTTCGGCTCCGCCGCGACCCGCTCGGCCGACGGGGTCTCCTCCGCCTGGGCGGTGGCTTCCTCGACCTCGGCCGGAGCCTCCGGCTCCGCCTCGGCCTCCGCCTCGGCGGCGGGCGTCTCCGTCTCCACCGCGGCCGTCTCCGACGGCGCGGTGACGGCCTCGGCCACCTCAACCGCCTCGGCCTGCTCCGCCCGCTCCGCAACGGCCTCGTCCGCAGCCGCGGCCGGCTCCGCCGTCACCGCGACAACGGCCTCGTCCGCGGCCTGCTCCGACGCCACCGCAGCCGCGGCCGGCTCCGCCTCCACCGCGACAACGGCCTCGTCCGCGGACGGCTCCGCCGCCACCGCGGTCTCCGCCTCCGCAACCGCAGCCGGCTCCTCCGCCGCGGCCTCCGTCACCGACCCCGTCGCCCCCCGCGACGACGAGCTCGCCGTCCGCGCCGCCGGGACCTTCGGGTTGTCGAAGGCGGCTGCCACCAGGTCGTCCGCCGCGCGCTGGGCCGCGTCCTTCTTCGGAGCCGCCGCCGAGCCGGTCGTCGCCGACGGAGCCGCTTCCGAAGCGACCTTCGCCCCCGCTGCTCCTGCCGACTCCGCCGCCCCCGCAGACCCCGTCGCCCCCGCCGTCACCGGCTCCGGTGCCGGGCGGGACTGGTCCGCGCCGGCCTGGGGCGGGACGGAGGTTGCCGGGGAATCAGCGTGCTGTTCCGCACGATCGCGTCCGAACACCTTGCGCAGCAAGCTCCGAATGCCCATGGGCGAGGCCTTTCGCATGAGTTGAGTGCGGTGAATGTCCGTACTGGGAGGAATCATCCCTGGCCAGGGCGGACACGTAAGGTTAGCGGCCCCGGGTGTCGCGCCCTCGGTGGCCCATAATCGACCCTCCCCGGCCCCCGCGCGGCCCGCGCCACGCCCGCGAACGACCCCCGAACGGGCCTCCGTTCCTGCCCATTCATGCACCGTTCACTTCCGCGCCGCCCCCGTGCAGATGTGTGCACATAACGTCACCGCCGGACCAATTCCCGACACCATGTCGGGACCAAGGGGCGGCGCAGTGTGCGCCGGAGGAGGACCAAGTGCGCAAACTGCTGCCGCTGCTGAGCACCAACCCGCACGGAGGCGGCCGTTCCGCCCTCACCTGCCGGTTCCGCTGTGGTGACGCCTGCTTCCACGAGGTGCCGAACACCAGCGGCAACGAGTACGTCGGCGACGTCATAGCCGGCGTCTACTCCCGCCGTTCCATGATGCGCGCCGCCGCCGTCGTGACCGTCGCCACCGCCGCCGGCAGCGCCGTCGTCGGCTCGGGCGGCTCGCCCGCCGTCGCCGCCGCCCCCGGCGCCGACGCCGCCTCCGCCGTCGCCAAGGGCGTCCACCGCCCCGACGGTGCCCGCGGTCTGCGCTTCACGCCCGTCGCGCCCAACACCGCCGACAAGGTGACCGTCCCCAACGGCTACGAGCAGAACATCGTCATCCGCTGGGGCGAGCCCATCCTCCGCGGCGCCCCGGCCTTCGACGCCGAGAAGCAGACCGCCGCCGCGCAGGCCGGTCAGTTCGGCTACAACAACGACTTCCTGAGCCTCCTGCCCCTCCACGGGGAGCGGGACCGCCAGGTCCTCGTCGCGAACCACGAGTACACCGACGAGATCCTGATGTTCCGCGGCTACGACGCCGCCAACCCGACCCGCGAGCAGGTCGAGATCGCCTGGGCCGCCCACGGTCTCTCCGTCGTCGTGGTCCAGGAGGAGCGCCGCTCGGGCAAGCTCACGCCCGTCACCCGGCACTCGCTCAACCGCCGCCTCCACACCACCAGCGAGTTCGAGCTGACCGGCCCCGCCGCCGGCTCGGCGCTCCTCAAGACCTCCGCCGACCCGACCGGCCGCAAGGTCCTCGGCACGCTCAACAACTGCGCCGGCGGCACCACCCCGTGGGGCACCACGCTGCACGGCGAGGAGAACTTCAACCAGTACTTCGCCAACGGCTCCAGCGCCACCGACAAGCGCTACGGCGTCGGCACCGGTGCCTCCGAGCGCAAGTGGGAGCGGTTCGACAAGCGCTTCGACCTCAAGCAGGAGCCCAACGAGGTCCACCGCCAGGGCTGGGTCGTCGAGCTCGACCCGTACGACCCCCAGTCGACCCCGCGCAAGCGCACCGCGCTCGGCCGCTTCAAGCACGAGGCCGCGCAGCCCCGCCTCACCGCCGACGGCCGCCCGGTCGTCTACATGGGCGACGACGAGCGCTTCGACTACTTCTACAAGTTCGTCTCCTCGAAGCGGATGATGAAGGGCAACTCGCGGGCCGCCCGCGCGCACAACCTCACCCTTCTCGACGAGGGCACCCTCTACGTCGCCAAGCTGACCGGCGACAGCCCGGCCGCCCAGATCGACGGCACCGGCAAGAACCCGTCCGACGGCGAGTTCGACGGCTCCGGCGTCTGGATCCCGCTGGCCACCGGCAACGTCTCGCACGTCGAGGGCATGACCGCCGAAGAGGTGTACGTCTTCACGCGTCTCGCCGGTGACAAGGTCGGGGCCACCAAGATGGACCGCCCCGAGGACGTCGAGCCGTCGCCCCGCACCGGCCGCGTGTACGTCGCGCTCACCAACAACACCGACCGTGGCAAGGCCGGCAAGGCGCCCGCCGACGAGGCCAACCCGCGCAACCTGAACAAGCACGGCCAGATCCTCGAGCTCGCCGAGAACTGGGACGACCCGACCTCCGACGGCTTCGCCTGGCGGCTCTTCCTCGTCGCCGGCGACCCGAACGACCCGGCCACGTACTTCGCGGGTTACCCGAAGGAGAAGGTCTCCCAGATCTCCTGCCCGGACAACGTCGCGTTCGACCCGCACGGCAACCTGTGGATCTCCACCGACGGTGCCCAGCTCGGCTCGCACGACGGCCTGTTCGGTGTCGCCACGCAGGGCGAGCGGCGCGGTGAGCTCAAGCAGTTCCTGACCGTCCCCAAGGGCGCCGAGACCTGCGGTCCGATCATCCAGGACCGCCGCGTCATCGTCGCCGTCCAGCACCCGGGCGAGCTCGACGGCGCGTCCGTCGAGAACCCGAAGTCGGAGTGGCCCGACGGACCCGGCAAGATCGTCCGCCCGGCCGTCGTCTCCGTCTGGCGCAAGGACGGCCGCGACATCGGCGTCTGAGTCGAGTACGGACGTCAGTGAGTCAGTGAGTCAGTGAGTCAGTGGTGTGAGGGGTGGGGGTACGTCCCCGCCCCTCGCACCGCCCCTCGCACCGCCCTCACACCGCGCCCAGGCCCAAGCCCTCCCTGAACCGCGTGAACTGCTCCTCCGGCTCCCCCGTGTACGCCCACGGCACCCACGCCGCCCGCGTCCCGAGCATCCCGAGCACCTCCCGCGCCACCTCCACCTGGCCGGCATAACAGGCCGCGTGTGCCAGGTAGTTGAGGTCCGGCACCTCCTCCGGTGCCACCTCCGCGCACTGCTCCCGGCCGCCGATCCAGCGCTGGTGCGTGCGGCGCAGCTCGTCCACCGCCAGCTCGTGCTTCCAGTGCTGGTCGAACCCGCGCACCGGGCCCCGCCCCAGTGCGCCGTCCGCGATGTAGCGGTACTCCTCCACCCGCGCCACCTGCACCAGGACCGGCAGCGGCGAACCGGGCGGCGCCACGCCCGCCGCGTCCCGCGCGAAGTCGTACATCGCCCCGTGCGTGCCGTGCCAGCGCGCCGACAGGTACCGCATCACCTGCGCGTGACCCTCGGTGTTGTACGGGTCCCGGTGCCGCAACTCGTCGAACCACTGCCGCAGTTGGCGTCGCGTCACCCCGCCCTCGTACAGCCGCGCCACCGAGAGGAGCGACACCCACGGCATCGGGTCGGCCGGCGCCGCCTCCGCCGCCCGCAGGCACGCGTCGACCGTGGCGTCGACCCGCCCCCGGTCCACGACCGTGCCCCGACCGGCCGCGATCGCCGTGTCGAAGATCCGTACCACCTCGGTCGCCGCCCGCAACACCGCCGCGTCCGGGCTGTCCGGCTCGGCCGCCCGCCACGACTCGACCGCCGAACTGCCCGCCGCCGCGTGCGCGAGGAGCCGTACCCGGTGCGTCCGGCGCGCCCAGTCCTCGCCCGTCTCCCGCAGCAGGTCCCGTACGCCCTGCCAGCGGCCGATGACGATGTCGTGCCGCGCCACGGTCAGCGCCCGGTCGCCGAAGTCGGGGTCGAAGACGGGCGTGAAGCGTGTCGAGCGTGCCGAGCGCGCCGATCGGCGGAGTGCGGCCATCCAGGTCCTCCCTCGGAAGTCGGAAGAAGTCAGAAGCCAGGAATCGGGGGGCGGGAGTCAGGTGCCAGTAGTCAGTAGGCAGGAGGCGGAAGTCGGGGCTCGCGTTGCTTCGCCCCCGGAACTCCGTCGTGTCAGAAGTCCGTCGACAGCGACTCGTCCGCCCTGCGCGCCCTCGGTGTGCTCGGCGCGAAGGGTTCCGCCGCCGCCAGGGCGCGGGCCGCGTCGAGGCGGGCCGGGCGGTAGTACGCGCTGCCCCGGCGCCAGTACACGAGCATCGGCACAAGGCCCACCAGCAGGCCGCCGAGGCCCACCACCCGGGCCGTCGTGGACAGTTCGCCGAGGGACTCGACGAAGGCCCACAGCATGAACGCCGAGCCGAGCATCGGCCAGACGCCGCCGATCACGAAGTTCCGTACGGACGTCAGGAGCATCTTCCGGTACGCGACGACCGCCGCGAGGCCCGCGAGCGCGTAGTAGAACGCGATCAGAAGGCCGATCGCGGAGACCGCGTCCCGCAGGATCCGGCTCATCGAACCGGCGGCCGCCGCCGCGCAGAACATCAGCAGCGCGGCGCCGCCGACGGCGGCGATCGCGACCCACGGGGTGTTCCAGCGGGGGTGCACGGTGCCGAGCGCGGCCGGCATCGTGCGGTCGCGGCCCATCGCGAAGAGCGAGCGGGTCACCTGGATCAAGGTGGTCTCCAGGGTGGCGACCGTTGAGAGAAGAACTGCCACCACCAGCAGTTTTCCGCCTACGCCCGGCCAGATCTCCTGGCCCAGGACGGCGAGCACGTTCGCGCCGCCCTGCTGGATCTGGTCGGAGGTCAGGAGCACGTTGACCGCGATCGTGAACGCCTCGAAGAGCAGGAAGACCACGCCGACGCCGACGAGCGCCGCGAGTCCGGCCGTACGGCGGCTGTCGCGGGTCTCCTCGCTGAGGTTGCTGGTGACGTCCCAGCCCCAGTAGTAGAAGGCGGCGATCAGCGCGCCCGAGGCGAAGCCCGCCGGGCCGTCGAAGTGGCCGAAGCCGAGCCAGGACCAGTCGAACGCGGTCGCGTGCCCCCGGTGCACCAGGGCGGCCAGGATGAACGCGACGAGGATCAGCAGCTCGACGCCCGACATGAGCAGTTGGGCCCGTACGGTGAGCCGGGCGCCGCCCAGGACGACGAGCAGCATCATCACGAACCAGCCCGCGCCGACGGCGGCGGCGAGCGGGGTGTTGTCGGCGAGCGCGGGGTCGATCAGGGAGAGCGTCAGGGCCCCGGCGGGCAGCGAACCGGCCACCATGAAGACGGTCGCGGAGACGACGAGGGCCCAGCCGGAGAGGAAGCCGAGGAAGGGGTGGAGCGTACGGCCCACCCAGGAGTATCCGGCGCCCGCGTTGACGTCGATCCGGCCCAGGCGCGCGTAGGCGAGGACGATGCCGAGCATCGGGATCGCGCAGTACAGCAGCGCCGCGGGGCCCGCCAGGCCGACCGCGCCGAAGAGCACGGCCGTGGTGGCGGCCAGGGAGTAGGCGGGCGCACTGCCGGCGACGGCCATGACGATGGTGTCGAAGGTCCCGAGGACATTGGGCTGGAGCCCTCTGCCGGTGGTGGTGCGCATGGCGGATGTCCTTGGGGGGGCACGGGAGCGGTGCAGGACGAAGTGACCGTGCTCGTCGCGTGAGTTGTTCGCCGGTTCGGGCACGGATCAAGGTGAATCGAGCGCATCGTAGTCGCCCCGAGGGATTCCGGTAACGGCGGCATGGAGGGTTCCGTTCAGTGACCGCCGGTAAGGGCATCCGTGCGCCCCCGCAGGGGCGTTTGGGCCGATCTTGGAAGGGGAGGAGCGGCCGATCCCCTCCGGCTCACTGGCCCGCCGCGCGGGGCGTGGCAATGGCCCGGGCCGCGCTCACCTCCTGGCGCAGGGGCGCCAGCGCCCCCTCCTCGTCGCCGGTGAGTTCGGCCCGTACCTCCACCAGCACGTCCGTGCCGCGCAGTCCGTCCGCGAGCTCCCGCAACTGTTGCTCCACGGCTTCCACTTCCGCCGGTTCGGGCGGCGTCGCGCCGTGGTTCACGCGGACCCGGGCTGCGGTCGTCGCGTCGACGATCCGTTCCACGGCGACGACCAGCGGCCACCAGGCGGAGGCGACCGTGCCGGTCGGCGGCGGTTCGGTGAGGGCGCGCTGGAACTCGGAGCGTACGGCCGACAGATCGCGGTACAGCTTGCGCCGGGCCCGCACCCGGGCGCCCGGGTCCTCCTCCTCGGGCGCGCAGAACGCCTGCGCCACGTACGCGGCGGTGTCGGCGACCGAGTCGGCGAGCCGGTCGCCGATGCGGCTGTGCCAGGACTCGGGCCAGAGGAGGTAGCCGGCGATCAGGGCGATCCCGCAGCCGATGAGGGAGTCGTAGAGCCGGGGCAGGACCAGGTCGAAGCCCTGCTGGTTGAGGAGGTCGGAGAGCAGCAGGATGACCGGGGTGATCGCCGCGGTCTGGAAGGCGTACCCCTTCGCGGAGAAGGCGGGGATCAGCCCGGCGAGCACGAACATCACCGGCACGTCCCACCAGCCGCGCGGCACCTCGGCGAGCACGAGCGCGGCGGTGACGAGGCCGATCGCCGTACCGAACGCGCGCAGCACGGCGCGGGAGAAGACGGAGCCGAAGTCGGGCTTCATGACGAAGGTGACGGTGAGCGCGACCCAGTACGAGCGGGGTACGTCGATCAGCGAGACCAGCGCCTGGGCGAGGCCGATGCAGAGCGCGAGCCGCAGCCCGTACCGCCAGGAGGCCTCGGAGAACAGCACGCCCCGGGCGACCCGGCGGACCCGCACCCGCAGGGCGGCGGGGCGGCCGAGCCGGTCGTCCACGTTGTACGGGTTCGGCTCCGCGCTGTGGACGACGGTCGCCGCGTGGCGCAGGGCGTGGTCGACGGCCTTCTCGGCGGGCCGGGTCGCCTGGGGGAGGTCGAGGACGGGGGTGCCGGTGCGGCCCTCCTCGACGGCGTCGGCGAGGTCGCGCACGGCGGCCGGGATCGCGGGCGGCAGGGGGCGGTGGAAGCGGACGGCGGCGATGTGCGCGGCCGGGGCGGCCTCCACGAGCGGGATGACGGCGTTCAGCTGGGCGAGCAGCCGGACGAGGATCGGCGCGCGGCCGTGCTCGCGGGCGCGGCGGGCGAGGACGAGGTCGTACGCCTGGTTGAGCGCGGTGGTGACGGCCTGGCGCCGCTCCTCGTACGCGGATGTCGTCCCGGTGGCTTCGAGGACGTCGGCCACGGCCCGGTAGGTTCCCGCGACGGCCGTCCGCTCGGGGGCGAGGCCGCGCAGCGGCCAGCCGAGCAGGGTCAGGACGAGGACGACGCCCCCGCCGAGGGCCAGCAGGAGCGGCGGTTTCCACCAGGGCTCGGGCATCGGGAGCCCGGCGCCGACGACCGCGTTGAGGAGCAGGAGAAGGCCGGACACGGAGGCGACCGCGCCGATCGAGGAGATCATCCCGGAGACGAGCGCGATGAGCGTGAGCACGACGACGGCCGGCCAGCCGTAGCCGTACACGAGGCTGCCGAGGGTGACGCCGAGGGCGCCGAAGAGCTGGGGGACGGCGATGTTGTAGAACCGCATCCGGTACGCGTCGGCGGTGTCCCCGATGACCCCGGAGAGGGCGCCCATGGAGACCAGGGCCCCGTAGACGGGCTCGTCGACGGCGAGGCCCACGGCGAGCGGCGCGGACAGGGCGACGGAGGCACGGGCGACGGCGGCCCACGGAATCGGCGCGGGCGCGGGCCGCAGCCCTGCGGTGAGCCAGGTGGGCGGGGTGAGGCGTCCGGGGCGTGCCATGGGGTCACGGTACGCGGGCGGTGCGCGGGTTATGGGGGTTCGCCCCGAGTTGGGCCGTCAGTTGCGGTACCCCTCCACCTCCGCCGCCGGGCGTACGGCGGCCGTGTCCGGGTCCTCGCCGAACTCCGCCTTCGCGCGGCGCTGGCGCAACAGGTCCCACGCCTGGTCCAGTTGCACCTCCAGCTCGGCGAGGCGGGTCAGCTCCTCCGGGAGGAGGCCGCCCATCCGCTGCCGCAGCGCCCGCTCCTCCTCGACGAGGCTGCCGATGTTCGCCAGGATCTGCTGGTCGTCGTGCATGTGGTCCATACAGTCCAGCGTGGCCGATCAGCGGCCCGCATGCAGGTCGAGATCGGTCAGGACGGCCCGGTGGTCCGAGCCCCGCAGGTCCAGGAACCGGGCGCCGCGCACCCGGAAGTCGCCGCTGACCAGCACATGGTCGATCTGGACGTACGGCGGCAGGGCCAGCTCGCGCGGCCAGGTCGGGGTCCGGGCGGCGCCCGCGAGCCGGGCCGCGTCGTGGAGCCGGCCCGTGTCGAGGACGGCGCGGAAGGCGGCGTGGTCCTGGGAGGCGTTGAAGTCGCCGGCGAGGAGCACCGGGCCGCCCGCGCGGTGCGCCGCGCCCGCGAAGTCCGCCACCCGCCCGAGCTCGCGCTGCCACGCCTCGACCTGCCGGGGGATCGGCGGCAGCGGATGCGCGAGCCGCAGTTCGACGCTCCGGCCGCCGATCGTGGCGGTGGCGCCCGGCATGCCCATCGCGGCCGGGATCGGGGACCGGGCGGTCAGCGGGTACGCGCTGAGGATCACCGAGCCCGTCGAGCCCTCGCCCTCCACGACGGCCCGGTGCGGGAGAGCCGTCGAGAGGCTGGAGGTGAGGGTGGCGACGCAGGCGGGGTCGCACTCGGAGACGTAGACGAGCTGCGGCCGCTCCCGCCGGGCCGCCTCGACGAGCGCGTCCGTCGCCTCGCCGAACTCGACGTTCGCCGCGAGCACCCGCAGCCGCTCGACGACCGGGCCGCGCGCGGTCGTGGTGTCCGGGCCGTACGGGAGCGTGAACCAGGCGGTGACCAGGAGGACCAGCACCGACCAGGCGGCCAGGAGGCGGCGCCGGGCCGCCAGGGCGAGCAGGGCCGCGAGGGCGGCCGGGACGGTGAGCCAGGGCAGGAACGACAGCGCCTGCGGTACGGGGGTCAGGGCGTCGGTGTCGAGGAGCCGGCAGCCGGTGACCACCGTCGGCACGGCCACCAGCAGACCGGCGGCCCAGGCGGCGATGCGGCGCCTGGGCCGGGGGGTCGTCGGGGCGGGGTCGGGCACGGAGGACGGGTGAGCTGCCAGGAGTTGCTCCACTCCGTCAGTGTCGCAGCGCCTGGGCCACCTCGGCCGTCGTCGTGCCCGACAGGGTGCGGTTGCTGCGCGCCGTACCGGTCTTGGACTTCCCCGGCTCGACCCCGTCGATGTTCAGGACGACGGCGTCGAGCAGATTCCCGCCGCCGTCACGGAAGTTGACCATGACGGTGTAGTCGGCGTTCTTGTCCTGCGGGTTGGTCGCGGTGATCTCGGCCGTGGTCCGGTCGCCGTCCGTCTTGGTGGGGCCCGCCTTCACCTCTTCGGTGGCCTTCACCCCGTCCTTGACCTCGTTCATCTTCTCCTCGGCGGCCGAGGCCACGGCCGCCGTCGCCGAGGAGACGATGTCGCCCGCCTTCTGCTTGTCCTCCTCGGTGCAGCCGGTGACGGCCAGGGCGAGGAGGACGGCGGCGGTGGCGGCGATCGCCCGCGTACGGGTCACACCCGGTCCTTGCCGAAGGAGGTGTCGTCCGTGGCCAGGGCCCAGATCACGAAGATCGAGATGGCCATGGAGAACAGCGCCCACCACGGGTGGTACGGCAGGAACATGAACTGGGCGATGACGTTCAGGGAGGCCAGGGTGATGCCGCCCACCCGCCCCCACTCGGAGCCCTTGAGGATTCCGGCGCCGGCGGCGGCGACGAGGATGCCGAGGATCAGATGGACCCAGCCCCAGCCGGTCAGGTCCCACTTGAAGACGTAGTCGCCGACGCGCTGGTAGACGTCGTCCTCGGCGATGGCGGCGATGCCCTGGAGGATGTCCAGGACACCGATGACCAGCATGAGGACACCGGCGAACATGGTGCCGCCGGATGCCCAGGACGAGCTGGTACCGGTGTTCTGGCTGCGGGGAGGTGCGGTGTTCTGGCTCATGGGCTCATCGTCCGGGCGCCCTCCCGCGAGCGACCTGTTCAGTTGGGCCGAACGGGTGAAGCGAGGAACGTCGCGAGCGCCGCGTCGAACTCTTCCGGCCGCTCCAGATTCGGCATGTGCGCCGCCCGCTCGACGACCACGAGCGTGGAGTGCGGCAGCGCCGCGTGCATCGCCTCCGCGTCCGCGACCGGCGTGAACGCGTCGTCCCGGCCGACCACGACGAGGGCCGGTACGGCGACGGTGGTGAGCAGCGCGCGGTAGTCGGGGCGCTCGGCGCGGCCGCGCAAGGCCGCCGCCGCGCCCTCCGGGTCGGTGGAGAGCATCATCCGGTGGACATGGGGCGCGGCGTGCGTGTTGTACGGGGCGACCATCCGGTCCAGGACCTCGTCCGCGTACCCCCGCATGCCCTCCCGGACGAGCCGCTCGGCCATGGCGTACCGGCCGGCCCTGCCCTCCTCGGTCTCGGCGGCGGGGAAGGTGTCGGCGAGGACCAGGCTCCGGATCCGGCCGGGGAAGAGGCGGTAGCACTCCATGACGATCTGGCCGCCCATGGAGAGCCCGCCGAGGACGAACTCCTCGACGCCCAGGTGGTCCAGGAGCGCGGCGAGGTCGCCGGCGAAGACGGAGAGCGGGGTGGTGCCGGGGACGACGGTGGTGGCGCCGTAGCCGCGCAGGTCGGGGGCGACGACCCGGTGCGTGGCCGCGAAGCGGTCGATCTGGTGCCGCCACATCGAGCGGTCGAAGGGATGGCCGTGGACCAGGACGAGCGCGGGGCCCGTGCCTCGGTCCTCGTAGCCGATCGTGAGTCCGTTGATCTCTGCGGAAGGCATGGTCGGAGGCTAGGCAGCGGCTTCCGCTCGGTGCAATGAGATCCTTTGCTCTCGGTGCAATGAGCCAACTGCGTGGGAGGCATACCGGTGGAGGAGTACCGGCGGATCGCCGATCTGTTCGCGCGGCGGATCGCGGACGGGCGGTTGCGCCCCGGCGACCGGCTGCCCCCGCAGCGGGTGCTCGCGCGCCGCCACCGGATCGCCAACTCCACGGCGATCCGGGTGTACGGAGAGCTCGCGCGGCGCGGTCTGGTCGTCGGCGAGGTGGGGCGCGGGACGTTCGTACGGGCGGCTCCGCCGCCGCCGGGCGCCGCGCTCGCGCTCGCCGAGGCGACCGGGGACGCGCCGGTCGACCTCCAGCTCAACTACCCGGTGGCGGAAGGCCAGTCGGAGCTGATGGCGCGGGCGCTCACGGCGCTCGCCCGCGCCGACGTCCTGGGCGAGCAGACGAGCCGTCCCGCGGCGGCCACCGGCACGGCGGAGGCCCGGGCCGCCGCCGCGCGGGTCCTCGCCCGGCCGGGCTGGGCGCCGGACCCCGAACGGGTGCTCTTCGCGGGCAACGGCCGCCAGGCCATCGCGGCGGCGCTCTCCGCGCTCGTGCCGCCGGGCGGCGCGCTCGGCATCGAGGCGTTGACATATCCGCTGGTCATGACGGTGGCGGAGCGGCTCGGGGTACGGCTCGTGCCGATCGGGCTCGACGGGGAGGGGATGCGCCCGGACGCCCTCGCGGCGGCCCACCGCGCGGGCCCGCTCTCCGCCGTGTACGTCCAGCCGACCCTGCACAACCCGCTCTCCCTGACGGCGAGTCCGGGGCGACGGGCCGAACTGGCGGACGTCCTGCGGGAGTCGGGGCTCACGGCGATCGAGGACACCACCTGGGCCTTCCTCGTCCCGGACGCCCCCGCGCCGCTCGCCGCACACGCCCCGGAGCGGGTGGTGCTCGTGGACAGCCTCTCCAAGCGCCTCGCGCCCGGGCTCACCGTCGGCCACCTGGTCGCGCCGGAGGGCCCGGGCTCCTCGGTATCGGTCGAGGAGCTCGCGCGGGCGCTGCGCTCGGGCGCGTGGACGGCGGGCGGGCTCGCGCTCGCGGCGGCGACCCGGTGGGCGGCGGACGGCACGGTCGACGCGCTCGTGGCGGCGAAGCGCGGGGACGCGGCGGCCCGGCACGCGCTGGTCCGGCGGCACTTGGGCGCGTACCGGATCCGTACCTCGCCGCACGCCTACTACTGCTGGTGGGAGCTGCCGCCGCCCTGGCGCGCGGAGACCTTCACGGCCGCGGCGGCGGAGCGGGGCATCGCCCTGACCCCGGGCCCGTCGTTCGCGGTGGACGGGCGCGGCGGTGGAGGCGGAGGCAGACCGACCTCGCGGCGCGGGCTGGCGCGAGGCGCGGCGGACGCGGTCCGCGTGGGCCTCGCGTCGCCGCCGCTTCCGATCCTGGCGGGGGCGCTCGCGCGCCTTGCCGAGCTGGTGGAGCGGGGTCCGGACGGGAGCGGGCCGCGGCGCGCGTGAGCGGGGATCGATCCGGCTTGCGGCACGACCCATTCGGGTTGCGGGAAGGATCCTGGACATCTAGTATCCAGGATATGAGGATGAACGAGGGCGTCGAGTGGGCGCTGCACAGCTGTCTCAACCTCGCCTGGATCGGGCCGGACCGGGCGGTGACGGCGGCGCGTCTCGCCGCGTACCACGAGCTGCCCGCGGCCTATCTCAACAAGCAGCTCCAGGCGCTCACCCGGGCCGGCATCCTCAGCTCCACCTCCGGGCCCAAGGGCGGCTTCCGGCTGGCGCGACCGCTGGACCGGATCACCCTGATGGACGTCGTCACGGCGATCGAGGGCCCGGACGAGGCGTTCCGCTGCGGCGAGATCCGGCAACAGGGCCCGGGCGCGGGCCCGGCGGACACGTACGCCGCCGAGTGCGCGATCGCGGGCGCGATGGGCGCGGCGGAGCTTGCCTGGCGCCGCGAACTGGCGGCCCGCACGCTGGACGACGTACGGCAACAGGCGGAACGCCAGGCGCCGTCGGCCCAGGACCGCATCCGCCGCTGGTTCGCGAACGTCTGAGATTCGAGCCGACGCCTGGGCGCCGGCCTCTTCGAGGGGGTTATTCTGGATGTTGGATATCCAGGTTAAGGGGGATGGCCGCCGGGCCCGGTCCGGGCGGCTCCGGGTCGGGGCGGTCACGCTCGGCATCTTCACCGTCATGACGGCGGAGCTGCTGCCCGTCGGCCTGCTCACACCGGTCGCGGCCGACCTCGGGGTCTCCGCCGGTACGGCGGGCCTCATGGTGACCGTCCCGGGACTCGTGGCGGCCGCATCCGCCCCGTTGATCGCCCAGCGCGCCGCCGGGGCCGACCGGCGGACCGTCCTGGTCCTGCTGATGGCCCTGGTGGCCGTCGCGAGCCTGGGGACCGCCCTCGCCGGGCACATCGCGCCCGTGCTCGTCGCGCGCGCCCTGCTCGGGGTCGCCATCGGCGGCTTCTGGGCCCTCGCGGGCGCCCTCGCGCCCCGGCTCGTGCCGGCCGCCGGGGTGGGCCGGGCCACGGCCGTGATCTTCGGCGGGGTCTCGGCCGCCTCCGTGCTCGGCGTACCGGCTGCCACGGCGGTGGCGGAAGGGACCGGCTGGCGAGGGGCGTTCGCCGGGGTGGGGGTGGTGGCCTTGGCGGCGACGGGAGCACTGGCGACGCTGCTGCCCGCCCTGCCGGGGAGCCGAAGGGCACGCGCCCCGAGGCTGTGGGACCTGCCGCGCCGTCACGCGCGGGTCCGCCTCGGCCTGCTGCTCACCCTCCTCCTCGTCACCGGGCACTTCCTCGCGTACTCCTTCGTACGGCCCGTCCTCGTCGAACACGCCCACGTGCCCGAGCGGTTCGTCGGGCCGCTCCTCCTCGGCTACGGGGCCGCGGGAGTCGCCGGGAACTTCCTCACCGGCCCCCGGGCCGCCCGCTCCCCGCTCCGTACCCTCGCCGCCCTCGGCGCGGGGCTGACCCTCGCGCTCCTCACCCTCGCCCTCGTGGGCGGTACGCCCCCGGCCGGCGCGGCCCTGCTGATCCTGTGGGGGCTCGCGTACGGCGGGGTCTCCGTCGGGCTGCAGTCCTGGTTCATGGCCGTCGCCGCGCCCGAGGACGTGGAGAACGCGACCGGTCTCTACGTCAGCGTCTTCTGCCTCTCCCTCGCGCTCGGCGCCCTCCTCGGCGGGCTGATCACCGACGCGACCACGTACACCGCGGTCCTCTCCACGGGCGCCGCGCTCACCCTGGCCGCCTGCCTGACGGCCGTACTCTCCGGAAGGAAGCACACCCCATGAGCACCGAGACCCACGCCGCCACGACCACCACCCCGGCCACCGACCGGCGCACCATCACCAACCCCGGGACCCTCCACGACCCGTCCCCCTTCGGCTACAGCCACGCCGTCTCCGCGCCCGGCGAACTCGTCTTCATCGGCGGCCAGTACGCCTCCGACGCGACCGGCTCCCCCGTCCCCGGGGACTTCGCCGCCCAGGTCGAGCTGGCGTTCACCAACCTCCGGCTCGCCCTCGAAGGCGCCGGGCTCGGCTTCGAGCACGTCGTGCGCCTCGGCTCGTACATCGTCGATCACGACCTCGCGAAGCTGGAGGTGCTCGGCAAGGCGCTGCACGGCGCGTTCGGCGAGCGGCTGCCCGCGCAGACGCTCAGCGGAGTCGCCGTGCTCGCGCTGCCCGGGATGCTCTTCGAGATCGACGCGGTCGCGGTGCGGCCGGTGAGCTGAGCCGTCCGGTTGCGGGGGCGGGCGCTCCGGGTGTGCCCTTGAGGGTGAGGGGGCGAGAACGAAGGAGCGCCTGCCATGGCCGCACACGCAGCGGTACCGACGCGACGGCAGTTCAGCACCCACGGCCTGGTCCTGCCCACGACGCTGGGCCTCGCCTACGGCATCTACGCCGCCGCGATCCAGCGCTCCGGAGGCGTCATCACCTGGGGCCAGGTCCTGCTCGGGGTGGTCTCGGGACTCGTCCTCGCCGGCGGGGTGTACGCGGTGCGGCAGTGGGGCCACGTCCTGCCCCGCGAACTGCACGCGGCGGCCTGGGCCGTGCTCGCGGGCTGCGCGGTCGGCTTCCTGTTCAGCCTCTCCGACGCGAGCATCCTGTCCGGGGTGATCCTCGGCCTGATCGTGGCGGCGGGCACCCTCGTCACCGCGTTCTACCTCCTCTACACGCACGAGCCCTAGGCTGGCCCCGCTGCCGGCGAGCAGTGGGGCCGTGCCGCGGTAGCCCCTGACGGGGCGCTTGCAGGGGCGGCCTCAGCTGGTCGCCAGGTTCCAGGTGGGCCCGTTCGGGCTGTCGAGCCAGACACGCTGCGCTTCCTCGTTGATGGTCACGCCGTAGCGGTCAGGAGTGGGCCTCCCGGATTCGGTGAAGACCTCGTATGCCTTCTCCAGGTGTGACCACAGGGCTCGGGGGCCTGCCTCTGCGACGGTGCCGTCGGCGGCGAGGCTGGCGATCGAGCCGTCGACGGCCCATACGCGGGCGCCGATCGGGTGTCGATCGTCGTCCAGGTCGTACTGCCAGACGAGGCCGGGCTCGATGATGCTCGCCGGGGAACAGTTGCCCGTCGACGACGGCTACGCGGATCTCGTCGGCCTTGTCGGTGATCTCGCGCTGGAAGAGATGGGCGGTGAGGGCGATGCGCGGGTCGGTCAGCTGCTCGGTGGGCACGCGGCGGGTGTAGAGCTGGCCGCGTTTGCCGTCCTCGGTGTGGACGATGCCGCCGAGGACCTTGGTGATGATGTGGCCTCCGACGTACTCGGCGAACGGGGCGACGTCGGCGGGATCGTTGGTGATCAGGGTCTCGGGGACGTGGAGCCCGGATTCCACCGCGGCTGCTCGTGTGATCGAGAACGCACGAAGCGCCCCCTCCGTCGAGCGACGAGCAGGGGCTTCGCCGTTCATGGAAGCGGGCGTTGACGGCGTCGTTGGGAGTACGCCACCGCCACCGCGGCGAGCAGCGGGGCCCAGGCCATCAGCGGCAGGTAGCAGACGAGGAACAGGCCCTGCTGGAACGCCCCCACCGTGTGGACGCCCTCCGCGTCCGCACCGAGCCCCGCGACCGCCACGTACGTGAACCAGCCCGTCAGTGCGAAGAGCCCGGCCGCCCCGCCCAGTGCGGCGGCGGTCGCGCCGCGCCGGGAGACCGGCCGCCCGCCGAGGAACGGCAGGCGGCGCGGGTACACCTCGCCCCAGGAGCGGACCAGGCCGAGCGTCAGGAAGGCGAGCAGCTCGGCGACGACGGTCAGCACGATCTGGAAGACGTTCTGCCCGAGCGTCGGGTCGTCGACGGTGGCGACCGGCAGGCCCAGGGTCAGGGCGATCCGCCAGAGCCCCGAGGGCAGGACGAGCAGCGGTACGGCGTGGGCGGCGAGCGCGGCCCAGCGGGGTACGTCGGGCAGCGCGTCGATCTTCGGCAGCGGGAGGGTCGTCGGCGAGAGCGTCATGGGCGTCAGCGTGGCGTGAGGGCGCCACCCCGGGCGTCGCCCCGACGGCCGGGGTGCCTCCGCCGCGCGGCGGAGACACCCTCCTTCACCCGCCTCTCGCCAGGGCCGAAGCGCTCGCCCCGGTCATCCCCGTACTCCCCCTCGCCGCGACGCACACGCGTTCCCCCTGGCATCCCGGCGGCAACCGTCGGAGACTGGTCGGAGCGGGCCCGCACCCGGCAAGCGGCCCCGCACCCGGCAGCGGGAGGGACAGCGCATGACCGACCTCGCCATCGAGACCGAGGGCCTGGTCAAGGTCTTCGGCACGAACCGTGCCGTCGACGGGATCGACCTGCGCGTACCGGCCGGCACGGTCTACGGCGTCCTCGGCCCCAACGGCGCCGGCAAGACCACGGCCGTCAAGATGCTCGCGACCCTGCTGCGCCCCGACGACGGCCGGGCCCGCGTCTTCGGCCACGACGTCGTCCAAGACGCCGACACCGTCCGCGGGCGCGTCAGCCTCACCGGCCAGTACGCCTCCGTCGACGAGGACCTCACCGGCACCGAGAACCTCGTCCTGCTCGGCAGGCTCCTCGGCCACACCCGCCCCGTCGCCCGCGAACGCTCCGCGCAGCTGCTGGAGGCGTTCGGGCTCGCGGAGGCGGCCGACAAGCAGATCAAGAACTACTCGGGCGGCATGCGGCGCCGTATCGACATCGCCGCGTCCATCCTCAACACCCCCGACCTGCTCTTCCTCGACGAACCGACCACCGGCCTCGACCCGCGCTCCCGCAACCAGGTCTGGGACATCGTCCGCGCCGTGGTCGCCCAGGGCACCACGGTCCTGCTCACCACCCAGTACCTGGACGAGGCGGACCAGCTGGCCTCCCGCATCGCCGTCATCGACCACGGCAAGGTCATCGCGGAGGGCACGAAGGGCGAGCTGAAGGCGTCCGTCGGCTCCGGCTCGGTGCACGTGCGGCTCCGGGACCCCGAGCAGCGCCCGGAGGCCGAGCGGGTCCTCCGGGAGGCCCTCAAGGCCACCGTGCAACTCGACGCCGACCCGGTCGCGCTCACCGCCACCGTGAACGGCCACGGCACGGACCTGGGCGCCGCCGAGCAGGCCGCCCGGGCCCTGTCGGAGCTGGCGCGGGCGGGCATCACGGTCGACAACTTCGGGCTCGGCCAGCCCAGCCTCGACGAGGTGTTCCTGGCGCTGACGGACACGAAAGGAACGGCGGCATGACCACCGTCACCACCGGCAAGGACACGCAAGGCCCCGACACCCTCGACTTCGTCGCCCCGAAGGCGGACGAACTCGCGGCGCTGCTCGTCGGGCAGACCCGCCCGCCGCGCCCGAGCGCGCTCTCCGCGTCGCTGACCTTCGGCTGGCGGGCCATGCTGAAGATCAAGCACGTGCCGGAGCAGCTGTTCGACGTGACGGCGTTCCCGATCATGATGGTGCTGATGTACACGTACCTCTTCGGGGGCGCGCTGGCCGGCTCGGTCTCGGCGTACATCCAGTTCCTGCTGCCGGGCATCCTCGTGATGAGCGTCGTGATGATCACGATGTACACCGGTGTCTCGGTCAACACGGACATCGAGAAGGGCGTCTTCGACCGCTTCCGTACGCTGCCGATCTGGCGGCCCGCGCCGATGGTCGGCTATCTCCTCGGCGACGTGGTGCGCTATCTGATCGCCTCGGTGGTGATGCTCTCCGTCGGCATGATCATCGGCTACCGCGCGGAGGGCGGCGTGGTCGGCGTGCTGCTCGGGGTCGCGCTGCTCGTGATCTTCTCGTTCGCGTTCTCGTGGATCTGGACCATGTTCGGGCTGCTGCTGCGCAGCGAGAAGTCGGTCATGGGCGTCAGCATGATGGTGATCTTCCCGCTGACGTTCCTGTCCAACGTCTTCGTCGACCCGAAGACGATGCCCGGCTGGCTGCAGGCCTTCGTGAACAACAGCCCGGTGTCGCATCTGGCTTCGGCGGTACGGGAGTTGATGGCCGGGAACTGGCCGGCGGCGGACATCGCCTGGTCGCTGGGGTGGTCGGCGCTGCTCGTGGTGGTCTTCGGCGCGATCACGATGCGGCTCTACAACCGCAAGTGAGCTACTTCTGGCGCGGGGTGGTCTGCTGGACCGCCCAGCGGTTGCCGTCCGGGTCGGCGAAGTAGACGAAGGAGCCCCACGGCTGGTCGTCGATCGGGCTGACCTCGATGCCCCGCTCGGTGAGGTCGGCGTGGGCCTCTTCGATGTCGGTGACGACGACCTGCATGTTGTCGAGGGAGCCCGGCGCCATCTCCGTGATGCCCTTGCCGAAGGCGATCGAGCAGGCCGATCCCGGCGGGGTCATCTGGACGAAGCGGATGTCGTCGCTGACCGGGATGTCGTGGTCGGCGTTGAACCCCACCTGCTCGTAGAAGGCCTTGGCCCGGTCGATGTCGGTGACGGGTACGCCGATCAGTTCCAGCTTGATGTCCATGACGGCATCATGCGCCAGCCGGGTGCGTGGCGCGCGGCAAACCGGGTCAGTCGCCGCGGACCACGACCACCGGACACGGCGCGTGCTGGGTCACCCGGGTGGAGACCGAGCCCAGGACCGCCGCCTTGAACCCCGCGTGACCGCGGTCGCCGACGACCAGCAGCGACGCGCCCTCGGCCTGGTCGACCAGGGCCTGGGCCGGGTTGCCGCCGACGACCGTGCGGGTGACGGCGGCGGCGGCCTCCGGGGTCAGCGCCCCGGACAGGGCCTCGTCCAGGATCTGATGCGCGAGCTGTTCCGGGTCGAAGTCCGGCGGCACCCCGGGCGCCGCCGACCAGGACGCCGGGTACTCCCAGCCGATGACCGCCTGGAGGGAGTCCCCGGTGAGGGCGGCCTGCCCGGCCGCCCACTTCAGCGCCTTCAGCGAGGGCTCCGAACCGTCCACACCCACCACGATCCTGCCGGCCATGTCGCTCTCCGTTCGTTGCACGGCGCATCCGCCCCAACGTAAGAGAGGATCAATCCAGGCGCAGGTCGGCGAGCTGCCGTTCGAAGGGGACGACCTCGTCGTCGTCCGCGTCCCCGGCCGGGCCCCGGGCCGCGACCAGGTCGGCGAGTTCGTGCCCGGCGCGGGCGATCCGGGACGGCAGGCCGTCCGTCCACTCGTCGCCGCCGGAACCCCAGTCCTCCGAGGCCGCGTAGACGGCCGTCGGGACGACGAGGGCCCGCAGATAGGCGAAGAGCGGGCGCAGCGCGTGGTCGAGGACGAGGGAGTGCCGGGCGGTGCCGCCGGTCGCGCCGACGAGGACGGGCTTGCCGGTGAGCGCGGCCGGGTCGATCAGGTCGAAGAAGGACTTGAACAGACCGCTGTACGAGGCGGTGAAGACGGGGGTCACCGCGATCACCCCGTCGGCGCCGGTCACCGCGTCGAGCGCCTCCTGGAGCTGCCCCGAGGGGAAGCCGGTCACGAAGTTCTTCGCGATGTCGACGGCGAGGTCGCGCAGTTCGACCACCTGGACCTCGACGACGTACTCCTGCTCGATCAGCCGCTGCTCAGCCGCCTTGGCGAGGCGGTCGGCGAGCAGCCGGGTGGAGGAGGGCGCGCTGAGTCCGGCGGACACGGCGACCAGCTTCAGGGTCTGCATGGGTCAGGCCTCCTGCTGCTTCTGCTGCTGCGACTGCTTCTGCTGTACGGCGGGGTGGAGCGGGGCGGTCTCCGGGACACCGGCGGGCCGCAGGTTGGCGAACTCCTTGCGGAGCACCGGGACGACTTCCTCGCCGAGGAGGTCGAGCTGCTCCAGGACGGTCTTCAGGGGCAGGCCGGCGTGGTCGACCAGGAAGAGCTGGCGCTGGTAGTCGCCCACGTACTCCCGGAAGGACAGGGTGCGTTCGATGACCTCCTGCGGGGAGCCGACGGTCAGCGGCGTCTCGCGGGTGAACTCCTCCAGGGAGGGGCCGTGGCCGTAGACCGGCGCGTTGTCGAAGTACGGGCGGAACTCCCGTACGGCGTCCTGGGAGTTCTTGCGCATGAAGATCTGGCCGCCGAGGCCGACGATGGCCTGCTCGGGGGTGCCGTGGCCGTAGTGCGCGTACCGCTGGCGGTAGAGGCGGACCATCTTCTCGGTGTGCTGCTTGGGCCAGAAGATGTGGTTCGCGAAGAAGCCGTCGCCGTAGTACGCGGCCTGCTCGGCGATCTCGGGGGAGCGGATGGAGCCGTGCCAGACGAACGGCGGGACGCCGTCGAGCGGGCGGGGCGTGGCGGTGAAGCCCTGGAGGGCGGTACGGAACTTGCCCTCCCAGTCGACCACGTCCTCCCTCCACAGCCTGTGGAGGAGCGCGTAGTTCTCGATGGCGAGCGGGATGCCCTGGCGGATGTCCTGCCCGAACCACGGGTAGACGGGGCCGGTGTTGCCGCGGCCCATCATCAGGTCCACGCGGCCGTCGGCGAGGTGCTGGAGGGTGGCGTAGTCCTCGGCGATCTTCACCGGGTCGTTGGTGGTGATCAGCGTGGTGGACGTGGAGAGGGTCAGGTTCTCGGTCCGCGCGGCGATGTGCCCGAGGAGAGTGGTCGGGGAGGACGGCACGAAGGGCGGGTTGTGGTGCTCTCCGGTCGCGAAGACGTCGAGCCCGACCTCTTCGGCCTTGAGCGCGATGGCGACGGTGTTCTTGATCCGCTCGTGCTCGGTCTGGGTGCGGCCGGTGGTGGGGTCGGTCGTCACGTCGCCGACGGTGAAGATCCCGAACTGCATCGTGCTCACCTCTCGCTGGGGCGCTTCTGTGGGCTGTTGGTTGAATCTTAAACCATCATGTCGAACCATGCACCCGGGTCGCGTATTCCGCGGGGTTCCTGGCCGCCTCCACCGTACCGGATAGCTATCCGCATACCTGGGCCGTCGGGGCCCGCGGGGGCCCGCAGGGGCTCGCCGGGGCTCCCGTAGAGTTCGCCGACGTGAGCACCGTTCCCCCAGCCCCACCGGCCGCGATATCGGTCGTCGGGATCGGCGCGGACGGCTGGGACGGCCTTCCCGCACGGTCCCGCCGCGCCCTCGGCGCCGCCGAGGTCCTGATCGGCGGCCCCCGCCAGCTCGATCTGCTGCCCGCCGCCGAGTGCCCAGGTGAGCGGGTCGCCTGGCCCTCGCCGCTGCGGCCCGCCGTGCCGGGCCTCCTCGCCGCCCACGAGGGCCGCTCCGTGGCCGTTCTGGCGAGCGGGGACCCGACGTTCTACGGGATCGGGCGCACGCTCGCCGAGACGGTGGGCGCCGAGCGCCTGCACGTCCTGCCGCACCCCTCCTCCGTCTCGTACGCCTGCGCCCGCCTGGGCTGGGCCGGGGAGGCCGTGGAGACCGTCTCGCTGGTGGGCCGGCCCCTCGCCGGGCTCTCCGCCGCCCTGCACGACGGCCGCCGGCTCCTCGTGCTCAGCGCGGACGGCTCGACTCCGGCGCAGGTCGCGGGGTTGCTGCGGGAGAAGGGCTTCGGGGGGACCCGGATGCGGGTCCTGGAGCAGCTGGGCGCGGACCGCGAGCGGACGGTCGAGGCCACGGCCGAGACCTGGCCGCAGGCGGGCCCGGTGGACCCCCTGAACGTGATCGCCCTCGACCTCGTCCGTTCCCCCGGGGCGCTGCGGCTCGGCGCCGTACCCGGTCTGCCGGACGAGGCGTACGAGCACGACGGCCAGCTCACCAAGCGGTACGTCCGCGCGGCGACGCTCGCCGCGCTCGCGCCCGCGCCCGGGGAGCTGCTCTGGGACATCGGCGGCGGCTCGGGCTCGATCGGCATCGAGTGGATGCGTACGGACCGTTCCTGCCGGGCGGTGGCGGTGGAGAAGGACCCGGTGAGGGCGGAGCGCATCGCGCGCAACGCCGCCGCGCTCGGCGTTCCGGCGCTCGGTGTCGTCACGGCGGCGGCCCCGGAGGGTCTCGCCGACCTCCCGACCCCGGACGCGATCTTCATCGGCGGCGGCCTGACGGCCCCCGGCCTGCTCGACGCCTGCTGGGCGGCGCTGCCGGCGGGCGGGAGGCTGGTCGCGAACACCGTGACGCTGGAGTCCGAGGCGCTGCTCGCGCGGTGGTACGGCGAACACGGCGGGGAGCTGGTCAGGCTGGCCGTCGCGCAGGCCGTCCCGGTGGGCGGTTTCACCGGCTGGCGGCAGGCGATGCCGGTCACGCAGTGGTCCGTAACGAAAGCAGGAGCTGGAGCATGACCGTCTACTTCATCGGTGCGGGCCCGGGTGCGGCCGACCTGATCACGCTGCGGGGCGCCCGCACGCTGGCGTCCTGCGGGGTGTGCCTGTACGCGGGCTCCCTGGTGCCGCGCGAGCTGCTCGCCGAGTGCCCGCCGGACGCGCGCCTGGTGGACACGGCGGACCTGGACCTGGACCGGATCGAGGCGGAGTTCGTCCGCGCCCACGAGGCGGGCCAGGACGTGGCGCGGCTGCACTCGGGCGACCCGTCCGTCTTCAGCGCGGTGGCGGAGCAGATGCGACGCCTGGACGCGCTGGACATCCCGTACGAGGTCGTGCCGGGCGTCCCGGCCTTCGCGGCGGCCGCGGCCGCGCTCAAGCGCGAGCTGACGGTCCCGACGGTCGGCCAGACGGTGATCCTCACCCGGATCGCCCAGCAGGCGACCCCGATGCCGGAGGGCGAGGACCTGGCGACCCTCGGCCGCAGCGGCGCCCTGCTCGTCCTCCACCTGGCGGCCCGCTACGTCGACCGGGTCGTCGCCGAACTGGAGCCGCACTACGGCACGGACTGCCCGGCCGCGGTCGTGGCGATGGCCAGCCGCCCGGACGAGGTCGTGCTGCGGGGCACCCTGGCGGACATCGCGGAGCAGACGAAGGCGGCGGGGATCACGAAGACGGCGGTGATCCTGGTCGGCCGCACCCTCGCGGCCTCCCAGTTCCGCGACAGCCACCTCTACGACCCGTCCCGCGACCGCCACACCTGCTGACGGGCCGGAGGCCGGGCCCCTCTCGGGGACCCGGCCTCCGTCACACCTCCACGGGGCGGCTCAGGCGTTGGGCCGCTTGCCGTGGTTCGCCTTCTTCTTCTTGCGCGCCCGCTTCTTGTTGCCACGCTTGGCCATGGGACTCCCTCTCGATAGGGGTTCTCTGCCCTGGCAAGCCTAGGGTCGGGACGATGGGGGCGCATGCCGGATGCTACGGCCCCGCCTGGCCGGAGCGGCCCACGACCGTGCCCGCGCGGTCGATGCAGACGATGTCGACCGTGACCGGGGCGCCGCGGAGGACCGCGAGGGCCTCGTCGCGGGAGCGCGTGGCCACCAGGTCGCCCAGGGGGACGCCGGCGGCTTCGCAGAGGCGGAGGGCCGCGAGGCCGGTGTTGGCGGCGGCGATCTCCTCGGCCAGGGCGTCGGACGCGCCGCCCGTGCGGGCCAGGTCGGCGAGGAAGGACTTGTCGACCTGGGAGCGGGCGGAGTGGAGGTCCAGGTGGCCCGCGGCCAGCTTGGAGAGCTTGGCGAAGCCGCCGCAGATCGTGAGGCGGTCGACCGGGTGGCGGCGGATGTACTTCAGGACCGCGCCCGCGAAGTCGCCCATGTCGAGCAGGGCGATCTCCGGGAGGTCGTAGAGCGTCGCCACCGTCTTCTCCGAGGTGGAGCCGGTGCAGCCCGCCACGTGGGTCAAGCCCGCCGCGCGCGCCACGTCCACGCCCCGGCGGATCGAGTCGATCCACGCCGAGCACGAGTACGGGACGACCACGCCCGTCGTGCCCAGGATGGACAGGCCGCCCAGGATCCCGATCCGCGGGTTCCACGTGGAGCGTGCGATCTCCTCGCCGTGGTCGACGGAGACCGTGATCTCCACGTCGCCGCCGCCCCCGTGCGCGGCCGCCACCTCCGCCACGTGCTCGCGCATCATCTGGCGCGGGACCGGGTTGATCGCAGGCTCGCCGACCTCCAGGGGCAGGCCCGGCAGGGTGACCGTACCGACGCCGGGACCGGCCTTGAAGACGACGCCGGAGCCGGCCGGGAGGAGCCGTACCGTCGAGCGGATCAGCGCGCCGTGCGTGACGTCCGGGTCGTCGCCCGCGTCCTTCACGACCGCCGCCATCGCCGCGCCGCCGGACAACTCCTCCGCCGCGAGCGCGAACGCGGGCCGCTGGCCCTTCGGCAGCGTGATCGTCACCGGGTCGGGGAAGTCGCCGGTCAGCAGCGCCGTGTACGCGGCCGTCGTCGCCGCCGTCGCGCAGGCACCGGTCGTCCAGCCCGGCCGCAGACCGGTGTGCTTGAGTTGGGCGTCACGCCCGCCGCCCGCACTCACGAAGGGACTCCCGTGGTTCCCGTGCACGTACTCATTCTCGGCGGGACCAGCGAGGCCCGCGCCCTCGCCGAGCGCCTGCACGGCACGGACGGCGGCACGGTACGGGTCACCAGCTCGCTCGCCGGACGCGTCGCCGCGCCCCGGCTGCCCGCCGGGGAGGTCCGGATCGGCGGCTTCGGCGGCGTCGAGGGGCTCGTGGAGTGGGTGCGCGCGCACGCCGTGGACGCGGTCATCGACGCCACCCATCCTTTCGCCGAGCGGATCAGCTTCAACGCGGCCCGGGCGGCCGCCACCGCCCATGTTCCCCTGCTGGCCCTCCGCCGCCCCGGCTGGGTCCCGGAGTCCGGCGACGACTGGCACCCGGTCGGCTCCCTGCCGGAGGCGGCCCGCGCCCTGGACGGCCTCGGGGAAAGGGTCTTCCTGACGACCGGGCGCATGGGCCTCGCCTCCTTCGCGGACTGCCCGCAGTGGTTCCTCGTCCGCTCGGTCGACGCCCCCGAACCCCCGATGCCCGCCCGCACCGAAGTCCTCCTGGACCGGGGCCCGTTCACCCTCGAAGGCGAGCGCGACCTGTTGGCCCGGCACCGTATCGACGTCCTCGTCACCAAGGACAGCGGCGCCACCGCCACCGCCCCCAAACTCCAGGCCGCCCGCGAGGCCGGCATCCCGGTGATCGTCGTCCGCCGCCCACCCGCCCCGGAGGGCGTGGAAACGGCCGCCTCCGTGGCGGAGGCGGCCGCCTGGGCGCGGGGGCTCGGCCCGCGCGGCGCTGCTCACACGAACGGGCTCGGCACGTTCACGCCTTGAGCGGCGCGCACCGGTCGACGTGCAGCCCCAGGCCGCTCGCTCCCGGTTCGGCGAGGAAGCCGCCGCCCTCGCCCGCCCGGCCTCGGCGGTCCCCGTCACGCCTCCGGGTAGCGCCGGGGCGTCCACGTGATCGTGCGGCCGTCGCCGCGCTCGACCGCGCGCGTCTGCGAGGAGCCGATCAGCAGCAGCGTGCGCATGTCGACCTCGCTCGGCTCCAGGTCCTTCAGGGTCATCACCCGCACCGACTGCTCCGGCCCGCCGACGTCCCGCGCCACGACCACCGGCGTCTCCGGCGCACGCAGTTCGAGCAGCAGCTCGCGGGCCGCCGCCACCTGGTGCGTACGGGACTTGGAGCCCGGGTTGTAGAGCGCCAGGACCAGGTCCGCCTCGGCCGCCGCGCGCAGCCGGGCCGCGATGACCTCCCAGGGCTTGAGCCGGTCGGAGAGCGAGATGGTCGCGTAGTCGTGGCCGAGCGGGGCACCCGCCGCGGCGGCCGCCGCGTTCGCGGCCGTCACACCCGGCAGGACCCGTACCGGCACATCCGCGTAGGCGGGGTCGGACGCCACCTCCAGGACCGCCGTCGCCATGGCGAAGACACCGGGGTCGCCGCCCGAGACGACCGCGACCCGCCGCCCGCGCCGCGCCAGGTCGAGGGCGAACTCGGCCCGCTCGGACTCGACCTTGTTGTCGGAGCCGTGCCGGCGCTGCCCGGGGCGCAGCGCCGGGACCCGGTCGAGGTACGTGGTGTAGCCGACGAGGTCGTCGGCGTTGACGAGAGCGCCGCGCGACTCCGGCGTCAGCCAGGGCGCGCCCGCGGGGCCGGTGCCGACGACGACGACCTCGCCCCGCTCGCGTACCGGCGAGGCCTGGTCGATACGGGAGGGCAGCACGGCCACCGAGAAGTACGGGACCGTCTCCGGGTCCACGTCCGCCAGGATCTCCGTCCGCTCGCCCGCCATGAACGCCCGCTCCACGTACCGCGCGTCCTCCAGGCGGCCCGCCCGCTCCAGGGCGCGCCGCACGGTCGGGAACGTCCGGCCGAGCTTCATCACGACCGCCGAGTCGGTGCCCGCGAGCCGGGCCGTCAGCTCGTCCTCGGGCAGCGTGCCGGGGATGATCGTCAGGACCTCCTCCGCCTCGCACAGCGGCTCCCCGAGCCGGGCGGCAGCCGCGCTGACCGAGGTGACACCGGGGATGACGGTCGTGTCGTAGCGGTCCGCGAGCCGCTTGTGCATGTGCTGGTACGAGCCGTAGAAGAGCGGGTCGCCCTCCGCGAGCACGGCGACCGTGCGACCGGCGTCCAGGTGGGCGGCGAGCCGGGCGGCGGCCTCCGCGTAGAAGTCGTCGAGGGCGCCCCGGTAGCCGCCGGGGTGGTCCGTGGTCTCGACCGTGAGCGGGTACATCAGCCGCTCCTCGATCTGGTCGGCACGGATGTGCTCGGCCGCTATCGAGCGCGCGATGGACCGGCCGTGCCGGGCCGAGTGGTACGCGATCACGTCGGCGCCCGCGATGGCCCTGACGGCCGCGAGCGTGAGCAGCTCCGGGTCGCCGGGCCCGAGGCCGACCCCGTACAGCTTGCCGGTCGTGGACCCGCTCATGCCTGGATCTCCGCTTCGTGGGCGAGGGCGTTGATCGCGGCGGCGGTCATGGCGCTGCCGCCGCGCCGGCCGCGTACGACGAGGTAGTCGAGGCCGAGAGTCTGGGCCGCCAGGGCCTCCTTGGACTCGGCGGCGCCGATGAACCCGACCGGGATGCCGAGGACGGCGGCGGGCTTGCCCGCGCCCTTGGCGACCATCTCCAGGAGGTGGAAGAGGGCGGTGGGCGCGTTGCCGATGGCGACGACGGAGCCTTCGAGGCGGTCGCGCCAGAGTTCGAGGGCGGCGGCGCTGCGGGTGGTGCCGAGTTCGGCGGCGAGCGCGGGCACGGACGGGTCGGAGAGCGTGCAGACGACCTCGTTGTCGGCGGGCAGCCGCTTGCGGGTGACGCCGCTGGCGACCATCTGCGCGTCGCACAGGATCGGCGCGCCGGCGCGCAGCGCGTCCCGGGCGCGGGTGACGACCTGCGGGGAGTGCGCGATGTCGCGGACGAGGTCGGTCATGCCGCAGGCGTGGATCATGCGGACGGCGACCTGGGCGACGTCGGCGGGCAGCCCCCCGAGGTCCGCCTCGGCGCGGATCGTGGCAAAGGACTGGCGGTAGATCTCCGCGCCGTCCTTCTCGTAGTCGAACATCCTGGTGCTCTCGCTCATCTCGTGGTTGCTGAGGGGACGCGGGCCGCCGCGACGGCTTCGGGGAGGTCGGTACGGAGGGTGGGGCGCCCGGCCACGAGGTACGCGCCCTCGCCGGTGGCGACGACGTCGACCCACGCGGGGGCCTGCGGGTGACCGCAGCGCCGCTCGCACCCGGAGAAGTGGACGGGGAGCCCCCGGTGGCCGGGAACGTCGCCCGGGACGGCGTCCGCGCGCACGTCGGCGAGGGACTTGGCGCAGCCGGGAAGCCCGGTGCAGGCGCCGACGCCGGCCCAGGGGGAGCGGGGGTCGGTGATGAGCCCGTACGCGTCGAGCTCGCCCAGCCGGCGCGCGACGGCGCCTTGGTCGGCGAGGCCGGTGACGACGGCCCCGCGCCAGGGGGTGAGCCGCACCTCGCCCCCGCTCGCGGCGAGCGCCCGCAGCTGGGCGGCGGTCAGCCGGCCGAGGGGCGCGAGGACGTGCAGGGCGTGCGGGCCGAGGGGGCCGGGGGTGACGGGTTCGCACTGTGGAAGCTCGACCGAGGACGCTTGGACCTCGATCCCGGCCCCCGCGAGGGCGGCCGCCGGCTCCGGCTCGTGCCCCTCCGGCAGCTCCCGCACCCGCCAGGCCCCGTTCCCGGCGGTCCGGGCGGCGTCCAGGAAGGCGCCGGCTGCGGCGAGCGCGGCCCGGGGCGCGTCGGCGGCGGGGACGCGGACGACCTGGTCGCCGACCCGCACCCGTACCGAACCCTCTCCTGCGATCAACGTCACATCTCCGCCGAGCCCGGCCACATCGCCGCGCCCGTCGTCCAGGACGAAGAGGAACCGGCCGGACAGGGCCGCCGTCCAGGGCCGTGCGCACAGCAGCGCGTCCAGCTCGCGGGCCCACAACTGCACGTCACCGTGGCCGAGTCCGTCGAGCCCGGCCGCCGGCGAGGCCACGATGTTCCGGACCCGCTCATGGGTCGGGGAGGGCAGCAGCCCGGCCTCCGAGAGCCGCTCGGCCAGCTCGCCCCCGCACCCTTCACCGAGCCCGCGCAGCTCCACGTTCCCTCGGGAGGTGACACTGACCCGTCCGTCGCCGAGATCTTCCGTGACCGACGCGAGCACGCCGACCTGACGTACCGTCAAAACCCCTGCGGGCAGCCGGAGTCGAGCGAGTCGCCCGTCGTCGGCGGCGTGCAGCCGAAGCGCCCCGGGGCAGGCGTCACCACGGTCCCGTACGGGCGGTTCGCCCGGGTTGGGTGTTGTGGGTGGGGTGGGCGGCATGGCGGCGAGCATACCCACGTCGTCAGCGGCCCAGACCCGGCCCCGAAGAGGCACGATCTACTATGCAGATCGGCATGGGGTCCCAGGACCCCGGGGAGGAAGCCCGGTGAGAATCCGGCGCGGTCCCGCCACTGTGAGCCAGGTTCCGGAAGGAGCCGGGTGAGTCAGGAACTCCTGCCGTCCACACGACCACCCGGGGCGCGGACAACCCCGAGGAAGGCCTGCGCACGCATGCGAATTCTGTTGCTGTCGCACTCCGACACCGACCTGCTCAGCGCCCGCGCGGCCGGCGGTCCGGTCGCGTACCGGTTCGCCAACCCCTCCCGGCTCTCCCTGGACGACCTGCCCGGTCTCCTCGAAGGCGCCGACCTCGTGCTCGTCCGGCTCCTCGGCGGGCTGCGGGCCTGGGAGGACGGCCTCGACGCGCTGCGCGCCGCCGGGAAGCCGCTGGTCGTGCTCTCCGGCGAACAGGCCCCGGACGCCCAGCTCATGGAGGCCTCCACCGTTCCCGTCGGCGTCGCCACCGAGGCCCACGCCTACCTGGCGCACGGCGGACCGGCCAACCTGGAGCAGCTCGCCCGGTTCCTCTCCGACACCGTGCTGCTGACCGGCCACGGCTTCGAGGCCCCGGCCGCCGCGCCGACCTGGGGGCCGCTGGAGCGCACGGCCCGGACGACCGACGGCCCGACCGTCGCCGTGCTGTACTACCGCGCCCACCACATGAGCGGGAACACCGCCTTCGTCGACTCCCTCTGCGAGGCGATCGAGGACGCCGGCGCCCGCGCCCTGCCGCTGTACGTCGCCTCCCTGCGCGCGCCCGAGCCCGAGCTGATCGAGACGCTCAAGCGCGCGGACGCGATCGTCACCACGGTGCTCGCCGCCGGTGGCACCAAGCCCGCCGAGGCGCAGGCCGGCGGCGACGAGGACGCCTGGGACGCGGGCGCGCTCGCCGCCCTCGACGTACCGATCCTGCAGGCGCTCTGCCTGACCGGTTCGCGCGCGGCCTGGGAGGAGAACGACGAGGGCCTGTCGCCGCTGGACGCGGCCAGTCAGGTCGCCGTGCCCGAGTTCGACGGCCGCCTGATCACCGTCCCGTTCTCCTTCAAGGAGATCGACGAGGACGGGCTCCCGGCGTACGTCGCCGACACCGAGCGCGCCGCCCGCGTCGCCGGGATCGCCGTGCGCCATGCCCGGCTGCGGCACATCCCGAACGCCGAGAAGAAGCTCGCGCTCGTCCTCTCCGCGTACCCGACGAAGCACTCCCGGATCGGCAACGCGGTCGGCCTGGACACCCCCGCCTCCGCCGTCGCGCTGCTGCGGCGCCTGATCGCCGAGGGGTACGACTTCGGGGCCGAGGACGACATCCCGGGCCTGGTCTCCGGCGACGGCGACGAGCTGATCTACGCCCTGATCGAGGCCGGCGGCCACGACCAGGACTGGCTCACCGAGGAGCAGCTCGCCCGCAACCCCGTCCGTATCCCGGCCGCCGACTACAAGCGCTGGTACGCGACCCTGCCGCAGGAGCTGCGCGCGGGCGTCGAGGAGCACTGGGGCCCGGCGCCCGGCGAGATGTTCCTCGACCGGTCCCGTACCGCCGAAGGCGACCCAGAAGGCGACATCGTCCTCGCCGCGCTGCGGCGCGGGAACCTGCTGATCCTCATCCAGCCGCCGCGCGGCTTCGGCGAGAACCCGATCGCGATCTACCACGACCCCGATCTCCCGCCGTCCCACCACTACTTGGCCGCCTACCGCTGGATCGCGGCGCGCGCCGAGGACGGTGGCTTCGGGGCGGACGCGATGGTCCACCTCGGCAAGCACGGCAACCTGGAGTGGCTGCCGGGCAAGAACGCGGGCCTGTCGGCCGCGTGCGGTCCGGACGCGGCGCTCGGCGACATCCCCCTCGTCTACCCCTTCCTGGTCAACGACCCGGGCGAGGGCACGCAGGCCAAGCGGCGCGTGCACGCCACGCTCGTGGACCACCTGGTGCCGCCGATGGCCCGCGCCGACTCGTACGGCGACATCGCGCGCCTGGAGCAGCTGCTCGACGAGTACGCGCAGATCTCCTCGATGGACCCGTCGAAGCTGCCGGCGATCCGGGCGCAGATCTGGACGCTGATCCAGGCGGCGAAGCTCGACCACGACCTGGGGATGGAGGACCGCCCGGAGGACGACGGCTTCGACGACTTCCTGCTGCACGTCGACGGCTGGCTCTGCGAGGTCAAGGACGCGCAGATCAGGGACGGTCTGCACGTCCTCGGCGGGGCGCCGGTGGGCGAGGCGCGGGTCAACCTGGTCCTGTCGATCCTGCGCGCCCGGCAGATCTGGGGCGGTACGCAGGCCCTGCCGGGTCTCCGTGAGGCCCTCGGGCTGGACGAGTCGGCCGCGACCCGGACCACCGCCGACGAGGCGGAGGCGACGGCGCGCGAGCTGGTCGAGGCGATGGAGGCGGCGGACTGGTCGGTGGACGCGGTCGCGTCGGTGGCCGAGGGGTACGGCCCCGATGTAGCCGCGGTCCTCCGCTTCGCGTGCGAGCAGGTCGTCCCGCGCCTGGCCGCCACGACCGACGAACTCACCCACGCCGTCCACGCGTTGAACGGCGGCTTCGTGCCCGCCGGCCCGTCCGGCTCGCCCCTCCGGGGCCTGGTCAACGTGCTTCCGACCGGCCGGAACTTCTACTCGGTCGACCCCAAGGCCGTCCCCTCCCGCCTCGCGTGGGAGACCGGCCAGGCGCTCGCCGACTCGCTCCTGGAGCGCTACCGCTCCGACAACGGCGAGTGGCCGACCTCCGTCGGCCTCTCCCTGTGGGGTACGAGCGCGATGCGCACGGCGGGCGACGACGTGGCCGAGGCCCTGGCCCTGCTGGGCATCCGTCCCACGTGGGACGACGCCTCGCGCCGGGTGAACGGCCTGGAGCCGATCCCGCTCGCCGAGCTGGGCCGCCCGCGCGTCGACGTCACGCTGCGCATCTCGGGCTTCTTCCGGGACGCGTTCCCGCACGTCATCGGCCTCCTCGACGACGCCGTACGCCTTGCGGCGGGGCTCGACGAGCCGGCCGAGGACAACTACGTACGGGCGCACGCGCAGGCGGACCTCGCCGAGCACGGCGACGAGCGGCGCGCGACGACCCGGATCTTCGGCTCGCGGCCGGGCACGTACGGCGCGGGCATCCTCCAGCTGATCGACTCGCGCGACTGGCGGACGGACGCGGACCTCGCCGAGGTGTACACGGTGTGGGGCGGCTACGCGTACGGCCGCGGCCTCGAAGGCCGCCCGGCGCGCGCGGAGATGGAGACGGCGTACAAGCGGATCGCGGTCGCTGCGAAGAACACGGACACGCGCGAGCACGACATCGCCGACTCCGACGACTACTTCCAGTACCACGGCGGCATGGTGGCGACCGTCCGCGCGCTGACGGGCACGGCCCCGGAGGCGTACATCGGCGACTCCACCCGCCCGGAGACGGTCCGCACGCGCACCCTGGTCGAGGAGACCTCGCGGGTCTTCCGCGCCCGCGTGGTCAACCCGAAGTGGATCGAGGCGATGCGCCGCCACGGCTACAAGGGCGCGTTCGAGCTGGCGGCGACGGTCGACTACCTCTTCGGCTACGACGCGACGACGGGCGTGGTCGCCGACTGGATGTACGACAAGCTGACGGAGACGTACGTCCTCGACCCGGAGAACCAGGCCTTCCTCAAGGAGGCCAACCCCTGGGCCCTCCACGGCATCGCCGAACGCCTCCTGGAAGCCGAGTCCCGAGGCATGTGGGAAAAGCCGGACCCCCAGACCCTGGCCGCCCTCCGCCAGGTCTTCCTGGAGACTGAGGGCGACCTGGAGGGTGACGACTAGGGCCTGTCCGGCGGATCAGGGCCGGATAGGACGCGGCGTCTGGTGCGGTGCATCGCAAGGCGCCGGAGCGCCTTAATAGCGGAGCTATTCAGGCGTTTCGGCAACGCGGCGAGGTGCCGTGCCAGGCGTCGCGGCCCCGGCCATGATCCGCCGGACAGGCCCTAGTCCCCTCAGCCGACGGGCGCCGGGGCCAGTTCGAGCCGGTGGCCTCGGAAGCCCGCGCGGATGCGGCGGTCGTGGGTGACGATCACCAGCGTGCCGGGGTAGTGGGCGAGGGCGGCCTCCAGTTCTTCTACGAGGGCGGGGGCCAGGTGGTTGGTCGGTTCGTCGAGGAGGAGCAGGTCCGCAGGGCGGGTGACCAGGTGGGCCAGTTCCAGTTTGCGGCGCTGGCCCGTCGACAACTCCCGTACGGGCGTGGTCAGATCGGCCGCCTTGAACAGGCCGAGGCGGAGCAGCTCCTCCTCCCGGCCCGCCCCGAACGCCGTCGCGACCGTGCGGGGGTCGTCCGGGAGTGCGGTGTCCTGGCGGAGCATTCCGACGCGGGGCGGGGTCGTCACCGTGCCGCCGTCCGGGGCCAGTTCGCCCGCGAGGATCTTGAGAAGGGTGGTCTTGCCGGCGCCGTTCGGGCCGGTGACCAGGAGGCGTTCGCCGGGAGGCAGGTGCAGGGCGTCCAGGTGGAGGCGTCCCTCCACGTGTACGTCCGTCAGGGCGACCGGGCCCGCCGCCTCGCCCTCGATGGCGGCCGTGAAGCGGAGAGGTTCCGGGGGCGCGGCCACCGGGTTCTCGGTGAGCCGGTGGTGCTTCTCGCGGGCCGCCCGGATCCTGCTCATCGCGCCGTGCGCCCGTGACCGGGCCCGGAAGGCGCCCGCCCCGCTGAAGGCTGCCGGGGCCTTGCGCGGGATCGCGGAGAAGCGGTCGATGTTCGTGTCGGCGAGGGCCGAGTACCGTGCGAGCTCCGCCCGCCACTCCTCGTACTCCCGCTCCCAGCGCGCCCGTTCGGCCGCGCGGCCGGTCAGGTAGCCGGCGTAACCGTTGCCATAGCGCCGTACCGTCCGCAGCTCGTGGTCGACCTCCAGGACCGCGGTCGTGACCCGGTCGAGGAAGGCCCGGTCGTGGGTGACGGCGACGACGGTGCCCCGGTGGGCGCGCAGCCGCTCCTCCAGCCAGGTCACGGCCTCGTCGTCGAGGTCGTTGGTCGGCTCGTCGAGGAGGAGCAGTTCGGGGTCGGCGGCCAGGGTGGCGGCGAGCGCGAGGCGCGAGCGCTGCCCGCCGGAGAGCGTGCCGAGCGGGCGGTCCCGGTCGAGCGGCGCGCTCTCGCCGAGCTGCCGCAGCGTCGTCTCGACCCGCCGGTCGGCGTCCCGGCCGCCGCGCGCCTCGTACGCGGCGAGCAGCGCGGCGTACCCGTCGAGGTCCCCGGTGCGGTCCAGGGCCGCCTCCGCCGCCCGGATCGCCCGCTCCAGCTCCCGTACGTCGGCGAGCGCGAGGTCGACGGCGTCGCCGACGCTCGCCGTGCCGGGGAGGTCCAGGGTCTGGGCGAGATGGCCGAGACCACCGGGGGCCTCGACTGCGACGGTGCCGTTGTCGGGCCGCTCCAGACCGGCGAGGAGCCGGAGGAGCGTGGACTTGCCGGAGCCGTTGTCGCCGACGACGCCGACGCGTTCGCCGGGCCGGACGGTGAGGGAGACCCGGTCGAGGACGAGCCGGTCGTCGTAGCGCTTGGTGACGTCGGTGAGATGGACACGGAACAAGAGCGACTCCCTGGAGTGGACGACAGGCCATTCAGCACGACGAGACGTCTCGTCTCGTTGTGCTCGACTGTAGGGCCCGGTGAGGGATTGCGCAAGACGCTGCGTCTCGTCACCGCTCGCCACTTCTCGTCGGCTCCGCCGCGATGAGTTTTACGGCCGCCCGCCGTCTACCCCTTCGAACCGTGCGACACCTGAGGAGAAGCAACCATGGCCGAGATCGACACCCGCACGCTCGACGCGACCGGTGCCACCCTGAGCTACGACATCCGCCCCGGCGGGTCCCCGATGGCACCGCCGCTCTTCCTGGTCGGTTCGCCCATGGACGCGAGCGGCTTCGGGACGCTGGCGTCCCACTTCGCCGACCGGACCGTCATCACCTACGACCCCCGGGGCGTGGCCCGCAGCGTCCGTACCGACGGCGCCGCGGAGACGACGCCCGAGGAGCACGCCGACGACCTGCGGCGGGTCATCGAGGCGGTCGGAGCGGGCCCGGTGGACGTCTTCGCCAGCAGCGGCGGCGCCGTCAACGCGCTCGCGCTCGTGGCCCGCCACGGCGACCTCGTGCGCACCCTCGTCGCCCACGAGCCGCCGACCGTACCCGTACTCCCGGACCGCGAGGCGGCCCTCGCGGCCTGCGCGGACGTCCGCGCCACGTACCTGCGCGAGGGGATGGGCCCCGCGATGGCCAAGTTCATCGCCATCAGCAGCCGGAAGGGCCCGTTCCCGGCCGACTGGGCCGACGAGCCCGCTCCCTCGCCCGCCGCCTTCGGCCTGCCGACCGAGGACGACGGCTCGCGCGACGACGCGCTGCTCGGCCAGAACATGCGCACCTGCACCGGCTACGTACCCGACTTCGAGGCGCTCCGTTCCGCGCAGACCCGCGTCGTCGTCGCCGTCGGCGCGGAGTCCGAGGGCGAACTCGCCCACCGCGCGGGCGTGGAGGTCGCCGCCGGTCTGGGCACCGAGCCCGCCGTCTTCCCCAGCCACCACGGCGGCTTCCTGGGCGGCGAGTACGGCCAGCAGGGCGCCCCGGCGGAGTTCGCGAAGGCGCTGCGGGAGGTACTGGAGGGCTGACCCTCAGGCGCTGCGCTCCCCCAGGACCCGTACCGCGTCGATGACCAGCTCCCAGAAGCCCGGGACGTCGACCTCCATCCCCACCTCCGCATTCGCCGGCCGGCCCGTCACCCCGTCCAGGTCCACGACCGTGGCGCCCCGGGTGTGCGTGCCGGTCAGCTCGACCGAGACCGCCGCCCGCACCAGGCTGATCAGCGACGGGTCGATCAGGTGCGCCACGGTGAGCGGATCGTGCAGCGGAGGGGTGTCGAACCCGTACACCTCGCGGTAGGTCCCGGCGAAGTACGTGAGCAGCTCGACGCAGAGCCGGGCCAGCGGCGTGCCGAGCGCCGCGAGCCGGGCGACGACCTCGGGCGTCGCGCGGGCCTGGTGGGTGGCGTTGAGTCCGAACATCGTGACCGGCAGCCCGCTGGAGAAGACGATGTCCGCCGCCTCCGGGTCGCAGAGGATGTTGAACTCCGCGGCCGGGGTGGTGTTCCCGCGCCCGGTCGACCCGCCCATCAGCACGATCCGCTCGATCCGGGGCGTCAACTCCGGGTGGGCGAGCAGGAACGTGGCGATGTTGGTGAGCGGCCCGGTCGGGACGAGCGTCACGGGCGCCGGATGCGCGAGGAGGGTGTCCCGGATCAGGGTCAGCGCGTCGCGCGGGTCCTGCGGGACGTCGGGTTCGCCCTCGCCGAAGCCGGGGCCGTCGAGCCCCGTACCGCCGTGGATGTCCTCGGCGACGCGCGGCTCCCGGTCCGGCACCCCGATCAGCGGCCGGTTGCGGCCCGCCGCGATCGGCACCCCGCGGATCCCGGCGACGGCGCAGACACGGCGCGCGTTGAGGGTGGTCTTCTCGACCGTCTGATTGCCCGCGACGGTGGTGATGCCGAGGAGCTCGACGGCCGGATGGGCGGCGGCGAGCAGGATGTTGAACGCGTCGTCATGACCGGGATCGCAGTCGAGGATCACGGGTACGGGCATGGGTCCACCGTCCCACAGCCACGCCCGCCCGTCACGGTCACCGCCGTCACGAGCCCTGGCCGGAGAACTACTTGTTCTAGTAGAGTACGAACAATCAATCCTCCGGGAGGTTCCCGTGCACCACGTCCCGACCACCCGTCTGCGTGCGTTCGCGGCGCTGCCGTTCCTGCTCGCGCTCGCCGCCCACCTGACCGTCCTCGGCCTCACCGCCGACCGCCTGCCCGATCCGCTCGCCACGCACTTCGCGTCGGACGGCCGCGCCGACGGCTGGACGGCCCTGGCCGCCTTCGCGCTCCTCAGCTCGGGCCTGCTCCTCGGCCTCGGCGCCGGCTGGACCGCGCTCGTCCGGCGCGCCGCGCTCTGGGGCGCCTGGCTGACCGCCGGCGCCGTGGGGGCGCTGATGGTCCTTCTCGTACGGGACAACCTCGACGCCACCGACCCGGCCCAGGTCGTCTCGCCGCTCGCCAACCTCACCGTCGCGGCGGGCGCGGGCGGGATCGCCGCACTCGTGGGCTGGGCGCTGACCCGCCTCGTACCGCAGCAGGAGACGCCCTCCGCGGTCGACGCGGAGAACGTGGACACGCTGCCGCTCGGCCCGAGCGAGGTCGCCGGCTGGTCGCGCGCCACCGGCTCGCGCCCGATGACCCTCGCCGGAGCGGTCCTGGTCGCGGCGGCACCGGTCGTCGCGCTCCTGGGGCCGTGGCCGGTCGGGCTCGTCGTCGGCGCGGCCGGGGCGCTCGTCCTCGTCCTGTCCCGGCTCCGGGTGACCGTCGACCGGCGCGGCCTCACCGTCCGCCCCGCGCTCGCGCCCTGGCCCCGCGTCTCCGTACCGCTCGACGAGGTCGCGAGCGCGAGCGCGCGGGAGATCGACGCCCTCGGGGAGTTCGGCGGCTGGGGCTACCGGGTGCGCGCCCACCGCACGGGCATGGTCCTGCGCTCGGGGGAGGCGCTCGTCGTACGGCGGGAGGGCGGCCGGGAGTTCGCGGTCACCGTCTCCGACGCGCGGACGGCCGCCGCCCTGTTGAACACCCTGGCCGAACGGCGTGGGAGGGTCTGACCATGCTCTTCCGGGTCGACCCCGCCTCCGCCGTACCGCTCGGCGACCAGATCGCCGCCTGCGTGCGCGGGGCCCTCGCCGACGGTTCGGCGAGCCCCGGCGAGCGCCTCCCGGCCGCCCGCGAGCTCGCCGACTCCCTCGGCGTGAACGTCCACACCGTCCTCCGCGGCTACCAACGCCTGCGCGAGGAGGGCCTGATCGAGCTCCGCAGGGGCCGGGGCGCGGCCATCGTCCCCGGCGCCCCGGTGGGCGCCCGCGCCCGCCTCGCCGAACGGGCCCGAGACCTCGTGACGGAGGCCAGGGCCCTCGGCCTGACGGACGACGAACTGCTGACCCTCGTCCGCGCCGAACTGCTCTGACCGCCCGGGGGCCCGCGCCTACCCCAGCGTCCGCACCGGCGCCCCCGCCAGGAACGCCTCGATGTCCTCGACCGCCTGGCCGAAGTAGCGGCCGTAGTTGGCGCGCGTCACGTACCCCAGGTGCGGCAGGGCCAGGACGTTGGGGAGGGTACGGAGCGGGTCGTCCGCGGGCAGGGGTTCGGTGGCGAAGACGTCGAGGCCGGCGCCCGCGATCCAGCCCTCCCGCAGCGCGCGCAGCAGCGCGGGGCCGTCGACCAGGCCCGCCCGCGAGGTGTTGATCAGGTACGAGGACGGGCGCATCGCCCGCAGTTCGGGCTCCCCGATCAAGTTCCGGGTGCACTCCGAGAGCACCATGTGGAGGGAGACGAAGTCCGCGCGCTCCAGCAGCTCCCGCTGGTCCGCCGCCCGTACGACCCCGTGCTCCGCCGCCCGCCCGTCCGTCAGGTTCGGGCTCCAGGCGACGACGTCCATGCCGAAGGCGAGCCCCACCCGCGCCACCCGGCCGCCGATCTTGCCGAGCCCGACGAGGCCGAGAGTGCGCCCGGACAGGTCGGTGCCGACCGTCGACTGCCAGGGCCCGCCCTCGCGTACCGCCCCCGCCTCGGCCGGTACGTGCCGGGCGAGGCCCAGGATCAGCGCCCAGGTCAGCTCGGCGGGCGGCTCGGACGCGCTGGCCGTACCGCAGACGGTGATCCCGAGCGCGGCGGCGGCCGCCAGGTCGATGGAGGCGTTGCGCATCCCCGAGGTCACGACGAGCCGCAGCCGGGGCAGCCGGTGCAGCAGCGCGGCGTCCAGCGGAGTCCGCTCCCGCATGACGACGAGGATCTCGCAGTCCTCGACCTCGGCCACGAGCGCGTCCCGGTCGGAGACGTGCTCGCGCAGGACGCGTACGTCGACGCGGTCGGCGAGCGGGTCCCAGTCGGCGGAGGCGAGGGCGACGCCCTGGTAGTCGTCGAGTACGGCGCAGCGCAGCTTCATGCCCCCATGATCGCGCGGCGGAGAGGTTCCACGTAGACCCGATCGGACCCGCCCAGAGCGACAGACCCACCTCCCGCCCGGAGACTTGGCCTGATTTGTACTGCTGTCGAGGACCGATGTTCAGGACCGAAGTTCAGGAGGGGTGCGCAGATGAGTACGCAGCCGGATTCTCCACCCCCAGGCTCGGGCTCCAACGGTGAGCTGGAAGCCCTCCGGGCCCGGATCGCCGCCCTGGAGACGGAGGCCGAGGCCGCGAAGGCCCGGCCGCCGCGCCACCGGCTCCGCTCCTTCTTCGCCGCGCTCCTGATTGTCCTCGGCTGCATCCTCGCCCCGCTGGGCATCGTCGCCGCCTGGACGGCCGACGAGGTGGGCGACACCGACCGGTACGTCGCCACGGTCGCCCCGCTCGCCTCCGACCCGGATGTCCAGGCCGCCGTGGCGAACCGGGTCACCGGCGCCGTCATGGAACACATCGACCTGAACGCCCTCCTGGAGGGCGTGGCCCCCGAGCAACGCCCCCTCCTGGCCAAGGCCCTGGGCCGGCTCGGGAACTCCCTGGAGAGCGCGGTCCAGAGCTTCGTCCACGAGAAGGCGGAGGAGATCGTCGCCTCGGACGCCTTCGAGACCGTCTGGACCGACGCCAACCGGGCCATCCACACCTCGGTCGTCCGCGCCCTGACCGGCAGCGGCGAAGGTGCGGTGGAGATCAAGAACGACACGGTGACGCTCGACCTCGCCCCCGTGATCGAACGGGTCAAGCAGCGCCTGATCGAGTCCGGCCTCACCGTCGCCGAGAAGATCCCCGAGGTCCACACCGACTTCACGGTCCTCAAGGCCGACGACATCGGGAAGGTCAAGACCGGCTTCCGGCTGCTCCAGATCATGGGCGTGTGGCTGCCGGTGATCGCCGTGCTGCTGGCGGCGGCCGGGGTCCTGCTCTCGGCCCACCGCCGGCGCTCCCTGATCGCGGCGGCCCTCGGTTTCGTCGCGGCGGCGCTGGTCCTCGCGATCGGCTTGACCGTGTTCCGTACGGTCTATCTGAACGCCCTGCCCGACACCGTCTCGCAGGCCGCGGCCGGCTCCGTCTACGACGCCATGATCCGGCTGCTGCGGACGACGATCCGGATGGTGGTGATCCTGGGGATCGTGCTCGCCCTGGCGGCCTGGCTGTCGGGTCCGGGGCGGTGGGCCACCGCGGCCCGCCAGATGTGGCACTCGGGCATCGCGGCGACCCGCGGGGCGGCCGACGGCGTGGGCCTGCGCACGGGCCCGGTCGGCCCGTTCGTGCACCGGCACCAGGGGTGGATCACCTGGATCCTGGTGGCGGCGGCGGTCCTGGCGTACGTCTTCTGGGACCACCCGACGGGCTGGGTGGTCGTGGGCCTGGCGCTGGCCCTCCTGTTCGCGCTGGCGGTGACGGAGTTCCTGGCGGAGGGGGAGGGCGAGGGCAAGGGCAACGGGAAGAAGCTCGAACCGGAACCCGAGCCGGAGCCCGAGCAGAGCCCCAAATAGAGCTCACTCCCCGACGTCCCCGACCTGTCCCGCCTCTCCCATCTCCCCGATCCGGACCAGGGCCAGGGTGATGTTGTCGGGTCCGCCCGCTTCCATAGCGGCCTTCCACAGCTCGAAGGCCGCCTTGCCGTCGTCGTGCACGCGGAGCAGCGCCTCGATGTCCTCCTCGGGCACGGGGTCGGTCAGCCCGTCGCTGCACACGAGGTAGCGGTCGCCCGCGGCGAGCGGGAACTCGGCGACGTGCGGGTCGACGGCCTCGTACAGGTGGCTCCCGCCGAGGGTCTGCGTGACGGCCGAGGTCGTGCGGTGCCCGGGCAGCGGTGGCGGGCTGTCGTCCACGCTGACCTGGCGCAGGACGCCCTCCCGGGACACGTGGAAGACCTTGCTGTCGCCCACGTTGAACGACAGCAGCGACTCCGGCGGAAGCACGAGGGCGCCGGCGACCGTCGTGCCCATGGTCGTGAGTTCGGGGCGGCCCTCGGCGGCGTCGTACACGGCCCGGTTGCACATCTCCAGGGCCTCGCCGACCGTCTCCGTACCGTCGAGCACGGGCCCGACCGCCGCGAGCCGCCGGACCACCAGGGAGCTGGCCACCTCGCCGCCCGGCTGCCCGCCGAGCCCGTCCGCGACGGCCACGAGGAGCGGCCTGTCCAGCGGGAACAGCAGGGTCTGCGGGCTGTCGGTGACGGTCCCGCACAGGGTCCAGGGCCCGACGACGAGGCTGTCCTCGTTGTGCTCGCGCAGCAGCCCGGCGTGGCTCAGGGCGGTCACGGCGATGTACGGCACCACAGGCGCCGCCTCCTCACGGTCCGTACGTCTCCGACCCCCGCCCTCACCCCCATTGTCGCTCCGGCATGCGGGGTGCGGCCCGCCGTCGCACGCTGGTCCTGACACCGCCGAGGAAGGGACGTCCGTCGATGTTCGCGAGGCTGAGCACCTACCAGGGGTCACCGGTTCCGCCGGAGGGCGACCTGACCGCCAGGTCGGAGGCGATCGTCAAGCTGGTCGAGAACCTCCCGGGCTTCCGGGGCGCGTACTACCTGGTCGAGCGGGAGACGGGCGAGGCGCGGTCGCTGACCCTGTGGGAGGACGAGGCCGCGATGAGGGAGAGCGAGGAGGAGGCTGCCCGTGTCAGGGCCGAGTCGTCCCAGCGGGAGGGGCAGCGGGTGGTCTCGGTGGAGCACTTCGAGGTGGCGTTCGTCCGCCTGGCCGCGGATACGCCGACGGGTCTGTGACGAAGCCCGGCCCCGGACAACGGTCCGGGGCCGGGCTCACCACGTCAGGACGTCAGGTGCTCAGACCCTCGTGCCCTGGCCCGGGTCTCCGTACCCCGTGTCCTCGCACGGGTTCTCGTCGCCGTAGCCCATGTCCTTGCAGGGCTCCTCGCGGCTGTTCGTCACCTCGGCGGTCACGTTCTCGTGGCCGGCGTCGACGACGTACGGGCCGAAGACCGGGTCGGCGGGCAGGACGTACCCGTCCGGTACGGCCGTCTCACGCGCGTAGTACGTGCCCTGCTCCAGGTCCTCGAAGGCGCAGACGCCCGTGGTGCTCGTGGTGCAGGTGGCCCCGATCCGGGTGTCGGGGTTGATGCCGATGGTCTGGAGGCCGGTGGTGTTGTTGGTCTCCTTCCACAGCTCGAACTCCGCGCCGCGCAGCGGCAGTCCGGTCTTGGCGTCCACCTTGGTGAGGGTGAGCGAGCCGTCGACGGGCGGGACGGGGGTCGCGGTGTTGGCGGCCTGGACGGTCACGCCCTGGGAGGCGTTCTCCCTGGTCAGGACGAGGGGCCCGAAGACGTTCGGGTCGGGCACGTCGTAGCCGTCGGGGGCGCGGGTCTCCTGCCAGTAGTACGTACCGATCTCCACGGTCCGCGAGCAGACGCCGTCGGCGTCGGTGGTGCACAGCAGGCCCACCTGGGTGTCGGGGTCGTTGCCGCTGGGCTGGAGGCCGGTGATGCCGTTGGTCTCCCGCCACAGCTGGAACCAGGCTCCCGGGAGCGGCGCGCCCGTCGCGGAGTCCGTCTTCACCACCCGTACCCGACCGGTGGTGTTCGGGTTCACGGTGGGGGTGTTCTCGGCGGTGACGGTCACGCCCTCGGCGATGTTCTCCTCGGTCAGGACCAGGGGCCCGAAGACCGGGTTGAGGGGCAGGTCGTAGCCGGGCGGGGCTTGGGTCTCCTGCCAGTAGTACGTCCCGGTCGGCAGGGTCCGTGAGCAGGTGCCGTCGGCGCTGGTCGTGCAGGTGTCGCCGATGGTCTGGTCGGGGTCGGAGCCGCCGGCCTGGAGGCCGGTGATGCCGTTGGTCTCCTCCCACAGCTGGAACACGGCCCCGGCCAGCGGATCGCCCGTCTGCGCGTCCTCCTTGACCACCGTCACCTCACCGAGGGCGGGCCCGGTGTTGTCGCACGCGGGCAGGTCGCCGGTGAAGGGGTACGCGTGGAACTCCTGGCCGCCGCCGCCCGTGGCGGCGCTGGTGTGGGTGAGCGAACCGGTCGTGAAGAAACGCCCGTTGATGCCCGGCAGGGTGACCGTGGTGGCCGAGGACTGCTCGCCGATGAGGAAGCTCCCCTGGAACTGACCGGTTCCGGTGAGGTTCACCGTGGTGGCGTCCGGGATGTTCCAGAGCAGCTTCTCGCGGTAGGCGTTGAGCGGGTCGGTCGCGTCGGCGATGCCGCCGCTGTAGGTGCTGAGGGTGCGGTTGGTGCCCAGGATGTTGACGAGAATCGTGGCGTTCGCCGGGATGCGGGCGAAGACGACGCCCTGCTGCGCGCCGCCCGCCCCGGTCATGTCGAAGTCGACGTTGAAGACCTGGAGCGGTGAGGTTCCGTCACCGGTGAAGAGCGTCCGGTAGCCCTGGTTGACGGCGGTGCCGGTGGGCGTACGGGGGGCGCCGTCGACGCGGGCGTAGCAGCGGCTCGCGGTGGTCAGCCGGTCCCGCAGGGCGGTGTACGGGGCGGTGGCGTTCGCGTCCTCGTCGAGGGTGGCCTTGACGGTGCCGGTGACCGTACCGGCATGGCGTACGACTCCGGCCTCGGCGAGCACCTGCTGGCCGGCCGCGACCCTGATGTCGCCGCCGGTCGTCAGCCAGTCCGTGCCGGCCTCCGGGGGGACGCGGGAGCCGACGCCCGCCTCGCCGATGTTGTAGTTGCCGCCGGCCTGGGCGGCGTTCTTGTTCATGTCGAAGTCGTCCAGGACGACGACCCGGCCCTCGGCCTCGGCGGCGGCGCCTCGGACGCGGAAGTCGTCGCCGACGAGGAGGTTGACCGCGTTGTCCCGGAATTCGATCCCGCCGTTGTTGATCTGCGGGTAGCGGCCCGGCGGGCACTTGCCGGGCACGCAGGGCCCGAGCCCGCCCGGGAGCGGCGCGGCCTGCGCGGGCGCCGCGCCGGGGCCGAGGACGAGGACGGGTACGGCCGCGAGGGCGGCGACGCAGGCGAGTCCGGCGGCTTTGGCGCGCGTTCTGGCGCGCGCCCGGGGCCGGACACTCGTGGGGTGTCTCATGATCCGGAGTCTGTGATTCCGATCCTGGGCCCACCACGGGGAGGCCGTCGGCGTTGGGCCTTCCGGCAGCCCGGCTCACCGGTTGGCGTGACGGGACCCGGCCAGACAGCCCACAGGCCGGTGTCTGGTCCGACCCCGAGGTGCGCGCTGCCGTCCCCCGAGCGCCGGGCGCTGTTCGCCCACGAGCGGGCCCACCTGGCGGCCCGCCACCACAGGTTCCTGCTGACGGTGCAGCTCGCGGCCCAGGTCGAGGGCGTAACAGGTCTCCCGTACGCCGGCCTGCTCGTCCTTGTCGAAGTCGCCGTCCGCGCCACCGATGATCCAGTCCGCGCCTGCCCGCCGGCAGGTACGAGGACGCGGAGCGGTCAGCCGAGGTCGAGTCCGAGTCCGAGGCCGAGGTCGACACAGACCAAGGGCAGACACACGTCCGACGGCGAAGCGGGAGCGGCCGGCGGCGGGCTGGGCGGCGCCGGGGCCGCTTCGGTGGGTGCGGCCGTGGGCGGAAGCGCGGGCGCGACCGGTGGCGTGGTCGTACGAGGCTGAGTGGTGACCGCGGGCGGGGCGACGGTCGGCGGGGCGGGCGGCGGTGTGGCTGCGCCTTCCTGGCGCGGGAGTTCGGACCGACCCGAGGTCGCGGAAACGGGCGCGGGCGGCGGGGGAGAGATCGAGGTGGGCAGGGTGTCCGGTACGACCTGCTCCTCGACGTGCTTGTCGTGGGGCTCCTTGAGGGGCTCCTCGGCGGTCTCCTCAAGGGGGTCGAGACCGGGATTCTCCGGCGCGGTGGCCGCCTGAGCCCGGTCGCCGGACTGCCGGTCCATCGTGCTGACGGCCAGTCCGCCGCCCACGAGCGCGAAGGCGGTCGCGACGACGGCCCGGCGCTGGTTCTTCCGCCACCGCTCCCGCTGCCGCCGCCGAGCGGCGCGCCCTTCGGGTACGAGGGCCACATCGGGCTCCGCAACCTCAACCGCGGAAGCGGTGGGATTCGCGGGCACGCCGGCGACCGCGGGAACGGTGGCGACCGCAATCGAGGTTGCCGAGCTCGGGGAGAGGTTGGGCGGCGCTATGTCCGGGGCGTACGCACCACACCCGGGGCACACCAACGCGCCGTTGAGGTGCCGCCGACACGAGGAGCAGTAGTCCATTTCCCGGTCTTCCTGAGTTGACGTGCCGTCGACCCGCCGGGACGGCGGTCCGGTCACGTTCGCAGAGGCAATCGAGCGGCCAGTCACGCTAACGAAGGCCTCGTAAGACTGTGCGCAGCCTGTGTGAGGCTCCTGTGCGGATTCGGATCAGAGCCGGAACAGCACGCCGCGCCAGGACCAGCCGGCGTCGAGGACCGCCTGGCGCAGGGGGTCCTTCATCTCCCGGGTCTCGAAACGGAACGTCTCGACCCTCCGCTCGCGCCCGTCGGGCCCCGTCTCCTTCCCCCACACCCGGTACACCGCGTTCGCCGGCCCGCGGGAGCGCTCCCCCGAGGACTCCCACTGCTCGTCGACGGCCCGCACCTCGTGCTTCGCCGCGTCCAGGCGCATCCGGGTCCAGAGCCGCACGCGCAGCTGGGGTATCCGACATTCGGCGACCAGGTCGCCCTCCTTCGCGGTCCCGTTGCGTACGACGAAGGGCACGCCCGGCCCGTTGAGGGCAAGGAGCGTCGACCGGAGCTCCAGGGACGTACGCGGTACGACCCCCTCGTCGGGCCGCCGGGTGCCGAAGTAGGTGTCGAGGAGTCCCATCGCTACGCACCCGCCCCGGTGTCCGGGCGCGACTCGATCGGTACCGGCAGTGTCATGGGCATCGCGGGCCCTCCTTTTCCACGGGAAGTACATCAGGAGTACGCCGACCGCCGAGCGCCTGGCCGGGCCTCCCGGGTGCCCGGGGTTCCCCGCACTAGCCTCCGCATCATGCTGCGTATCGTCGACACCCGTACCGGCCACCTCGTGGAGATTCCCTCCGTAAGCCGCCATCTGCTGAGCATCTGCGTCCACCTGCCGGTCGGTGACGCCGGGATCGGCATGGCGGACCTGCGGGCGCTCCTGGTCGGTGACGTACTGGCGCGTGCGGCGGAGTTGCACGGCCTGCAGGCCCGCACGTTCCTCGCGACGCCGGACCTGCCGCAGGAGCAGGCCCAGGAGCTTGATCGCGCGATGTCCGCGCTGGGCGTCCACCCGCCCACCAACGCCGTTGGAACGCTCTGTGCCACTGCGGACGTACACGTACAGGCCTACGGCACCACGGCACAGGACGCGTCAGGCGGGGTCCGCGTAGAAGTGGGCCAGGTAACCCCGGCACCAGGGAGGAGCGGGACCCCAGACGGCACCCACCCCCTGCCTGCTCCGGAGGGAACCGACCCCCTGTCCATGAGGATGCTGATGCTCATGCACGCCTACCGCGCTCCGGTCGTGCTGGCCGATGCGGCCCTCGAAGACGCCCGGCGGACGCTGGAGAACTGGCGGCAGCTCGTGGCCGACTGGGCCCAGGAGCCGTCCAGGCCGGTCCCTGCCGACGTGCTGCGCCACGCCCACGCCGTGCTGGCCGACGATCTCGACGCTCCCGCCGTCCTGGACACACTGGTCGACGTGGCGACGCGCGCCGACGTACCGCCCGGCGCCAAGTTCGAGACCTTCGCCTTCCTCGACCGGGTCCTGGGCCTGGACCTCGCACGCGAGGTGGGTCACCAGGGGTGACGTCCGGCCGGGGAAGACCCCCGCCCACCGCTCGCGCGCGTGACTACGGCCACGCGGAGTACCGTGAGAGCGGCGGTATCTCGCCGACCAGGAGGCCCCGGCGCCCCCGCGCAGGCAGCCGGACCACACCGACTGGGCGTGAGGAGTCGGGATGATCGAGATGGCGGACATCCGTGAGTGGCGGACCTACGACGTGGTGGACGCCCAGGGCCGCAGGATCGGCGAGCTGGAGGCGATCTACGTCGACACCAGCACGGACGAGCCGGCCATGGCCCCGATCCGGGTCGGCCTGCCCACCCGCCACCGTCTGGTCTTCGTCCCCCTGGACGGCGCGACGGCCGGGCCGGGCCATGTAAGGGTCGCCCATGACAGGGCGCTGGTGAAGCAGGGCCCTTCGATCGGCACCGACGACGTACTTCCCGCCGAGGACGAGGAAGCGGTCTTCAGCTACTACCAACTCCCCTACGAAACCGGTGCGAACGGCGAACGCCAACTGGCCCGCCGCTGACCCACAGCCCCGCCCGCCCACCCGCCCGCCCCACCGACCGAGGAGGCGGCGCCATGACGCTCTTCCTGGCCCTGGTCATCATCGCGATCGTGCTGGGCATCATCGGCGCCACAGCCGACGGCCTGCTCTTCCTCCTGATCATCGGCATAGCCCTACTCGTCGCAGACCTCATCTACCTCACCCTGCGCATCCGCCACTCGACCCACCGCCGCCCGATCCGATGACCCGAAACCCGAAGACCCGAAGACCCGAAGACCCGAAGACCCGAAGACCCGACGGCCCGACGGCCCGACGGCCCGACGCGCCGACCGAGCCGCTCTGGACGGCGCGAGGCCCAGCCGAACAGGGCCGCTGCCGCGGCGGCCCAAGCTGAGCGGATGACGGGATCCGCACGGACTCAACACAGGCCCTGGCAGCCGGTGTACGCCGGGCCGGGTCTGGCCAAGCGGGGCCGGCCGGTTCTGGGTACGCTGGAGAGGAATCGCCGCGCCGGGTCGGCCCTCCCTCAAGCAGCGCCGCCGCAACATCGTGCGCCCCGGCGATCCTCTCGTCGCGCTGCACGACGGCCCCGACGACGTGATGTTCAACGAGGACGGGCTCGCCAAGTGCATCGACCTCGTGGCCGGAGCCCTGGCCCGTACGGCCGACCAGCCCTCCCCCGGCCCAGGGTGGCTCGTCGGGGTCGGCGTCGCCGCCTCCCTGCACGAGACCGCGCCCCCGACCGACCACATCTCCGAGGCATGGATCACGCTCGGTGACGACCTTGTGTACGAACTGGCCGTCGGCACCGTCGAATTCGGGGAGGGTACATCGACCGCGCATGTTCAGATCGCGGCCAGCCAACTGGGTACGACCTCGTCACGGATCCGTCTGGTCCAGTCCGACACCGACCGTACGGGATTCGACACCGGCGCCTTCGCGAGCGCGGGCCTCTTCGTGGCGGGCAACGCGGTCCTCAAGGCGGCCAACGCGGTCCGCGACCGCATCTTGGAGTTCGCCGCGGCGCACACGGGTGTCCACGTCGTGATGTGCTCGATGGACGACGAGTACGTCGTCTGCGGGGACGAGCGCGTCCCGCTGGCCACGCTCGTCGCCCTGGCCCGGGCACGCGGGATCCGGTTCACCGCCGCGCGCAAGGCGTACGGCTCGCCCCGCAGCGTGACCTCCAACACCCAGGGCTTCCGCATCGCCGTCCACCGGGTGACGGGCGAAATCCGCATCCTGCACAGCATCCACGCGGCCGACGCCGGTGTGATCATCAACCCCGAGCAGGTCCGGGGGCAGGTGGACGGCGGCGTCGCCCAGGGCATCGGATTCGCGCTCACCGAGAACTTCCAGGTCGACGCGGACGGTGCCATGGTCAACCCGAACCTCCGCAACTACCGGATCCCCACCCTCGCCGATGTCCCCCGCACCGAGCTGCTCCTGGTGGCTTCGTCGGACTCGGTCGGGCCCATGCGGGCGAAGGGGATGGCGGAATGCTGCATCAACCCGGTGGCCCCCGCGCTGGCGAACGCGCTCCGCGACGCCACCGGCGTCCGCTACCGCGAGCTGCCCCTGACCCCGGAACGGATCTACAGCCGGCTGGGTGAGAGCCGGTCGGCGCGGACGGGCCCGAGACGATGACCGGCGAGCGGAACGCGGACGCCGCCGCGACGGTCATCCTCAGCCGGAAGGTACGGCCCGGCATGGAGCGGGAGTACGAGAAGTGGCAGTAGGGCGTCAACGCCGCTGCCGCCGAATACGCCGGACACCTCGGCGCCGAGGTGTCCCCGCCGACCGACCTGCAACCCGAGTGGGTCGTCGTCTACCGCTTCGACTCGGTGGCCCATCTGCAGGCGTGGATGAACGGCGCGACCCGGCAGAGACTGCTCGACGTCGGCGCGAAGTACTTCGACGGTCCCGCGACCCAGCAGGTGATCAGCGGCGGCACGCAGCCGGCGGACCCGCTCGTGACCGTCGTGGTGACCCACCGCGTCCACCCGGGCCAGGTCGACGACTTCCTCGAATGGCAGCGCCGCATGACCCAGGAGGAGAGCAGGTTCGAGGGGTTCCGCGGTACCGAGATCTTCCGCCCGATCGAGGGGCTCCAGGACGAGTGGACCGCTGTTCACCGTCCTGGAGGGCACGGATGGGGCACGTACCTGCACCCACCCGGCGGTCGGGCGCGGCTGGACGGGTGTACTTCGGCACCCGACTCCGGCGTCGTCCGCCGGGAGCGCCGCTCGGCCGGATTACATGAGCCTGCGCCTCGGCGCGGGGCGTGCCGGTGCCCTTCACGGCCCCGGACCCGACGACTGGAAGAGCACCATGGCAGAGCGCCACCCTCGCAACCGCATCGGCCGCAGCCCGCTACGTCGCGGGCTCGCCGCCGCCGTGCTCGCGGTCGGCCTGCTGACGGCTTCGACGGCACCGGGATACGGCACCGGCGCCGCCACTCCTGCGCCCGGCCCACAGTTCACGCCGTTGACGGCGGCGGTGATGACCGAACCGACGCCGTTCCATGCCACGGACGGCAGGACGCACCTCTCGTACGAGCTGCTCACCACGAACGCGCTGTCCAGCAGCACGCAGGTGCGGCTCGACCGTGTCGAGGTCCGGGACGCCCGCACACACCGGGTGGTGGGCTCGCTGAGTGGCCAGGCGCTGGCAGACGCCGCCAATCCCGTGGGTGACCCCCTGCCGGGTGCGGACGGGTACACCCCGGCGCCCCCGGGGCCGACGCCGACCGTCATCCCGGGCTCCCAGCAGTGGGTCATCTGGCTCGACCTGGCCCTCGACCGAGGTCAGCGGGTGCCCAAGGTCCTCGAGCACCACCTCTCGGGTGCCGTCGTCACGGCCTCCGGTTCCTCCCCGTTCGAGGAGACGGTGCAGGTCACCCCGACCGGCCGCACCGCGCCGCTGAACTTGAACGCGCCGGTCCGCCCCGGCACCTGGTACTCCAGCGAGTCGTGCTGCGGCAACACCCACCACCGCCGCGGCCTCGGCCCGATCAACGGCCGCTTCTACGTACCGCAGCGCTTCGCGATCGACTGGTACAAGGTCGGCGAGCAGGGACAGACCTGGGAAGGCGACCCCGCGCGGCTCACCAGCTACCTGAGCTACCGGCAGCCGGTCGTGGCGGCGGCCGGCGGCAGGGTGGTGGAGGTGCAGGACGGGATCCCGGACAACGCGCCGCCCGTCACGCCGCCGGTCCCGCCGATCGAGGAGACCGTCGGCAACCACGTCACCCTGGAGGTCGCGCCGGGCCGCTATCTGCTCTACGCCCACCTGAAGCCCGGCTCGCTCAAGGTCCGGGAAGGCGACCGCGTCGAACCCGGCCGGGTCCTCGGGCTGATCGGCAACAGCGGCAACTCGACCACGCCGCACCTGCACTTCCAGGTGATGACCACAGCCGAGTTCTTCCCGACCGACAGCCCGCCGTTCACCTTCCGGCAGTTCCGCGTCGTCGGACACGTCGAACCCCGGATCTGGGACGACAACATCGGCCTGCAGCCGACCGGCGTCCTGCCGATCACACCCTCGCCGTACGACGGACCCCACCGCGCGCGGTATCCGCTCGACCGCGAGGTGCTGCAGTTCTGACCGGATTCCGGTCGTGCCGACGGTCGAGACAACGACGAAGGCCCAGGTCGCTGACCTGGGCCTTCGTATCTGAGCGGATGACGGGAATCGAACCCGCGCCACAAGCTTGGGAATCACCGCCGCCCCGCTTGGTCACTCGCTGTCTGACCTGCGCAAACAGGTCCTTTCGTGGCGCTTCTCGCTGGCTCGGCGATACCCGTGGTGGCCGCTGTTCGCCGCGCCGAAGGGCACGGACAGGGCACGACCTGCTTCCTCGGGGATGCGGCGTTGCCTCCGCGTGCCCGATGCCCGGTGATCAGTCGTCGAGTGGGCTTTCCGCTTCCTGAAGTCTCTCTGCGATGTCATCGGCCCACTCCTGAGCCCACCGGCGCAGCTCGACGGTCTGCTGGTCGTCGAGTCCATAAGCCGCGAATTCGGTGTCATCGATCCAGTCCGCGCCGGCGAGCCGGGACTGAAGGTCGGAGAGGTCGAAGCCGTCACGCGCGTGGCGGCGGCCGAGCTCTTCGAGCTCGATGTGACTCCAGCGATCTGTTGCCGCTCGGACGTCGATCAGGTCACGCGCCAGGCCCCGGTCTGCCAGCGCGCGAACCTTCGTGCCGACCACGTCCTCCAGGGAAAGCACCAGGCCGTGCTGAGTCTTCACAGGCGGACGCCAGAGAGCTTCCTTGAGGACATCGACCTCGCACTCCTCGCCGGTGGAGGTGTCGGTGACGATCAGCCGCGCGGACAGCGGGTCGGTTTCCAACGCTCGTACCTGCCATCCGCGTTGTTCCAGCCCGGCGTGCACGGCGGCGGCGATCTTCTCCATCGGCTCCGGGTTCTCGGTGGCAACATCGAGGTCCTTGCTGAGCCGGTCGACCAGTCCGTGTGCCTGGACGGCGTAGCCACCCGTGAGCACAAGCGGGTAGACATCGCCCACGGCGAGGACATCCGCGAGGAGCCGTCGGTGCAGTTCCGTGAGATTCACGCGGCAGCCTGGGCGTCGGGTGTCAGTTCATTGAAGGCGTCCTCCCAGACATCGCGGAGGTCCCGGCTGATCAACGTGCGCAGGACGGGCCACATGGCGACGAGCAGTTCCCGGTTCAGGTAGCGGACCAGGTCATCGTGCTGCCCCTCGGCCAGCACGATCCGATAGCAGCCCATCCGCAATCGGGGCTGGTCGAGGTCGAACCGAGACAGGCCGGACCACGCGAGGTGCAGCGGAAGGTCGACATGGCCGTGGGCGGGGCCGCCGAGCTCCGAGAGCTTGGCGGGAAGCCGCCTGGCGAATTTTGCGCGGCGGAGCTCGGGAACGCTGGGCGTGGCTGCCATACCTTGATTATTCCGCAGGAGGGCGGAGCGACCCCGTGTTTCCGGGACAGGTAACACACGGCTCGGAGCTGCCACCTGGCCGCAGTGGCGGTAACGCCGCCGTAAAGGCAGGTCAGAGCGCTCATGCGACACCTTCGACGAGACAATGCAATGTTCATGCCCTCCGCGTGCCCCAACCCGCGTGGCTGAAGGGTGCACGAACGGCGAGACTGGCCTGCCAACAAACAAGCCCCAGGTCGCTGACCTGGGGCTTCGTCATGGAGCGGATGACGGGAATCGAACCCGCGCTACAAGCTTGGGAATCACCCGGCACTTGGGCCTGTGCATGGCGCCTGACCTGCGGGAACGTGCCCTGGCGGCGGCGTCGTGGCTGCTTCCGCGGCCCCCTTGTCGACTGCTGTTTACCGCACATACTGGCACGTTGTGGCACGGCTTTCGCGCGGGCTGGATTCCCGAGGGTGCTGTTGTCTGGTCCACCGACCGGACAGGTGTACGGGAAAGCGGCAGGTCACTGCCAGAACACCTCCTCGACGATGATCTGAGGGTCGGCGGTGCGTCGGGTGAACGTGTAGTGGATCCAGCCCCGGCCGTGATCGAAGCAGCAGACGTACAGCCCGTTCGGCACCGTCGACCGAAGCGGCGCGATACGGCAGCCGGGCGGGAGATCCGGGATGTTGTCGATGCCACGGAAACAGGGGTCCTCGGCGGTGACCAGTTCGGCTCGGATGCTGTCGATCAGGTCGCGGACCGGCTTGGGCAGGGAGTCGCGGGTGGTTCGGGCCGTATCGACCCAGTCCATCTGCCAGGGCGGCCCCATGAAGTCGCTCACTGGCCGGGCTCCGCCTTCCCCGCCTCGCGCCGGAGGTGCGCGGCCTGCGTGAGCAACTGCGTGGCTTCGGCGTTCGTCGTCGCGTCGGCTGCCCGGTTTTCCAGATCGTGGATGTGCCGGTCGAGCGCGGGATCGCGGGCGATGGCGAACTCGGCCCACCACTGGGCGAGGAACGCCGGTACCGGGGCGATGTCGTGAGCGTCGCCGATGGCCCACTTCCAGTGGGTGTCGAAGTCGGCGAGGAGCTGCGGTGTGTGCTCGGCGATCGCGGCGCGCAACGCCTTCGTGTTCCGCTCGGGCATGGGCGGGATGCCTGATGGCCTGGGGGCGGTCGTCATGCCGCCACCTCCTCGCTCCCGCTGCCCTGGGCAGCCTGCTTGGCCTTGTAGGCGGCGGCGAGGGCGGACGCGTACTGGGGTGTCCACTCCATGTGCCTGGCGACGGCCGGAGCTCCGCCGCGGCCGAGGTCTACGGCGATACGCCCCGCGGTCTCACGGAAGTGCGCGACGGCGTCGTCGGCGGCCTTCTTCGCCCGGTCCAGTTCGAGCTTCTGCCTGTCGGTCAGGGCGGCCTGCGGAGCTCGGGTGCGGGCTTTGTCGGTCATGGGAAGAGTGTGGACCCCACGCCGATAAATCGCAAGGATTACTTGTCGTTAAGAGCTCTGCTTGAAAGCGAAGATCTCCCATCGAGGGCGACTCCGAGTCCAGCGGCTGGTGTGTGCGCGGGCGACCTGCCGTCCCTCCTCTCTGTCGAGGTCAAGCGCCACCTTGGGCGGCTCGCGGAGTGAGGGTGCCGGTGGCACGCGACGTTCACGAGTGTCCTCGACGCCACTCCGCGGGGCGGCGGCGACGTGGCCGCCTTCGCTCTCCTGCGCGGACCGAGTGGGAGCAGAATCGACAGGCGTCGACGGCCTGACGCGCGACTCCGGACATGAGTTCTCGACCCGGCGCGGACAGTGCTGACCGATGCGCAACGTGCTCCGCGCAGGCCGGGCATACGGCATCTACATCTACCAGGCCACGCGCAGTGCTGACATGGGGGCGGACCTCGCGCGGGCTTCTGCTCGTGAGTAATCCGCCGCCAAGCCTTCGGGTTGCACCCGTCGGTTGATGCCGACGAGGAGCTGACTCACCTCAAGCCGAGTCCGGCGGCGCGTCGGATGCGGCGTCGCGGCGGTATTCGGCGTTGATGCGCTGGGCCTCTTCGAGCTGGTCCTCGAGGACGATGATGCGGCAGGCGGCCTCGATGGGGGTGCCCTGGTCGACCAGTTCGCGGGCCCGGGCGGCGATCCGCAGCTGGTAGCGGGAGTAGCGGCGGTGGCCGCCTTCCGAGCGCAGCGGCGTGATGAGGCGGGCTTCGCCGATGGCGCGGAGGAATCCTTGTGTGGTGCCGAGCATTTCGGCGGCCCTGCCCATGGTGTAGGCGGGGTAGTCGTCGTCGTCGAGACGGCCGTACGAGTCATCTGCTGTCATTTGCACCTCTCTGGGAAACGCATGGAGGGGCCCTGGTGCCGTACTGGCACCAGGGCCCCGAAGGAACTACTACACCACCTGCCGGCCCTGATACTGCGCCGGCGTTCTGTGTCCGCGGACCCGACTTGACTGCTGTCGGGGGCGCGGGGATCGCGGTTGCTTGACCGGAGACCACCTCACTATCGATGTCCTGCGGTACCCGGGTTCAGTACTTCCGCCCGGGCGATCCTGATGGCGCGGGTTCCTCCGTTCTTCCTCGGTGATCAACTGCTTGTTACGGGGTACTGCTTACTGCGGGTACTGCTGGTGATGCGAACCGCTCAGCGGCCTGTGACAGCGCCACTCTTCGGCAGCCAGCCCCGTTGCCCGTCCTGCGTCTTCTCTGGCTTGGAACCCCACTGCCGAACTTCCCGGTGCGCGCGCCCGCAGCCGACGCCTTCACCAGGGGTACTGCTCACTCTTCACTGCTGGGTTACTGCGCACTGCACTCACGGGTACCGCATCTGCCATGACCGCGGTCCCGCTGCGGCGGCCCCTGATCACTGCGGGCCACCCGGTCCGGCCGCCAGTCCCGTCGCCGTCCTGCAACATCCCTGGCTTCGGAACTCCACCGCCGCACCGTCCTGCGAACTGCAACCACCTGTACTGCTGGTACCGCTTGCCCGGCAGTTCATGTCTGCCGGGCCCTACTGTCTCTCTGGGCTACGAGAGAAACCATAGCCACGCCACCGCCCAATGTCTACTCCGGCCGACATAGATTTTCGGGTGTCCGGTGTGAAGGTAATCGACCCCGAACAGTGACGTGAAGGATCGGGCGGTGGCGGGGCTCGCGATGGGCGAGGAGGACCGCTGTGAGGTTCCCGGGTCAGGGCTGTGGGGTGTGGGAGCGGCGCTGGTCGCTTTCGTCGCGGAGGTCTTCGGTGCGGCGGGTCAGGTCGTCGACGCGCTTGGCCAGCTCGGGTTGGAGAGGGGTCAGGTGGGCGTGGGTGCGTGCGAGTGGTTCGAGGAGCAGGGTGGGGTCGCTGTGCGCGAGGGCTGCGGAGAGGTCGGCCTGTGTGTCTGTGGGCAGGGTGTCGAGGGCGGTGATCTGTCCGGCGAGTTGGCGTAGGTCGGCGGCGTTCGATCGGGCCCAGGCCGTGATGGTGCGGTCGGCGGCGCGGCGGTCGCGGATGGTCTGGACGCGCTGTTCTCCGGTGGTGCCGGGGTTGCCGGGGCGTACGCGGAGGTAGCGCCGTTCGGCTGCCTGTCGGCTGGTGACGCCGAGGGGGTGGGCGAGATCGGCCCAGCTGGCGCCGGCGTCGCGGGCGGCCTCGATGAAGCCGGGCTCCCATGCGGCGAGCTGTTCGCGCAGCTCACGCAGGAGGAGGAGGGCGGCGAGTGCTTCCTCCGAGGAGCCGTGAGGTGTCGTGTCGGGGGTCGCGGACCGGGCTGCCCGTACCGCTTCGTCGATCGCGGCCAGGGCGGCGAGCGCCGCGGGAAAGGTGACCGGTTGGTCGGCTCCTGTCACAGGATCACGCCCTCTTCGTCATGTCGTCCATCCGTTGACATTCAGCTTGTCGTCGTTCGGATGACATGCTACAACGGAGGCAGATGCAGCGCATTGGCAGTCACTGCCTGATCCCGATGGAGGTGTTTCGCGATGTTGATGCGCACCGACCCGTTCCGCGAACTCGACCGTCTCACCCAGCAGATGCTGGGTACGACCGGCACCTGGTCACGGCCTTCCGCGGTGCCGATGGACGCCTACCGTGAGGGTGATGTCTACGTCATCGCCCTCGACCTGCCCGGCGTCGCTCTGGACGCGATCGACATCGACGTCGAGCGGAACATGCTGACGGTCAAGGCCGAGCGCCGCCCCGTCGCGAAGGCCGACGACGTGCAGATGGAGCTGTCCGAGCGGCCCCTCGGCGTCTTCTCCCGGCAGCTGATGCTGGCCGACACCCTCGACACCGAGAAGATCACGGCCGACTACGAGGCGGGCGTGCTCACGCTGCGCATCCCGATCGCCGAGCGCGCCAAGCCCCGCAAGATCACCATCGGCCGGGGCGACGACCGCAAGCAGATCAGCGGCTGAACCGTAGGAAAGACCGGGAGCGGAGGGCGGAAGCCTTTCCCCCTCCTCCGTCCTCCGCTCCCCGCATCCACGTATGCGACAGGGGGTCGTGATGAGACTGCACTGGCAGGCATTCCTCGACAAGGTCCAAGAGCGCGGCGACTACAGCTCGCCACAGGAGGCCGAACGCGCCGCCCGCACCGTGCTGGCGCTGCTCGGCGCCCATCTGGTCGGTGATGTGCGGGCCGCACTCGCCGCCCGCCTGCCGGAGACCTTCGCCCTGGTGCTCCTCAACCCGCTCCAGGCCACCGAGCCTCTCTCACCGGAACGCTTCGTACGCGCGACGGCCGCCTGGATCGAAGGAGCCACCGAACGGACCGCGGCCTGGGACGTCAGCGCCGTCCTCAGCGTCGCCGCCGACGCGGCCGGCGAGGAACTGACCGCCCGCATCCTCCTGCAGCTCCCGCCCGGCTACGACCTCCTCTTCGGCCGGCCACACCACCCCCGGTGAGCCGGCGACCCCTGAAACGTGTTCGCTCCCCCGGTCCCAGGGGCCGGGCCCGAAGAGAACGGCGATCTCCACCGGCATGACTCTTCAGACCGAGACCACGACAACAGCCGCTCACGGCAGCATCACCAGCGCGGCGCCCTACTCCCAGATGCTCGAGCGTGTGCGCTACGAGGGCGCCTACCCCACCCTCGAACGCGCCGACGAAGCCGTGCGGTCAGTGCTCGCCGCTCTGGGGCGACAGCTCGTCGGCGACGAACGCGTCGACCTCGCCGCACGCCTCCCCGTCGAGGCCACCCTCGTCCTCACCGCCCAGGTCCCCGCCGTCACACCCCTCACCGGGTGGGAGTTCGTCAAGGACCTCGCCCAGCGCACGGGCAGCACACCCGCCGGCGCCCGCTGGAACATCGGCGCCGTCCTCGCCGCCGTATCCCAACTCGCCGGACCTGAACTCCTCGACCGCATCATCAACCAACTCCCCTCCGGCTACGCCCTCCTCTTCGGCAAAGCCGAACTCCACCAACCCCGGCACAGAACCACCTCCTTCTGACCCGTCCCCCGCATGTGCACCCCGAACTCAACCGCGCCACCGGAGCTTCGGCCGGCACATGGTCAACCGGTCGCCATAGCGACCTCGGCCACGCGGCGTGCCTCTGGTGGGAAGACGGTGACGGCGCTTCTCGCCCAGTGGCACGACCGGTTGAGCGGAGGGGGCGACCCGTGAATAGGATCGGCTCTCATGTCGAAGCTTGACGAGCTGCTCGTTGACATTGCCACGCTGGTGGAGTCCGGGCAGAGCAATCAGATGTCCCTGACGGTGGTCACCGGTGGAGCTGTCATCACCGGCCGACTGGCGCCCGAAGCGGTATGGAGGCAGCGGGTCTCGGAGGTCCTGGCGGACTCCGCCCACCTGGGAGAGTTCTCCGCCGCCTTCACCGCTACGACACGGAGGGACGGACCGCCCGCGTATCTGCACTTCCACATGGCGCGGATTCTTCAGGGCACGGTGGGGATCCCGGAGACGGGCGGGATGTACCGCATCTCGATCGCGAATGTCAGCGCCTGGACCATGGGCGACTTCAGCTACTCCGATCACTGACTTCCCGCCCTTGGAGAAGCCGATACACCGATACGCGAGAGGGCCCGACCGGCACCCGCCGGTCGGGCCCTCTCGGCTGCCCGAGTGTCAGCTCACGTTCGCCCGTGGGTCACGGTCAGGCCGCCGCCGGGGCGCCGAGCATCGCGGAGGCGTGCTGGAGGGGGTTGAGGGCGCGGGCGGGCGCGGCGTTCTGGGGGAGGCCGCGGCAGGTGAAGCCGAGCCGGGTCATGGCGCGGAGGACTTCACCGGCACTGAAGTCGCGGCGGTCCTGGCGGGTGATGACCTGGCCGACCTGCTTGACGGGGTAGGTACGGCGGCCGATGGTCACGGACTCGCCGACGACCTCCTCGGGCTTGACGCCCCGCATGGTCTCCAGGACGCCGCTCTTGGTGAGGTCGAACGGGAAGCGGGCGATGACACAGCGCACGATGCCTCACAGGGAGAGGAAGGGGATGGTTCCGCCGTGGTGAGGCGGTTCACGCGAGGACGAGGGTGGGCGCGGGGGCGCCCGGAGTGTCGTCCTGCTCGCCCACGACGGACGGGGTGACGACCCGGGGACGTACCGCCCGCCCGATCGTCAAGGCGGTGGCCGAGGTGAGCGGCCCGCCGTCGCCGGAGAGGTCGCGCAGCTGGAGCCGGTCCGTGTAGACGGCGCTGTCGCGGACGGCGGTGAGCTGGGCCCGGGTGACCAGACCGGTGCACTGACCGTCGTTGTCGCAGACGAGCAAGTGTCCGGTGCGGGCCCCGACCATGACGGAAAGGGCCACCTCGACGGTCATGTCGTCGCAGACGTGTGGTCCGGCCGGGTCCACGGCGTCGACCACCGTCCTGGGTGCGAGGGTGGCATGCGTCGAGCTGTGCTGCGTCTGGACCGGCGTCACAACGTGCCTCCTGCGGAGATGGGTCAGCTTCCGGATCACGTGGCGCTCAGGCTGCCGCGCCGACAGCGGAACGCCGTCCGCCGGCGCGCCGGGCGGCCGAGGCGGGGCCGCGCCGGCCGCGGGAGGTGGTGCCGCGCTTGCGCTGTTCGGCGGGCGGCGCGGTGATCGTCACGGGGATCCCGGAGGGGGTCCGCGCGCCGGTGATCCGGGTGAGTGCCTCCTCGCCGGAGCGGACCTGGGTGGTCTCGGGCACGATGCCGGCGGCGGCCATGAGGCGGTTCATGTCGCGGCGCTGGTTGGCGGTGACCAGGGTGACGACGCTGCCGGACTCGCCGGCCCGCGCGGTACGGCCGCCGCGGTGGAGGTAGTCCTTGTGGTCGGTCGGCGGGTCGACGTTGACGACGAGGTCGAGGTTGTCGACGTGGATGCCGCGCGCCGCGACGTTCGTGGCGACGAGGACGGTGACGTGCCCGGTCTTGAACCGGGCGAGGGTGCGGGTGCGCTGCGGCTGGGTCTTCCCGCCGTGCAGGGCGGCGGCCCGGACACCGCAGCCGAGGAGGTCCTCGGTGAGTCGGTCCACGGCGTGCTTGGTGTCCAGGAACATGATCACCCGGCCGTCGCGCGCCGCGATCTCCGTCGTCAGCCGCTGCTTGTCGGCGCCGTGCACGTGCAGGACGTGGTGCTCCATCGTGGTGACCGCGCCTTGGGAGGGGTCCACGGAGTGGACGACGGGGTCGGTGAGGTAGCGGCGGACCAGGAGGTCGACGTTGCGGTCCAGGGTCGCGGAGAACAGCATGCGCTGGCCCTCGGGGCGGACCTGGTTCAGGAGCGCGGTGACCTGCGGCATGAAGCCCATGTCGGCCATCTGGTCGGCCTCGTCCAGGACGGTGATCGACACCTGGTTCAGCCGGCAGTCGCCGCGGTCGATGAGGTCCTTGAGACGGCCGGGGGTGGCCACGACGACCTCGACGCCGCTCCGCAGCGCGTTCGCCTGTCGGCCGATCGGCATGCCGCCGACGACGGTGGCCAGGCGCAGCTTCACGGCGCGGGCGTAGGGGGTGAGGGCGTCCGTGACCTGCTGCGCGAGTTCCCGGGTGGGGACCAGGACGAGCGCGAGCGGCTGACGGGACTCGGCGAGCTGTCCGGCGGTGCGGGCCAGCAGGGCCAGGCCGAAGGCGAGGGTCTTGCCGGAGCCGGTCCGGCCGCGGCCGAGGACGTCACGGCCCGCCAGGGAGTTCGGCAGTGTCGCCCCCTGGATCGGGAACGGCACGGACACGCCCTGAGCCGTGAGCGCGGCCAGCAGGGTCCTCGGCATGTCGAGATCGGCGAACGCCTCGACGGCGGGCAGCGCCGGAGTGATCGTCTTCGGCAGGGCGAACTCCCCTTGCACCGGGGCGGGCCGCCGACCGGAACCGCCCGACCGGCTCGGACCTCCCGAACGGCTCGGCGCGGACGAACCGAAGCGACCCCCCTGGCCCGTTCCGGCGGAGGAGTCGTACGTGTGGCCGCCGTTGCGGCGGGTGCGGGAGGAACGGCTGTTCGTGCGTGTGGGGTTCATTCAGAACCTTCCTTTGATACGGCGCGTATCGAGGAATTCCCGCGCGGAGAAGCGGCGTGGGTAATCACAGGCACGGGCCGAATGAAATGCGAAAGCAGGCGGCTTGGCTCAGGACGAGAAATTGTCGGCACAAGCGGGCGCGAAAGAAGTGTGAGAGACGCAGGTGCGTGTGAGGACCCTGCGAAATGCATGTAGCTGGGGCCCGCACCCCGAGGGATGCGGGCCCCAGCTACGTATTACGCGTCAGCGTCAGGCGGGAACGATGTTCTCGGCCGTCGGGCCCTTCTGGCCCTGCGCGATGTCGAAGGAGACCTTCTGGCCCTCCTGGAGCTCGCGGAAGCCCTGGGCGGCGATGTTCGAGTAGTGGGCGAACACGTCAGGACCGCCGCCGTCCTGCTCGATGAAGCCGAAACCCTTTTCCGCGTTGAACCACTTCACGGTGCCAGTAGCCATGTCATATCTCCTTAGGGCAGTACGCCGGTGTCCGTACCGTACGGACGCCGTGTCGCCGCGATGATGCCCTGCCCGGAAAATGACCGGAAAAAGCGCTTCCGTGCGGCGCGTGACCGGCCGGAGGCGCTTGAAGCTTTTGGGTACCAAAACTGCAACTGAGTTCGACAGTAGCACGGTCACCGTGGTCCGTGCGCGTCGAATATTTCGCCCTGTGTGTCGCTGGCAAAAACCCTCTCCGCGATGGTCGTTAAAATCTCAGGCCGCGAACACAGGTATTCATTCAGAGCGTCAGGCGGTGACCGACGCGGCGACCCTGTGCGCCGGTGCTGCCAGGTGGCGTTCGGAGGCCGGTGCTGCTTGGCAGCCGCTGGCGGCGGCGGTGATGGCTTGGCGGTAGGTGTGGTCGACGACATCGTCGGCGGCGAAGGCGCCGGGGAGGTTCGTGCGGGTGGAGGGAGCCTCGATCTCGTTGTCGAAGGCGAAGGAGATCTTGTCGTCGGCGAACGCGCGGCTCTGCATGACCTCCTGCGGCTCGTGACCGACCTCAACACCCGCACGGACGGGGCCGCGACCGGAACGGGGACCGGTCGCGGCCCCGCGCCGTGCTTCCCGCCAGGGCCTCGCGTGCGTGGCGGGCGAGATCGGCGGTGATGCGGGAGCGGGTGGCGCGCTCGAAGGCGCGGTCCGTTCGAGGTCGGTCCTCACGGAGTTGGGTGCGGTGAGCGGCAGCAGGTCCAGTACTCCACCGAGCGCGGCCAGTTGGCCCTTTGGCCACGTGGTCGTTTCCGCGGGTGAGGTGATCGGGGACGCGCTCGGTTGCAGTGGTGGCCTGGTGCCACGGGTTCGGCTGGGCGGTCTCCGGCTCGGTTCCCGAGTCGTCGAGGCGCTGGCGGATCTTGGGCAGGGAGAGCGTCGGTCAGGATCGGGGCCGCGGGCGCGGCCATGAGGGGCGTTATGGCACGCGAATGGCGCGCGAGTCCAGAAAGGTCTGGACAACACAAAAGCCCCGGGTCTCTGACCTGGGGCTTTGTCGTGGAGCGGATGACGGGAATCGAACCCGCGCTATAAGCTTGGGAGTCACCCGGCACTTCGGCCTGTGTATGGCCTCTGACCTGCGCGAACGTCGGGGCCGGGCCCCGTTCTGGCTGCTCCGTCCGCCCCTTGTTGACCGCTGTTCACCGCCTCTACTGGCACGTTATGGCACGGCTGGCCAGGTGCCTGGGGCAGGTGGCAGAGGCCAGTCGGGCGGGACCGGCAGGGGGCGGTCGGACGTGAGCGGGGAGGCGGGCGCGCGGCCGCTGAGCCAGCCGAGGAGGGCGTGGCCGGAGCCGGCGATGTCGGGGCCGCTCGGGGACAGGGTCCAGGACCGGCCGATGTCTAGGGCGTCGACCCGGGCGACCGGGAAGCCGCGTGCGGCGAGCGCCGTGAGGGTGTCGTCGAGGGCCCAGGTCACGTACGTGCCGGGCCAGTCGGCCGTGCGGTATCCGACGTTCAGGTCGACGTGGTGCGTTTCGAGCTCGCGCCAGCAGCGGTGGAGGGTGTACCAGGCCGGGTGCTGCCAGCCCGCGAGTGCCGTGACCAGGGAGCCCCAGCATTCCAGGGGCATCGATGTGGCGTCTTCGGCCAGGCGGGCAAGGCGGCTGCGCAGGTCCGTGGCGAGCTCGGCTGCGGGACGGTCGGCGCCTGCCTGGACGGCCCGGGCGAACGTCTTGGCATCCGTCCTCGGTGTGGGTTCGATGCCGGTGCGGGCCATGGCGAGCAGCCGCCGGTAGGCGCCGACGCCGTGAGCGACGTGGCTGATGACGTGGCCGCGGGTCCAGCCTGCCAAGGCCGAGGGCGCACGCGTCCCCTCGTCGGTCAGTGTGTCGAGGGCGGCGGTGAGCCGGGCAGCGGAGCGGGTGACTTCCTCGAGTACGTCGAGCATCCACGTACCGTAAGGCGGGGGAACCGACACGTGACGCGGGCTATCGGCCCCTGAGCAGGCTGCTTACCGCCGTGATGCCTGCCGTGACGGCACGTTCGCCGACGTTGCCGAACCCGAGGATCAGCTGCACCGGTTCCGTCGCACGAGAGGAGCGGCAGGTGCTCATTCCGTAGAGGCCGACGGAGCGGGCGCGGGCGGCGGAGACGAGTTCCTTCTCGCCGGCCGGTCCCTCGAGGTGTGCCACCGCGTGGAAGCCCGCCGCAAGACCGGTCACCGCGACGGCAGGGGCGTGCTCGGCGAGCGCTGCCACCAGGGCGGTACGACGTGCCACGTAAGTCGTCCGCATCCGGCGCAGGTGCCGGTCGAAGCGTCCTGACTCGATCAGTCTCGCGAGGGCGAGCTGATCGAGCGTGGGGGACCCGCGGTCGTTCAACTGCTTGTGCTCGACGATCAGTTCAGTGAGCGCGGGCGGGCAGAGCATCCACCCGATGCGTAGCCCGGGCGCGAGGGACTTGCTGACGGTGCCGATGGATATCACGCGGTCTGCGGCGAGTCCCTGCAGCGCGCCCACCGGCTCCCGGTCGTACCGGAATTCGGCGTCGTAGTCGTCCTCGATGACGACGGCGTCCCGCCTCCTGGCCCACTCGATCAGTGCGAGTCGTCTCTCGGGCGCCAGGGCGACGCCGGTGGGCCACTGGTGCGCGGGGGTCAGGACGACGGCGCGGGCGTCGGTCCTGGCGAGTGCCCGTACGTCGATCCCGCGCTCGTCGACCGGTACGGGGGTGGCCGACATGCCCGCCGAGGCCGCGGCGGAGGAGATCGTGGCCGGTGAGCCGGGGTCCTCGTACGCCACCGTACGGATACCTGTCCTGGCCAGGGCGGACAGGGCCAGACCGAGGCCCTGCGCGTAGCCGGAGCAGATCACGATCCGTTCCGGATCTGCCGCGGCGGCGCGCACCCGCCGGAGATATCCGGCCATGACCTCGCGCAGTGCCGCACTTCCGCGCGGGTCGCCGTAGTCGAGCGCCGCCGTCGGCATGGTGCGTGCCGCCTCGCGCGTGGCCCACAGCCAGTCGGCGAGCGGGAAGCTGCTCAGGTCGGGGACGCCGTACCTGAAGTCGGCGACCAGGGGTGACGGCGCCGGGGGCGGTGACGTGGGCGCCGACGGTACGCCCACTCCGGCGGCGACCCGCGTGGCCGAGCCGACGCGTGTCACGAGGTAGCCCTCGGCCTGGAGCTGGGTGTAGCACTCCTGCACGAGGCCGCGCGAAACCCCGAGCATCCGGGCGAGTTCACGGGAGGACGGCAGCCGCTCGCCGATCTGCAGCCGCCCGGTCCGGATCGCGTCCCGCAGCCGCAGTTCCAGCTGGGATCGCAGCGGCTCGCCGCTGTCCCGGTCGATGACCAGCAACAGTTCGGGTGACAGACCGGACCACTCCAGAGGCATGGAATTGGATCTTACTGACGGTCCGCCCGGCCCCTAGCTTCGTCGTGTGACCAGGATGATCAACTCTCAAGCCGAGGGCGCCGGTGTGCGGCCGGCGCTGATGACGCGGCCCCTGCTGCTGCGCTTCGTCTCGGTTATCGGTGCCTCGACGAGCTTCTACCTCCTGCTCTCCGTCGTTCCCCTCTACGCCGAGGCGTACGGAGGCCGTCACGCCGCGGGACTGGTCTCGGGTGCGCTGCTGCTCGCGACGGTCGGAGGCGGGCTGGCCGCTCCCCGGTTCGTGGCCCGCTTCGGGTACCGCCCGCCGCTGGTGGTGGGGTTGGTCCTGCTCGGTGCGCCCGCGCTGGTACTGACCGGGTCCGGGAGCACGGTGTGGATCACGGCGGTCTGTGTCGTGCGCGGTCTGGGCTTCGGGGTCACGGTCGTCGCGGGTGGTGCTCTGACGGCGTCGTTGATCCCGCCCGAGCGCCGTGGTGAAGGGCTGGCGCTGGTCGGCATCGTGTCCGGGGTTCCGTCGCTGGCCGCCCTGCCGCTGGGGGTGTGGTGGGCAGCGCACGTCGGGTACGGACCGGTGTGCTCCGCCGGCGCGGTGGCCGCGCTGGCCGCCATCGTCTCGGTGCTGGGAGTGCCGGACCGTGAGTCGGCCTCCGAGCAGTCGATCGGGGTGCTGGCCGGGTTCCGGACGGCCGCTCTGCTGCGGCCCGTCGTCGTCTTCTCGGCCACCGCGCTCGCTGCCGGAATCATCGTCACCTTCCTGCCCCTCGCCGTCCCGTCGGCTTCCACCGGAGTCGTCGCCGTGGCCCTGTTCGCCCAGTCCGCGGCAGCGACCGTGGCCCGCTGGGTCGCGGGCCGGCACGGTGACCGGCACGGACCGGCCTCACTCGTCGTGCCCGGCCTCGTCGTCTCGGCCGCAGGGACGCTGCTGACCGCTCTGACCCATAGCCCGGTCGCCGTCGTTGTGGGCGTCGCCCTGTTCGGGGTCGGATTCGGAGCCACCCAGAACGCGACGCTGTCGCTGATGTACGCGCGTGTCCCCCAGTCCGGCTACGGCACCGTCAGCGCTCTGTGGAACGTCGCCTACGACGCGGGCATGGCCGTCGGGGCCGTCGGCTTCGGCATCCTCGCCGCCCGGACCGGCTACCCCTGGGCCTTCACCCTCACCGCCGCGCTGATGCTCACCGCCCTAGTCCCGGCCTGGCGCGACCGCCTGGCCACGAACAGGAGCTTCACATGACCAGCACCTCCATGACGGTGGCCATCCTCGGACCCGGCGGAGTCGGCGGCCTGATCGGCGCGCTGTTGGCCCGCGACGGACACCGCGTCATCTGCCTCGCCGGAGAGGAGACCGCCGCTGTGCTGCGCCGTGACGGTCTGTGCGTCCGGAGCGCGCGGTACGGCGACTTCACCACTCCGGTCGAGGCCGACACTTTGCTGCGCGAACCGGTCGACGTCACGCTCGTGACCGTCAAACAGACCGCTCTGCCCGCCGCCTTCGACCGTGTTCCGCCGCAGCTCCTCGGCGACGGCGTCGTCGTACCGCTGCTCAACGGACTCGACCACGTCGCAGCGATGCGCCGACGATATCCGGCCTGCCAGGTCGTGGCCGGAACCATCAGGGTCGAGGCCACCCGCACGGCGCCCGGACGCATCGCGCACACCAGCCCCTTCGCCGCCCTCGAACTGGCCGCCCCGCTCGACGCCCTCGCATCCCGCCTACGTAACGCCGGCCTCGACGTGACCCTGCGCACCGACGAGAGCGCGATGCTCTGGGACAAGCTCTCCTTCCTCGCCCCGCTCGCCCTGCTGACCACGCGCCACCAGGCCGCTGTGGGCGTCATCCGCGACGAGCGGCGGTCGGAACTGCTCGCCGTCCTCGACGAAATCACCGCCGTGGCTCGCGCAGCGGGCGCACCGGTGACCGCCGAGGACGTGCTCTCCTTCTTCGACCGGGCCCCCGAGACGATGAAGTCATCAATGCAGCGCGACGCGGAGAACGGCCACCCGATCGAACTCGACGCCATCGGCGGCGCTGTCCTGCGGGCCGCGGCCACTCACAGGATCGAGACACCGATGACCGCACGCCTCGTCGCAGAGCTGGCTCCCACAGCGAGCGAGTAGGTGCAGCCGCGGAAGATCCACGCGGCCTCATCGTTTGAGAGGTCTGGACAACGGCGAAGGCCCAGGTCGTTGACCTGGGCCTTCGTTCAAGAGCGGATGACGGGAATCGAACCCGCGCCATAAGCTTGGGAATCACCCGGTACTTGGACGTGTAAAGGGCACCTGACCTGCGGGGACGCCGGTTCACGATCGCCATCTCGTCGTTCCCTTGAACCCCTTGTTGTCCGCTGCTGACCGCCCCTACTGGCACGTTGTGGCACGGCGGCAGATCAGCCGCGCCACTCGACCAGGACGAGAGTGGCGTCGTCCGAGGTGGCTTCGCCGCGTGCTCGCTTGAGCGTGTGGGACAGGTCCCGTGCCACCGCCCGGACGTCCCGGTCCGACTTCTCCAGCTGGTTCACCCAGTCGATCAGCTGGTCCTCGCCGAACTGCTCCTGCCCGCCCTCGTGCTCCTCGATCAGGCCGTCGGTGAAGCACAGGACGCGGTCCCCCGGTTCGAGCGTCACACTGCTGACCTGTGGCTGTGCTCCTCCGAAGCCGACGGGGAGGGTGGTGGGGCTGTCCAGGCGGCCCATGACACGGTGCTCGCGGATCAGGACGGGGGCGGGGTGTCCGGCGTTGACCCACTGGAGACGGCCGGTGGTCGTGTCCAGCCGCATCATCTGCGCGGTGACGAAGTGGTCGGGGGCGAACTGTTCCGCGACGGCCCGGTCCATGAAGAGGTAGATCTCGGAGAGTTCGACGCTGGTGCGGCGGGCGTGCCGGTACGCGCCGATGGCGACGGTCGCCATGGTCGCCGCGTCCAGGCCGTGGCCCATGGCGTCGATCATGGCGAGGTGGAGTACGTCCCCGTTCAGGGCGTAGTCGAAGCTGTCGCCGCCCACGTCGTAGGCGGGTTCCAGGACTCCGGCGACCGCGACGCGGGGCATCGACATGGCCAGCGGCGGCAGGAGCGACCACTGGATCTCCGCCGCGACGCTCATCGGCTTGCCGCGGCGAGTGCGGAAGAAGAGGTCGGTGTGGCCGTTCTTGGTCTGCAGCAGGTCGCCGACCAGGCCCGCGACTCTGCGCAGGAGTCGGCGGTCGTCGTCGTCGACCGCGTCCAGGGTGACGGCCAGGACGCCGGCCTGGTCGCCGCCGTCGAGCAGCGGTACGTGGACGCGTACTCCGTCGGCCATCGCCAGCTCGACCGGGAGCGACGTGAGGAAACACCTGCCGGCGTCGGAGCTGTCGATGGACAGCGGCTCGCCTCCCGTCAGCCCTTCGGCGAGCAGGGGTACGAGTCTCTGCTGCCCGTAGTCCTGGAGCAGGATCTGCGGATTCCTGCCGCCCAACCGGCTCACCGTCTCGGCGACGACCAGCCCGACCCGGTCGGGCGGCAGCTCATGCGCCCGGTCCAGGATCGTCCCGAGGAGCCCCTCCCCGAAGCTCTCCGAGCGATCGGGTTCCCCGAGCCGTCCGACGGTCATCCCGTTGCCTCCCACCGAGCGGCGATGACCTCGCCCGGTCCTGCCGTACGGGTCGGGTGCCGCGACGGCGCGGCGACCAGGTACCGGAGCGGCCCGCACCAGAGATGTGGCCTCCAGGATGCTTCTCGGCGGCAGGTCACGCCACCCGGCCACCGTGAGGGGGCACCGGCTGGCGACGCCCTCCCTGGGCCTTCCGAGCCCGCCGGGTCCGGAGGCGAACCGGCTCAGTCGCCCTCTTCCTCCTCCTCCGCTTCCATGAGGCGGATGCCCTGGTGGGTGAGCGAGACCATCGCGGGTGTGTTTCCCGGTTCCCAGTCGACGGTGACCAGTCCCTCACCCGCGAGGTAGGAGCAGGCGGCGGCGAGGTCCTGCTCCGGGATGCGCAGGTCGTGGTTGAGCGCGGCTCCGGTGATGCCGAGCAGGCGGTTGCCTTCGGCGGCCGCGTAGAGCGCCTGGAGGATCTGTCGGCGGTACCGCTGTCGCTCGTGGAGTGTCGCCATGGCCGCGTGGTCCTGTCGTCGTGCGGTGGTCGTTCGTGGCCGGTCAGGGTTCCTCGGTGTGGGGTCCGGGGCCGGTGGGCTGTCTGCTGGTGGCGAGCCAGGTGCGGGCGGGTCCGGCGGCGGTCTCTGTGTCGACGGTGAGGTGGAGCCGTGTGCCGCCATGTGGCACGGGGTAGCTGCGCTGTTCCGCCCCGGCGAAGCACCGGCGGATCACTTCGGCGACCGCGCGGGCGGCCTCGGGCGTGGCGGAGACGATACGAATCTCGGCGTAACCCCCCTGCGGCAGTGGTTCGTTCTCGGTGAGGTCCAAGACGGTGTGCTCCGTTCGGGACAAAGCGAGAGGCCGGCGGGTGGGTTGTCCCTGGTGTCGGGTGCCCCACCCGCGGCCTTCGGTCGGAGGAGTGGTCTGAGGTCAGGCAGGTCAGGGCCAGGTGCCCGTAGGCCGGCGGTCGGCGATCCGTTCGGGCGGCCTGGGGTTGTTGTGGCCGGGGGGACGGCTGAGGGAGGGATAGGGGTCGCCGAAGTGGTGGGCCGCTATGCGTGCGTCGTGCTGGGCGTTGAGCCGGTGGATCAGGCGTGTGCCGAGCGCGATCAGAAGTGCGGCTGCCAGGAGCGTGATCACGGTCTCCATGTCCTCACCTCCCGGTGTGTCCCGGCAAGGGGATCATCCGCGCGCCGAGGACGGCGGGCGCCGCTGGGTGTGGCTGGGGCGCCGAGGCGGCCCCGCCGTCGGTCTCCCAGGTGTCCTCGCTGCTCCGTGCCTCCCGCATACGGCGGCCGGTCGCGGCCTCGCCGGACATCAGCGAGCCCGCGGTGAGGACGCTGCCAGGGAGTGCGGCGGCGGTCATCAGCCGGGCCGCGGAGGCGGGTTCCGTCTCGGGCGGAATCACGAGCAGGTCGCAGCGGCCGGTCGTGTAGGACAACAGGATGACCTTGTCCGGGTCCTGCTCGGTGAACCAGCCCACGTGCAGGACATGGCCGGTGACGGCGACCTTGTGCGGGACGACGGGCCAGTGGCCCGGGTTCACCAGGACACGGGTGATGCGGCCCCAGCGTCCTTCGAGGGCGTCGGCCAGCGCCGGCAGCTCGGCTGCCAGGTCGCGTGAACGGGGCCACCAGGCGCCGTCAAGCCGACCGGCAAGAGGGGTCTTCGGGGTGAGCGACAAGCGGGCCGAAAGTCCTGGGGAGAGGGCGCGGTTCGCTGTCCTGTCGAAAGTGGTGGTCATGGCGGACCTGCCCCCGGGCTGCCCGTCGGCAGCCCGGTTTTTCGTGTTCCCCGGAAATGACACCTGCGTGGAAGCTGGTGCTCGAAGTAATTCCGGTACTTCCAGGGTACGTCTGATCAGTCCCTTTTCGGCCTGATACGGGGAGGCACTTCCGGTTCGTACGGACGAGTGTGCGGCGACGGGCGGACACGCGGGAGCCCGGTTACCGTGAAATGACGGCACAGTCGCCCCGTCGGCGGCCTGTCGCCCCTCCCGGGCGCGGCCGTGGCGAGCCGCGGCACCTCACTCGTAGACGAGCGGATCCATTATGGCCGACTCCGACATCCCACCGTTGCTCCTGCCGGACGAGATCCACCAGGCGGTGCGCCCCGGTACGGCTCTGCTCCGGCTGGAGACGACGCACTCCCGGCAGGGCGCCCTCGACGGGGCGTGGTGGCCGCGCACTCGCGACGTAGAGCAAGAGGTTCCCGCGCTGGTGGCAGCCCTGACGGAACACCTCGGACCCATCACCCGGGTCGGCCTGGACGCCACCGCGTGGGACGCGATCCCGCCCCGGCTTGTCATCGACGACCGGGTCGTCCACCTCGACTCGTTCCCCGTCGGCGACGACACCGTCCTGATCACCCGTGGCGACAAGGACCACTTCGCGCTGATGGTGGTTCCGCCGGACACGGAACCCGACGCCGCCCGCACGGCCATGGCCCGCGCGGTCCACGCCGACAACATCACGCAGGCCACCGAGCTCCTCGTCGCCGCACTTCCCCCACCGGCGGCCGAACAGGGAGGAGAGGCATGATCCAGACGGCGGACATCCGCGAGTGGCGCAACCAGGCCGTGGTGGACCCCGGCGGCCACAAGATCGGCGAACTGGAATCCGTCTACGTCGACACCAGCACCGACGAACCGGCCATGGCTACGGTCCGCGTCGGCCTACCCACCCGGCACCGCCTGGTGTTCGTCCCCCTGGAAGGGGCGACGGTGGGGCCGGGATACGTGCGGGTCGCCCACGACAGGAAACTGGTGAAACGGAGCCCCTCCATCGGCACGGACGACGTCCTGCCCGTCGAGGAGGAGGAAGCCGTCTTCCGCCACTACGGCCTCACCTACGAACCCGGTGCGAACGGCGAACGACAACTCGCCCGACGCTGAGCACCCGACCGCCGGGGAGGCGGCCCCCATGACACTCTTCCTCGCCCTGATCATCGTCGCGATCATCCTGGGCCTCATCGGCGTCGTCGCCGACGGACTCCTCTTCCTGCTCTTCATCGGCATCGCGGTACTCGTGGCAGACCTCCTCTACACGGCCCTGCGCACTCGCCGCTCCGCCCGCCACCGCCCGCTCCGGTGACCTCGCGGGGAAGGTCTGGAAGGTCTGGACGACGACGAAGGCCCAGGTCGCTGACCTGGGGCCGTGCCCACCTCCTGGCCTCGGGGCCCTGGACGCCGTCGTCCCGGAGGGGACCGATCCGCCGGCTGTGAGGATGCTGATGCTCGGCAACGCCTACCGCACACCGGTCACGATCACCGGTGCCGCGCTCGAAGAGGCCCTGCGGACGCTGGGGTGCCAGGCGGCGGCTGGCGGCCGACTGGGCACAGGCGCCGTCCAGGCCGATCCCTTCCGATGTGCTGCGGCACGCCCATGACGTGCTGGCCGATGATCTCGGCGTCCCCGCCGTCCTGGACACGCTTGGCACCGTGGTGACGCGTGCCGACGTCCCGTCCGGTGCCAAGTTCGAGAGGTGCGCCTTCCGTGACCGCGTCCTCGGACTGGACCTCGCGCGCGAGGTGGGTCACCAGCACCGGGCGGCGACATCGCAGGGCGACGCGGGCCTCATGGCGGCGGTCGTCACAACGGCCTCAGCGCATTCACTCCGCCGAGGCCGCCCTTCCGGATCGTCACACGTGAGAGTGCTCGATCCATGTCCCATTGTACGACTGCGGGACCGGACAGGTCGGGAGGTAGAGAGCCCGATCCTGAACCCTCAGCGGGCCGATCGTCTGCGTTCCGCCTGCCCGTACGGCAGATCAGGGAGGGCAGGACTTCATCTTCGGCGTTTCAGGGCGTGCGCCAGGCGGGTGAGCTGCTCGTGGAGGAGACGGCCGGCCAGTGCGCCGCCGAAGAAGACGACGCCGACCAGCCAGGACTGGATGACCAGGACGGTTCCGATCGGGCCGTAGATGACGGCGCTGGATGCGATCAGTGGTGAGAAGACGAGCCGAGAGAAGACGCGCAGACCGAGCAGCCCGGCCATGGTGGTCACCGCACCGGGCAGCAGGGCGGGCCAGGGCACCCGGCCGCCGACGTCTCGTCTCCGGGGGCGGCCCCCGGCGGATCCGCCGAGCAGAGCCGTCTGCGCCACGCCGATGCAGATCACCGTGTAGAACACCGCCATGCCCAAGGAGCCCAGACGCCGGCCCCACTTGTCGCCGCCCTCCACCGTCTGTCCGAACGCCGCCTCGGCCGGCCGCCACAGCGTCATCGCCGCCAGCCCCACCACCAGTGCCCACAGCAGAGCCCGGCCGAACGGCTGCTCGCCGATGGTCCCCACCGCGCCGGACCGGTCGGCCTCCTGGCCGCTGTCGCTGCCGAGGCCGATCCGCACGGCCGGAATCCCCACCAGCACGTAGATCACTCCCCGGGCACAGAGCCCGACCCTGGACGCGACATCCACCGCATGACTGTCGGCCACACGCCGCCCCGCGACTTGGTGGCGACACGTTCGACTTCGTTCAGCTTCGGGCCGTCACGACGCCCATCGCCCCTCCCGGCACCGCCGCCGGTGACCGCCCGCCGGTGCCCATCGAGAACCGGCTCCTGCCCTGGTGGAAGGTGACCGCCCATGGGAATTGAGCAGCCCTCCCGGCCCTCCTCTGCGGCAGCCGCACCACAACGCCCCCAGAGTCCGGGGACTTCGCTGGTCGGTGTCGCCCTTCAGTGGCTCCTCGGCCAGGTCAGCGCTCTGTGGTCCCTGCTCACCGACCGCCCGGTATCCTTGTATGCCGCCTCGGTGCTGCGCATCGGCTACGGGCTGCTCTACTTGGTCTTCCTGGTCCGCGAGTTCCCGCACCGTGGCGAGATCTGGGGACCCGACTCCCCTTGGACGCCTGCGCTGGCGGAAGAGCTCTTCGAGCAGACGGGCTGGAACAGCGTCCTGACCCTGTCCGACAGCCCTGCCTACTTCGAGTTCTGCTACGCGATGGCCGTCGTCACGTCCGTGCTGCTCATCCTGGGGTGGCGGACTCGCGTCATGTCCGTCCTCTTCGCCGTCGTGGTGATCTCGTTCCACGCGAGGTCGATCTTCATGACGGACGGGGGCGACAACCTGGTCCTGCTGATGGCCGTGTACCTCGTCCTGACCGCGTGCGGTCGGCGCTGGTCTCTGGACGCACGCCGTGACCGGCTCAAGTCGGCTCGTGCGGGCGACGTGCCGGAGCCGGTGCGGGGCGTGTACGCGCAGGAACTCCGCCATGCCCGCGTCACCTTGACCACGGTGGTGCACAACTGCGGCGTCTTCGTCATCGCCGCACAGGTCTGCTTCCTCTACGGATCGGCAGGGCTGTACAAGGTGCAGGGTTCCACCTGGGGCGGCGGCACCGCTCTGCACTACGCGCTGAACCTCGAACTGTTCCAGCCCTGGCCTGCGCTCTCCCACCTCGTGGACGAGTTCCCGATGGTGATCGCGATCGCCGGCTATGTCACGGTGCTCGTCCAGGTCGCCTTCCCGTTCGTGCTCTTCGGTCGGCTCAAGTATCCCGCGGATCGGGATCCGTCCCGGCACAGGGAAGACCGGAGCTACCCGCCCCGCAGGACCAGGTCGTCCCGCGTGGAGGGTAGAAGCGGTTCAGTCCACGCGATGGGCCCTGTGACGGACTTCCCGGCGGCTGACCTCGGACGGGACGGTCCAGGCATGCCGAGCCCCGTGCGCGTGAGAGCGTCTCCGGCCCGAGCCGCTCCAGGGTCTGCCGCGGTTGCACGTCAGGCTCCGGCCGGAGGTGCCCTCGCGCGACCTGGGCAGTACGCCGGCCCGTCAGGCGCACGCGGCCCGCGAGACTCAGGGCAGGGCTTGGGCTTCTGCCTCGATCACGTCCTCGAGCGCGCGGCCGTCGAGCCGGGCCGCTGCACCGTCCTCGCTGTCGACGGGGCCATGGTGCAGCCGGTCTCTGCGCAGGAGCGTCCAAAGCCACCACACCAGCAGGGCCGGCACCACGGAGAGCACCGCGATGACGGTCGGCCACCACCAGCCCTCCGCCCGCCACCGGTCCTGGAGAGTCCGGTACTTCGTCGGCCGATCGGGGACGGGGTGGTACGTGGCCGGCGCGATGAGGTCGGCTCGGTGGCTGGCTTCGGCCCGTGATGACCCAGCCGGGTGCCTGCGTGAGTGGCGAGTCGGCCCAAGGGGCGTCGTGCTCTTGCCCGCGGGGCGGATGTGGGACGCGCTCGCGGTCCCGGAGATACGGGGACGCAGCCTGCCGGCCGCCACCGCCCGCTCAGGACAGTCGGGCAGCGGCCCGGTGCTCGGTGACAGCAGGTGTCAGGAACTCGAGCTCCTGATGACTCCCGGCACTCCTCCTCCCACGGGGCTGGACCGGGCCGCCCGGTATCTGACGAGCGGGGCGCGGTCGGCTGTTCCGGACCGCGGCCGCCTGATCACTCACGGTGGATGTTGTCCGCTCGTCGACCCGTGGCATCGAGAGTGATGTCGAAGACCACCTTCTCACCCCGGCACAACCCCCGATCCGGCCCGTGGACCGCGGAAATCTCGGCCCCGACGTCCGCCTTGTCGCCATCCTGACTGATCACCCCGACGCCCTGGTCGGCGTCAAACCACTTCACCACACCCGTGGGCAATGGACCTCGCCCCCAATCAGGCCAGACTCTGAGCCCGTACCCTCCTCCCGACCCCAGCCAGTACCAAGGCGTGTGCAGGGGCGCGAAACAGTGCATGAGGGCGTGCGGTGAAACCAACTCACCCGAACCCGGTTCGCCCTCGGCCAGGTCACCCCGGCCCGGTCGTCCAGACCGTCACCGTCGTTGGCTACGCGGCGGTGCCACGCGCCCTCCCCCCCCGAGAGTGTCGAACGAGCGGTCCATCCGGGGTTGTTGGTCGGGGCATGCAGAGGGCACGGCAGCCCCCGACAGGTCTGGACAACGACAAAGCCCCAGGTCGCTGACCTGGGGCTTCGTGGAAGAGCGGATGACGGGAATCGAACCCGCGCTATAAGCTTGGGAAGCTCATGTTCTACCATTAAACTACATCCGCCTGGTGGTCCGTTGATCGGTACCGCAGACTCGGACACTGTACCCCATCGCGAAGTCGCCCCGTACGCCCCGTGACGGAGTGCCGCCTGGAGTGGTGTCCCGTTCATCCCCTAATGTGGCTGTCTCGTCCACCACTTGTCGGGGAAGGGACTTGATGGGTTCGATGGAGCGCACCGTCGTCCGCTGTGCCGAAGGGCATGTGTTCAGTACCGCTTCGTTCCCGTTGCAGCAGCTCGGGGCCGGGCGGATCGGGCCAGGGCGGCTCGTACGGTGTCCACGGTGTGCGCGGCTGAGGCACGCGGTGCCTGTGGAGCTTGAGCAGCGCTGATGAACGGACGGGCGCGGAGTCTTCCCGATTGGGGCAGGTCCGCGCCCTCTGCGTATCGTGGGGGCGTGCTTCTCTCAGACAAGGACATCCGGGCCGAGATCGATGCCGGACGGGTGCGCATCGACCCGTACGACGAATCCATGGTGCAGCCCTCGAGCATCGACGTGAGGCTTGACCGCTTCTTCCGGGTGTTCGAGAACCACCGCTACCCCCACATCGACCCCGCCGTCGAGCAGCTCGACCTGACCCGTGAGGTCGAGCCCGAGGGCGACGAGGCGTTCATCCTGCACCCCGGTGAGTTCGTGCTCGCCTCGACCTACGAGGTCATCACGCTGCCGGACGACATCGCCTCCCGGCTGGAGGGCAAGAGCTCCCTCGGGCGGCTCGGGCTCGTCACCCACTCCACCGCCGGGTTCATCGACCCCGGTTTCTCCGGGCACGTGACCCTGGAGCTGTCGAACCTCGCCACCCTGCCGATCAAGCTCTGGCCCGGCATGAAGATCGGCCAGCTGTGCATGTTCCGGCTGAGCTCGCCCGCCGAGTTCCCGTACGGCAGCGAACGCTACGGCTCGCGCTACCAGGGGCAGCGGGGGCCGACCGCCTCCCGCTCCTTCATGAACTTCCATCGGACCCAGGTGTGAACAGCTATGAGTGACGTACGGGAGAACCTCACCTACGAGGGATTCGGGCACGCCGTCCGCGAGCTCGCGCAGACCATCGCCGACGACGGCTACGAGCCCGACATCGTGCTCTCCATCGCCCGCGGCGGCGTCTTCGTCGCCGGCGGTCTGGCCTACGCCCTCGACTGCAAGAACATCCACCTCGTCAATGTGGAGTTCTATACCGGGGTCGGGACGACGCTGGAGATGCCGGTCATGCTCGCGCCTGTTCCCAACGCGATCGACTTCTCCGACAAGAAGGTCCTGATCGCCGACGACGTCGCCGACACCGGCAAGACCCTCAAGCTCGTCCATGACTTCTGCGTCGACCACGTCGCGGAGGTCCGCTCCGCCGTCATCTACGAGAAGTCCCACTCCCTCGTGAAGTGCGAGTACGTGTGGAAGAAGACCGATGAGTGGATCAACTTCCCGTGGTCCGTCGAACCGCCCGTCGTGCGTCGTGAGGGGCAGGTTCTCGACGCCTGAGGCTTGAGTACGGACGTACGGACGTACGGACGTACGGACGTACGGAGAAGGCCCCCGTCCTTGTCGGCGGGGGCCTTCCGTTTTTCCGTGTGCGTACGGCTTACAGCATGCCCAGCTTGATCAGGGACAGCAGTGCCACCAGCTGGATCGCCGACGCTCCCAGTGCCTTCGGCCACGGCAGGTCGTGCGAGCGGCTCACCATCATCGTGAACAGCGCGCCCGCCGCCAGCCACGTCAGCCAGCCCAGGACCTGTACCAGGCCGTTCTCGCCGCCCAGGAAGAGCGCGAAGACCAGGCGGGGCGCGTCCGTGATCGACATGATCAGCATCGACAGGCCCACCGTCGGCTGCCACGCGCCGTCGCCGCCCAGCTGGCGCGCCAGCGTGTTCGTCACCGCGCCCATGATCAAGCCGGCCACGACGAAGCCCACGCCCGTCATCAGGACGTACGGGATCGCCTTCGACAGCGTCGTGTTGATCGCCTCGTCGCGCGCCTGGTCGAAGCCGAAGAGCGCCAGCAGGCCGTAGAGGAACGTGACCGTCAGCGCCGGGCCCCAGACCGCGTGGTCGCGCATCTGCAGGAACGTCGGGCCCGGGCGCAGCACGATGCCGCTGAGCAGCGCCTTCCAGGGCAGTCTCGGGCCCGTGGGGGCGGGGGCCGTGCCCGCGTCGTACCGCGCCGCGTTGCCGTACGGGTCCTCGTTCACGCTGAACATCTGCGTGTGCCCCGGCGTGTTCGCCGCGTAGCTCTGCTGCTGATGGTGCTGCTGCTGCGCTCCGTACGGGTCCCCGAAGTACTCCGGCTCCCCGTACCCGCCGCCGCCCTGCTGCGGGGCCTGCTGGGGCCACTGCTGCTGCGGGTGGGGCGGCGGGGCCGCGTTGTACCCGTACGGCGCCTGCTGCGGTTGTTGTTGCGGGGGGCGGTTGTTGTCCCGGCCGCGTCCGTTCCTGAATCCAGCCACGTCATTGAACGTACCCGTTCCCCGCGGGGCTCCGCGCCTTCGCCCCCTAGCTGCCACTGAGCTGTGACATCCCCTAGGGGTTACAAGGTTGGCGGGTAGGGCTCGGGTGGCTGTTACACGGGCTATGGGTGGTCTATACATCGGCGGCTTAGCGTTCTGGGTGTTGTTGGACGAAACGCACCAAACAGGCATCAAGGGGTCCTCATGCGCTTCACCCGTCGCACCATCCGTACCGCAGCGATCGCCACCGGCACCCTCGCCGCCCTGGCCCTCCCCACCGCCGGCGCTTTCGCCGTCGACAACCCTGCGGACCAGAGCGACCAGCAGCAGCCGCAGGTGGATCCGCCCGTCGAGCGCGCCTTCGTCAAGTCCTTCAAGCTCGCCGACGGCTCCGTCGCCAAGGTCTACCAGACCGGCACCGACCAGTACGCCGCCGAGATCTGGGCCGGCGGCGCCCTCGTCGACACCCTCACCACCACCGGCAGCCCCGCCTACGGGCAGAACAACGGCCTCCACGTCGTCCTTCAGCCCGACGGCTCCGTCACCTCCTGGGTCGAGGGCGACACCAAGCCCCAGCCCCAGCCCAAGCCCCACCCCAAGCCCGACGGCGAGAAGAAGGAGACCAAGAAGGACGTCTCCAAGACCTCCGTACGCGTCACCCTGCCCGACGGGCGCATCGCCTCGCTCGCCAAGGGGCCCCACGGGCCCCGCGCCGTGATCTCCATGCCGAACGGCAACCACCTCGGCACCCTCGACCTGAAAAACCCCACTGCCACCAACGACGGCTGGACCTACAAGATCGTCGTCGTCGGCAAGGGCGCGTACCGGTTCGTCGTCATCGACACCCCCAAGCAGGGCGGCAACAGCTGGGTGTACGACTTCCAGGGCCGGCTCGTCGAGAAGTACCGCGTCCAGAGGGACACCAACGACACCAAGGACACCAAGAAGGCCGCCCCCACCGTCACCTCCACCCACCTCGTCCCCAAGGGCACCGTCCCCAAGGGCGCCGTGAAGGCCGGGGTCGAGAACGTCTCCGGGTTCTCCAGTGAAGCGGCCCTCATCGGCGCCGGCGGCGGGCTCGCCGCGCTCGGGGCCGCCGGGCTCGGGTTCGCCCTCTACCACCGGCGTGGGCAGCAGCAGGAGCGATAGGAGAACGAAAAGGGCCGCCCCGCGCTTCTCGCGCCGGGCGGCCCTTCTCCGTCTCCGTGCCTGCTACTCCGCCGACACCGGCTCCGGCTCCGGCTCGTCCGCCCCCTCCGGGGCTTCCGGCTTCTTCTTCACCGAGTCGAGCAGCAGCTGCGCCACGTCCACCACCTGGACGGACTCCTTCGCCTGGCCCTCGTTCTTCTTGCCGTTGACCGAGTCGGTCAGCATGACCAGGCAGAACGGGCAGGCCGTCGAGACGATGTCCGGGTTCAGGGACAGGGCCTCGTCGACGCGCTCGTTGTTGATGCGCTTGCCGATCCGCTCCTCCATCCACATCCGCGCGCCACCGGCGCCGCAGCAGAAGCCGCGCTCCTTGTGGCGGTGCATCTCCTGCTGGCGCAGGCCCGGGACGGCCGACATGATCTCGCGCGGGGGCGTGTAGACCTTGTTGTGGCGGCCCAGGTAGCACGGGTCGTGGTAGGTGATCAGACCGTCGACCGGGGTCACCGGGATCAGCTTGCCCTCGTCGATGAGGTGCTGGAGCAGCTGCGTGTGGTGGATGACCTCGAACTCGCCGCCCAGCTGCGGGTACTCGTTCGCGATCGTGTTGAAGCAGTGCGGGCAGGTCGCGACGATCTTCTTGGCCGACTTCGGCTTCTTCGTCGACTCGTCCACCCCCCCGTCCTCGTCGAGGGACTCGCCGAACGCCATGTTCAGCATCGCGACGTTCTCCTGGCCGAGCTGCTGGAACAGCGGCTCGTTGCCCAGGCGGCGCGGCGAGTCACCGGTGCACTTCTCCTCGCCGCCCATGATCGCGAACTTGACGCCCGCCATGTGCAGCAGCTCCGCGAAGGCCTTGGTGGTCTTCTTGGCCCGGTCCTCCAGGGCGCCGGCGCAGCCGACCCAGTAGAGGTAGTCGACCTCGGTGAGGTCCTCGACGTCCTTGCCGACGATCGGGACCTCGAAGTCGACCTCCTTGGTCCACTCGACGCGCTGCTTCTTCGCCAGGCCCCAGGGGTTGCCCTTCTTCTCCAGGTTCTTGAGCATCGTGCCGGCCTCCGACGGGAAGGCGGACTCGATCATCACCTGGTAGCGGCGCATGTCGACGATGTGGTCGATGTGCTCGATGTCGACCGGGCACTGCTCCACGCACGCACCGCAGGTGGTGCAGGACCACAGCACGTCCGGGTCGATGACGCCGTTCTCCTCGGCGGTGCCGATCAGCGGGCGCTCGGCCTCCGCGAGGGCGGCGGCGGGCACACCGGCCAGCTGCTCCTCGGACGCCTGCTCGTTGCCCTCCATGTCCTTGCCGCCGCCCGCGAGCAGGTACGGCGCCTTGGCGTGCGCGTGGTCGCGCAGCGACATGATCAGGAGCTTGGGGGAGAGCGGCTTGCCCGTGTTCCAGGCCGGGCACTGCGACTGGCAGCGGCCGCACTCGGTGCAGGTGGAGAAGTCGAGGATGCCCTTCCAGGAGAACTGCTCGACCTGGGAGACACCGAAGACGGCGTCCTCGGCCGGGTCCTCCCAGTCGATCTCCTTGCCGGCCGTCGTCATCGGCTGGAGCGCGCCGAGGGCGGTGGAGCCGTCGGCGTTCCGCTTGAACCAGATGTTCGGGAAGCCGAGGAAGCGGTGCCAGGCGACACCCATGTTGGTGTTCAGCGAGACCGTGATCATCCACGTGAAGGACGTGACGATCTTCAGCGCCGCGAAGAAGTACGTGAGGTGCTGGATCGTGGAGAGGTCCAGGCCGTCGAGGAGCGCGATCAGCGGGTACGAGGCGAAGAAGCCCGGCTCCCAGCTCGTCACGTGGTGCTGGACGCCCTCGAGGGCGCGCAGCGTCATGATGCAGAGGCCGACGATGAGGATGACGGCCTCGACGAAGTACGCCTGGCCGGTCTTGGAGCCCGCGAAGCGCGACTTGCGGCCCGCCCTGGTCGGCTTGGAGAGCTGCCGGATCACGATGAGGGTCACGATGCCGAGGACCGTCATCAGACCGAGGAACTCGGTGAAGATCTCGTACGGCAGCCAGTCGCCGATGATCGGGATCAGCCAGTCGGCCTGGAACAGCTGGCCGAAGGCGTTGACGATCGTCAGCAGCAGCGAGAAGAAGCCCACCGCCACGAACCAGTGCGCCACGCCGACGACGCCCCAGCGGTTCATGCGCGTGTGGCCGAGGAACTCCTTGACCAGCGTGATGGTGCGCTGCTTCGGGTCGCCGGTGCGCGTGCCCGCGGGTACGGGCTGGCCGAGCATCACGAAGCGGTAGATCTGCGCGGTGGCGCGGCCGAACAGCGCGACGGCCACCACCGTGATGGCGATCGACACGATGATCGCGGCGAGTTGCATGAGGGGCTCCTCGGGCGGGCCTGCGAGGCGGGAGTGCCGGCCTCTTCAGTGACGTACCCGGCACTGTCGAGTGTGGCACTACTAAGCGGTAACTTATTCAGTCCGTGCTGAGATTACCGCCTCACGGCGCCGCCCTGTAGCGGCGCCCGCGGTGATCTGTGTCGCTCAGGCAAGCCTTGCCGGCCGGGTCCGTCCGGCCGTGGAACCGCTCGCCGCGCGACGCCTGCGGACTGCTGGAAGCGTACGCGCCAGGATGGCCAGGTCCATTCCGAGCCAGTGATGGTCCACATAGTGGAGATCGAGCAGCTCGCGCTCCTCCCAGGGCAGCTCCGAGCGTCCGCTGATCTGCCACAGGCCGGTGAGGCCGGGGCGTACCGACAGCCGGCGGCGGGATTCGCCCACGCACTCGCGGTGTCCTGGCGTGAGCGGGCACGGGCCGACCAGGGACATCTCGCCGCGTACGACGTGCAGCAGCAGGGGCAGTCCGGCCAGGGGGCTCCTGGTGCGGAAGGTCAGCATGGTGAAGGGGTGTCCGTGCCGGCCCGCGACGGTACGGCGGCGCATCACCCCGCCCGGTCCCGCGGTCGCGAGGGCGACGGAGAGGGCGACGGCGGCGAACAGAGGGGAGAGGACGGTCAGCAGGGTCAGTCCGCCGAAGAGGTCCAGTGCGCGCTTGGCCGTCATGAAGCGGTCCCACACCCTTTCGAGTGACATTCATGGGATATTCGGGGTGTATGCCTGCTACGGCCTGCTACGCCCCCTTTGCCCCGGCAGGGGTAACCCGGACTCTCTCATGTCACGGTGGCCCCGGACCGGGATCGACGCGCCCTCCGCGGCTCTTTGAGTGACTCTCAGGGTGAAGAGTTGAGTCGGATCCACTCAGGTCTGTTGACGCACTCGACCTCGTCGTGCATCCTTGAGTGAGATCCACTCAAGTCAGTCAGCTGGAGGAATTGAAATGGCACGTGCGGTCGGCATCGACCTGGGCACGACTAACTCCGTCGTCAGCGTTCTGGAAGGCGGCGAGCCCACCGTCATCACCAACGCCGAGGGCGCCAGGACCACGCCGTCCGTCGTCGCCTTCGCGAAGAACGGTGAGGTGCTCGTCGGCGAGGTCGCCAAGCGCCAGGCGGTCACCAACGTCGACAGGACCATCCGGTCGGTCAAGCGCCACATGGGCACCGACTGGAAGATCGAGATCGACGGCAAGAACTTCAACCCGCAGCAGATGAGCGCCTTCATCCTGCAGAAGCTGAAGCGCGACGCCGAGGCGTACCTGGGCGAGAAGGTCGTCGACGCGGTCATCACCGTCCCGGCGTACTTCAACGACTCCGAGCGTCAGGCCACCAAGGAGGCCGGTGAGATCGCGGGCCTCAACGTCCTGCGCATCGTCAACGAGCCGACCGCGGCCGCCCTGGCCTACGGCCTGGACAAGGACGACCAGACGATCCTCGTCTTCGACCTCGGTGGCGGCACCTTCGACGTGTCCCTCCTGGAGATCGGCGACGGCGTCGTCGAGGTGAAGGCCACCAACGGTGACAACCACCTCGGTGGTGACGACTGGGACCAGCGCGTCGTCGACTACCTGGTGAAGCAGTTCGCCAACGGTCACGGTGTCGACCTGGCCAAGGACAAGATGGCTCTCCAGCGTCTCCGCGAGGCCGCGGAGAAGGCGAAGATCGAGCTGTCGTCCTCCACCGAGACCTCGATCAACCTGCCGTACATCACGGCCTCCGCCGAGGGCCCGCTGCACCTGGAGGAGAAGCTCACCCGGGCGCAGTTCCAGCAGCTCACGGCCGACCTTCTGGAGCGCTGCAAGACGCCGTTCCACAACGTCATCAAGGACGCGGGCATCAACCTGTCCGAGATCGACCACGTCGTTCTCGTCGGTGGCTCGACCCGTATGCCGGCCGTCGCCGAGCTCGTCAAGGAGCTGACCGGTGGCCAGGAGGCCAACAAGGGTGTGAACCCGGACGAGGTCGTCGCCATCGGCGCCGCCCTGCAGGCCGGTGTCCTCAAGGGTGAGGTCAAGGACGTCCTGCTCCTCGACGTGACCCCGCTGTCGCTTGGTATCGAGACCAAGGGCGGCATCATGACCAAGCTCATCGAGCGCAACACCACGATCCCGACCAAGCGGTCCGAGATCTTCACGACGGCCGAGGACAACCAGCCGTCGGTGCAGATCCAGGTCTACCAGGGCGAGCGCGAGATCGCGGCGTACAACAAGAAGCTCGGCATGTTCGAGCTGACCGGTCTGCCGCCGGCGCCGCGTGGCGTCCCGCAGATCGAGGTCGCGTTCGACATCGACGCCAACGGCATCATGCACGTCACCGCGAAGGACCTGGGGACGGGCAAGGAGCAGAAGATGACCGTCACCGGCGGCTCCTCGCTGCCGAAGGACGAGGTCGACCGGATGCGCCAGGAGGCCGAGCAGTACGCGGACGAGGACCACCGTCGCCGCGAGGCCGCCGAGTCCCGCAACCAGGGCGAGCAGCTCGTCTACCAGACGGAGAAGTTCCTCAAGGACAACGAGGACAAGGTCCCCGGTGAGGTCAAGACCGAGGTCGAGACCGCCGTCGCCGAGCTGAAGGAGAAGCTCAAGGGCGAGGACACCGCGGAGATCCGTACGGCCACCGAGAAGGTCGCGGCCGTCTCCCAGAAGCTCGGCCAGGCCATGTACGCCGACGCCCAGGCCGCGCAGGCCGCCGGCGGCGAGGCCCCGCAGGGTGAGGCCAAGGCCGACGACGACGTCGTGGACGCCGAGATCGTCGACGACGAGAAGCCCGGTGACGCGAAGGGCGGCGCTGCCTGATGACGGAGGAGACCCCGGGCTTCGAGGAGAAGCCCGACGTCCCCTCCGGCGCCGACGACGCCGCCGAAGCCGCCGAGACCCCCTCCGCGGAGGAGGGCTCGGCGGCCCCGGCCGGGGACGCCGCACAGACGGCCGGCCTGACGGCGCAGCTGGACCAGGTACGCAGCGCGCTCGGTGAGCGCACCGCGGACCTCCAGCGGCTCCAGGCCGAGTACCAGAACTACCGCCGGCGGGTGGAGCGTGACCGGGTCACCGTCAAGGAGATCGCGGTCGCGGGCCTCCTGACGGAGCTGCTGCCCGTGCTCGACGACATCGGCCGGGCCCGGGACCACGGTGAACTCGTGGGCGGCTTCAAGTCGGTGGCCGAGTCGCTGGAGACGGTGGCCGCCAAGATGGGGCTGCAGCAGTTCGGCAAGGAGGGCGAGCCCTTCGACCCGACGATCCACGAGGCCCTGATGCACAGCTACGCACCGGACGTCACGGAGACGACCTGCGTGGCGATCCTGCAGCCGGGGTACCGGATCGGCGAGCGGACCATCCGGCCCGCCCGCGTCGCGGTGGCCGAGCCCCAGCCCGGGGCGACGCCGGCCGCGAAGGAAGAGAAGTCGGCAGACGAGGAGAGCGGTGGCCCCGAAGAGGGCTAGCGCGAAGATCGTCCGGGAGGAGGGACGTCGATGAGCACGAAGGACTTCGTCGAGAAGGACTACTACAAGGTTCTCGGCGTCCCCAAGGACGCCACCGACGCCGAGATCAAGAAGGCGTACCGGAAGCTCGCCCGCGAGAACCACCCGGACGCCAACAAGGGCGACACGAGCGCCGAGGCGCGCTTCAAGGAGATCTCCGAGGCGAACGACATCCTCGGTGACCCCAAGAAGCGCAAGGAGTACGACGACGCCCGCGCCCTCTTCGGCAACGGCGGCTTCCGCGCCGGGCCCGGCGGGCAGGGCGGCTCGTTCAACTTCGACCTGGGCGACCTCTTCGGCGGCGCCCAGGGCCCCGGCGGAGCCGGCGGCGGGGCGGGCGGCTTCGGCGGCGGCCTCGGCGACGTCTTCGGCGGACTGTTCAACCGGGGCGCGGGCGGCGGCGCGGGCACGCGCACGCAGCCGCGCCGCGGCCAGGACATCGAGTCCGAGGTGACGCTCAGCTTCACCGAGGCCGTGGACGGCGCCACGGTGCCGCTGCGGATGTCCTCCCAGGCGCCCTGCAAGGCCTGTTCGGGCACCGGCGACAAGAACGGCACGCCCCGCGTCTGCCCGACCTGCGTCGGCACCGGCCAGGTCTCGCGCGGCAGCGGCGGCGGCTTCTCGCTCACCGACCCGTGCGTGGACTGCAAGGGCCGCGGCCTGATCGCCGAGACCCCCTGTGAGGTCTGCAAGGGCAGCGGCCGCGCCAAGTCCTCCCGCACGATGCAGGTCCGCATCCCCGCCGGGGTCTCCGACGGGCAGCGGATCCGGCTGCGCGGCAAGGGCGCCCCGGGCGAGCGCGGCGGGCCGAACGGCGACCTGTACGTCGTCGTCCACGTCGACGCCCACCCGGTCTTCGGCCGCAAGGACGACAACCTGACCGTCACCGTGCCCGTCACCTTCGACGAGGCGGCGCTCGGCGGCGAGATCAAGGTGCCGACGCTCGGCGGCCCGGCGGTGACGCTGAAGCTGCCGGCCGGCACCCCCAACGGCCGGACGATGCGCGCCCGCGGCAAGGGCGCGGTCCGCAAGGACGGGACGCGCGGCGATCTGCTGGTGACGGTGGAGGTCGCGGTGCCCAAGGAGCTCGACGACAAGGCCCGCGAGGCTCTTGAGACCTACCGTCAGGCGACGGCGGGCGAGGACCCCAGGGCAGAGTTGTTCCAGGCCGCGAAGGGAGCTTGACCCGATGGACAGCCGACCGGGACGCAGCCGTAATCCGTACGAACTGACCGACGAGTCGCCGGTGTACGTCATCTCGGTGGCGGCCCAGCTCTCGGGCCTGCATCCGCAGACCCTGCGTCAGTACGACCGCCTCGGCCTGGTCTCGCCCGACCGCACGGCGGGCCGGGGCCGGCGCTACTCGGCCCGTGACATCGAACTGCTCCGCACGGTGCAGGCGTTGTCGCAGGACGAGGGCATCAACCTGGCGGGCATCAAGCGCATCATCGAGCTCGAGAACCAGGTGGCCGCGCTCCAGCAGCGCGTCGCCGAGCTGTCGGCGGCCGTCGAGGGCGCGGCGATGGCGATGCAGCAGCGCGAGGCGCAGGTCCACGCCTCGTACCGCCGCGACCTGGTCCCGTACCAGGACGTCCAGCAGGCGAGCGCGCTCGTCGTCTGGCGCCCGAAGCGCGGCGAATAGCCGAAAGCCGTTCACGCACGAAGCCCCCGTCACGGTCCGTGGCGGGGGCTTCGTCGTCGTAGGAGCACGGCCACGAGAGTCAGTGATCCTGCTCCAGAAGCCCGGACTGGGCGATGAGATAGCCGAGTTGGGCGCGGCTGCCGCTGCCGAGGGCGGAGGCGAGCTTGGCGATGTGGGCCCGGCAGGTCCGCACGTTCATGCCGAGCCGGCGCGCGATGGCCTCGTCGACGTGGCCTTCGACCAGGAGTTTGGCGATGGAGCGCTGGATGCCGCTGATGCCGTCCGTCTTGATGTCGTACGGGATCTCCTCGCGGATGGGAACCGCCAGCTGCCAGAACTGGTCGAAGACCCCGACGAGGTACGCGACGATGCCCGGGTGCCGCAGCTCCAGGGCGACCTGCCGGTCGCTGCGCGCGGGGATGAAGGCGACCTCGCGGTCCACGATGATCAGCCGGTCGATGATCTCCTCGAGCGTGCGTACCTGCACCTCGGGGCCGACGTGTTCGAGGTAGGTGAGCGTGAGCTCGGTGTGGCGGGCGGTGTGCTGGTAGAGCGTGCGCATGTTGATGCCGCGGCCCAGGAGGGGGGAGACCCGCTCCAGCGCCTCGGCCAGGGCGTGCGCGGGCCGGCCGCCGCCGGGCTGGACGGTCAGGAGTTCCATGCGGCAGTTGGCGACGACCCGGTCGAGGGTGGCGTTGATCCGGCCGATGCCTTCGAGCACGGTGATGGCGTGCGTGGAGGGCTGGTCCTGCGCGGTGATCGACATGAACGGCTCGAAAGCGTCGGACAGCGCGACCGTCTGGCGCCGGCGCTCCAGAATCTCGCGCTCGATGGGCTGGAGAAGTTGTGCCAGCGCCGAGGAAGGCGGGATCGGTCGCATCCACTGGGCGTCGTCCGGGTCCGGGTGGAGGAGCGACAGATCGAGCAGGCAGGGCGTCTCGACAGCCTCTGACCGGGGTATTCGCCCCGTCCGCAGAGCGCTGGCGTAGAGCTCGGCGCCTGCCTTGCACAACTCTGCATGCGAATGGGGGTGGCCGGATTCGTCCGGTTGTTTCTGCATATGTACACCCCCAGGCTCCTGCATCTCAGGAACATGATGCATGGGTTTGGTGGTGGAAGCGCAGAGAGTAAGCCATCGTCTTAGACGCGGGGGGTTGGAGAAGACATATCTTCAAGTGAGGTTGCTCGGTGATGATGAAGAAGCTCATACGCGCGGTGGCCGGAGTCGCCTTCATCGCGGCCGCCACAGTGGGAGCGCTGGGGGCGGTACAGGACCCCGGTTGGCACTCGGAACCGGCGGGCACGCAGGTCGCCGCTGTTGCCGACCCGGGCTGGTCGTCGGCGCCCGCCGGCGTGAACGACCCCGGCTGGTCCCTCGTCGGCGCATGAACGTTCCCGACGACTCTCGTTTCCGCCGTGAGATGGCGGCTGCCTACCGTTCCGGGTGGCATTTCATCGACCTCGTCACCGCCGTGCCGCACGGTGGCGATTCGTTGATGGTCACCCTCTTCGGGGAGCCGATCATCATCAGGCGCGGAGACGACGAGGACATCCGAGCCTACCGATGCCTCCGGAAGCCCCGTGGCGCCCCACAGCCCGTCCGGTGTGCCATCCGTTACGGCATGATTTTCGTCAACCTCGACCAGCGTGACCACCAGTTGGTCGAGTCCGAGACCATCACCGCCACCCCCCGCAGTGCCTGAGCGGTTCCCCCGTCGTTCAAGATCGCTCAGGTACTTCCCCCACACAGCGGCGCCATCGCGGACCTGAAACGCGATGGCGCCGCTGTGCTGTGCCCGTGCGGGCGCCGGGAGCGGGGCCCGTAAGTCCGCCGTCACGCGCTACGCCCGGCCCATGGCCCGCGTCAGCGCGATCTCGATGACCACCCGGTCCGGGTTCGGCGCCGGGACGCGGCCGTAGCGGCTCGCGTAGCGGTCCACCGCGTCGGCGACGACGTCCGGCTCCGTACGGATGCGGGCCACGCCCTCCAGCGTCGCCCAGCGGCCCTTGTCCACCTGGCAGACCGCGACCCGCGCGCCGTCCGCGCCCGCCGCCAGGACGTTGGCGACCTTGTGGCTGTGCTTGTTGGTGATGACCCGGGCGATGCCGTTCTCGCCGCCCTCGGGGTCGTACGTCACGCCCACCGCCACCACGTGGGGGGTGCCGTCCGCGCGCGGGGTCGTCAGGGTGCACATGTGGTACTCGCGCCAGAAGCTGAGATACGAGTCGTCCGGGTTCCGCGGGTCAGTCGCCATGCCCGGAACCTACCCGGGGCAGAGCCCTGTACGACACCTTGAGCGGAATGGACTCAACTTTGTGTACGCTGGATGAGTCATAGGGGTCCGAGGACCCTGCACAGCGGACGCCGAGGAGGAGACAGCGCACGTGGACGCCGAACTGACCAACAGGAGCCGGGACGCGATCAACGCGGCCACCAGCCGCGCCGTGTCCGGCGGGCACGCCGACCTCACCCCCGCCCATCTTCTGCTCGCGCTGCTGGCGGGTCAGGACAACGAGAACATCACCGATCTGCTCGCCGCCGTCGAGGCCGACCAGGCCGCTGTACGGTCCGGAGCGGAGCGGCTGCTGGCCGCCCTGCCCAGCGTGACCGGATCCACGGTCGCGCCGCCGCAGCCGGGCCGTGAGCTGCTCGCCGTCATCGCCGATGCGGCGAAGCAGGCCAAGGAGCTCGGGGACGACTACATCTCCACCGAGCACCTGCTCATCGGGATCGCGGCGAAGGGCGGACAGGCCGGCGAGGTACTGGCCCAGCAGGGGGCCGGTACGAAGAAGTTGCTCGACGCGTTCGAGAAGAGCAGGGGAGGGCGCCGGGTGACCACACCCGACCCGGAGGGTCAGTACAAGGCGCTGGAGAAGTTCGGTACGGACTTCACGGCGGCCGCGCGCGAGGGCAAGCTCGACCCGGTCATCGGGCGCGACCAGGAGATCCGGCGGGTCGTCCAGGTCCTCTCCCGCCGCACCAAGAACAACCCGGTCCTCATCGGTGAGCCCGGCGTCGGCAAGACCGCCGTCGTCGAGGGGCTCGCCCAGCGGATCGTGAAGGGCGACGTCCCCGAGTCGCTCCGGAACAAGCGCCTGGTCTCGCTCGACCTCGGCGCGATGGTCGCGGGCGCCAAGTACCGCGGCGAGTTCGAGGAGCGCCTGAAGACCGTCCTCTCCGAGATCAAGGCCAGCGACGGCCAGATCATCACCTTCATCGACGAGCTGCACACCGTCGTCGGCGCGGGCGCCGGCGGCGACTCCGCCATGGACGCCGGCAACATGCTGAAGCCGATGCTGGCCCGCGGCGAGCTGCGCATGGTCGGCGCGACGACCCTGGACGAGTACCGGGAGCGGATCGAGAAGGACCCCGCCCTGGAGCGCCGCTTCCAGCAGGTCCTGGTCGCCGAACCGAGCGTCGAGGACACCATCGCGATCCTGCGCGGACTCAAGGGCCGGTACGAGGCCCACCACAAGGTCCAGATCGCCGACTCCGCGCTCGTGGCCGCCGCGACCCTCTCCGACCGGTACATCACCTCCCGCTTCCTCCCCGACAAGGCCATCGACCTCGTCGACGAGGCCGCCTCCCGGCTCCGGATGGAGATCGACTCCTCGCCCCTGGAGATCGACGAGCTCCAGCGCTCCGTCGACCGGCTGCGCATGGAGGAGCTCGCCCTCAAGAACGAGACCGACGAGGCGAGCCGCCAGCGCCTGGAGAAGCTCCGCCGCGACCTCGCCGACCGCGAGGAGGAGCTGCGCGGCCTGACCGCCCGCTGGGAGAAGGAGAAGCAGTCCCTCAACCGGGTCGGCGAGCTCAAGGAGCAGCTGGACGAGCTGCGCGGCCGCGCCGAGCGGGCGCAGCGCGACGGCGACTTCGACACCGCCTCCCAGCTGCTCTACGGCGAGATCCCGGCCCTGGAGCGGGAGCTCGCGGAGGCCTCCGAGGCCGAGCAGGAGGTCGCGAAGGACACGATGGTCAAGGAGGAGGTCGGCCCCGACGACATCGCGGACGTGGTCGGCGCCTGGACCGGCATCCCCGCGGGCCGCCTCCTGGAGGGCGAGACGCAGAAGCTGCTGCGCATGGAGGACGAGCTCGGCAGGCGGCTGATCGGCCAGTCCGAGGCCGTACGGGCCGTCTCCGACGCCGTGCGCCGCACCCGTGCCGGTATCGCCGACCCCGACCGCCCCACCGGCTCCTTCCTCTTCCTCGGCCCCACGGGTGTCGGCAAGACGGAGCTGGCGAAGGCGCTCGCGGACTTCCTCTTCGACGACGAGCGGGCCATGGTCCGCATCGACATGTCGGAGTACAGCGAGAAGCACTCCGTCGCCCGGCTCGTCGGCGCGCCTCCCGGCTACGTCGGCTACGAGGAGGGCGGCCAGCTCACCGAGGCGGTGCGCCGCCGCCCGTACAGCGTGGTGCTGCTCGACGAGGTGGAGAAGGCGCACCCGGAGGTCTTCGACATCCTGCTCCAGGTCCTCGACGACGGCCGGCTCACCGACGGGCAGGGCCGGACGGTGGACTTCCGCAACACCATCCTGATCCTCACCTCCAACCTGGGCAGCCAGTACCTGGTCGACCCCCTGATCGGCGAGGACGAGAAGAAGCAGCGGGTCCTGGAGGTGGTCCGGTCCTCCTTCAAGCCGGAGTTCCTCAACCGGCTGGACGACCTGGTGGTCTTCTCCGCCCTGGACAAGGCCGAGCTGGGCCGGATCGCCCAGCTCCAGATCGACCGGCTCGCCCAGCGCCTCGCGGACCGCCGCCTCACCCTGGAGGTCACCCCCGAGGCCGTGGCCTGGCTCGCCGACGAGGGCATGGACCCGGCGTACGGCGCCCGCCCGCTGCGCCGGCTCATCCAGACCGCGATCGGCGACCGGCTCGCGAAGGAGATCCTCGCGGGCGAGGTCCGCGACGGCGACACGGTCCGGGTGGACCGCTTCGAGGACGGTCTGATCGTGGGCGCGGCGCAGTAGGTGGCCACGCGGTAGGCGGGTCGTACGGCGGTCAGGTGTCGAAGGCCTCAAGGCGTACGAGGACGGTGTCACCGTCCTCGTGCGCCATCTCGACATCCACGAACAGCGCGTCGCCGAACTTCGCCCACGAGCAGTCGGCCAACCCGGGCTTGCAGGTCAGCGCCGGTTCCCGGTTCGGGTAGACCTCCGCGAGCCACGGCTCGTACGCGGCGCGCTCCATCCGGAACTCGACCGTGACGATCGTGTCCTGGAACCCGCCCATCGTGCACACGGGGCCCTGGGCGGCCTCGGGCAGGGTGCCGTGGGCGAACTCCATCGCCTTCCCGCAGTCGAACGGCTTCTGGTCGCCCATCTCGCTCAAAGCCATCGCGCCCCACACCACCAGGGCGATCGGTGCCCCGCACAGTACGGTCATGAGTGCGGACACCCAGACCCACGTCCACGCACGAGGCCGCACCGGCGGCACTTTCTTCGCTGTGTACTCCCCCATGCGCCCCGAGTTTGTCAGCCCGCAGCGGATCGCGGCAGGTGGGGCTTGCGCCGTACCGCCCGGCATGGGGGAGGATGGCGGCAACCGTACGAAGGGATATTCACGGTGAGCATCGACCCGTCCTCGATTCCGAATTTCGGGGGCCAGCCCCAGCCTCAGGCCGCAGGACCGGCGGGCCCCGTCGTCCCCGACCAGGACCTGGTCAAGCAGCTCCTGGACCAGATGGAGCTGAAGTACGTCGTCGACGACGAGGGTGACCTCGCGGCGCCGTGGGAGGAATTCCGCACGTACTTCATGTTCCGCGGCGAGGAGGACCAGCGTGTCTTCTCGGTGCGGACCTTCTACGACCGCCCGCACTCGGCGGACGACCGCGCCCGGATCCTCGACGCGATCGACGACTGGAACCGCCGCACCCTGTGGCCGAAGGTCTACACGCACCTGCACGAGGAGGAGGACGGCTCCGCCACCCTCCGCCTCATCGGCGAGGCCCAGATGCTGATCGGCACCGGCGTCGCCCTGGAGCACTTCGTGTCGTCGACCGTCAGCTGGGTCCGCGCCTCGATCGAGTTCGACAAGTGGCTCGTGGAGCAGTTCGGCCTGGAGTCCCCGGAGGACAAGTCCTCCGACGGCGACGAGGCCTGAGCCCTCACGGGCGCACGCGCCACCCTCACAGGGCCATCCGCGCGAGCGTCAGCGCGTACGCCCCGAAGCCGAACGAGAGCCCGGCCAGGCCCGCGATCACCACGATCGCGGCCCTGGGCCGGGCTTTCGTCAGTGCCTGGGCCAGCGGGATGAGCAGCGGGAACGCGGGCAGCAGGAAGCGCGGCTTGGACTCGAAGAAGCCGGAGCCGCCGACGGTGATGAGCACCAGGACGCCCGCGTAGACCAGGACCGGCAGCGGCGGCCGTTCCACCAGGGCGAGCAGCGCGAAGAGCAGCACCCCGGCGCCCGTGAACAGCAGCGCCGTCGCGAAGCCGAACTGCGTCGGCCCGCTCAGCATGTCCCGGACGAAGACCAGCGCGCCCTTTCCGAGGTCGAAGCGCGAGGTCCAGCCGTCCTGGACGGCGAAGTAGCCGCCGAGCAGATCGCCGCGCCGCGCGCCCACCCAGAGCAGGTACGAGAGCCAGCCGAGCGGCGCGAGGGCGGCTCCCGCCCACATCCGGGCGGTGCCGCCGTCCCTGCGCCGGTACAGCGCGTACGCCGCCGCCACCAGGACCGCCGCCGCGACGGCGATCCCGTTGGGGCGGGCGAGCCCGGCCAGGGCGGCCAGGGCGCCGGCCCAGAGCCAGCGGTGGGTGAGGAGCGCGTACAGCGACCAGGCGGCCAGGGCCGTCATCAGCGGCTCGGTGTACGCCATCGACAGCACGATCGAGTGCGGCAGCAGGCCCCAGAGCAGGACGAGCAGGACGGCGGTCCGGCGGCCGTACAGCCGCTCGCCGATCAGGTAGATCCCCCAGGCCGCCGCGCCCGCCGACGTCCAGGACAGCAGCAGTCCGGCCGTGCCGCCCTCGACGGGCAGGACGGTGGTGACGGCGCGGACGAGCGCCGGGTAGAGCGGGAAGAAGGCGAGGTCGGACTGGACGACCCCGTCGGGCCAGTGGACCGTGTGGCCGTAGCCGTGCGCGGCGATCCGGGTGTACCAGCCGGAGTCCCAGGAGGTGGCGAGGAGCGCCCGGGGCGAGCGCCCGATGTGCCAGGCCCAGGCGGCGAGCACCAGCATCCCGGTCAGCCGCGCCGCCGCGAAGAGGCCGAGCGCGGGCGCGGCCCGATGCAGCGAGGCCCGCCAGCGGGGGACGCTCCGGACGACGACGGTGGTCGGCGCCGGGCGGTCGAGGGTCTCGGCGGACAGGGTGCACCTCCGTGCGCACGGGAATCGGGATCGGCCCGACAAATCGGTCTACCCGACAATCCGTGGGGCGCGGAGGGGGCGCGCGCGAGCGAGGGGCCCACCCGGGTGAAAAAAACCCAGGTGGCGCGCGGCTCACCCCACCAGGCTCGTCGGTCCCGTCAGCCCGTCAGCCCGTCAGCCCGTCAGCCCGTCAGCCCGTCGGTCCCGTCAGCCCGTCAGCCCGTCCCCCTCGCCCGCCCCGGCAGGCGAGGGCCCCGGCCCGCTCCAGCTCAGCCCGAGGCCAGCTGCTCCGCAATCTCCGCGATCCAACCGGACTTCTTCGCCGGGTCGTTGAGGGTCTCGGCCCACGCGTCCGGCTCCAGTTTGTGCTTGTCGGGGCCGGATTTGAGGGCGATGAGCAGGGACCTGGCGGACTCCCGCATCTCGGCCGTGGTGTTCCGGGAGATGTCGGGGCCCGCCGCCAGGGCGTAGATCTCCCGCGCCATGGCCTGGCGTTCCCCCATCGACACCTTCTTCCAGAACTTCAGCGCGTGCTTCAACGACTCCGTGCGGGAAGCGGCCTCCGCCGGGGTCTCGCCCTGCGGTGCCCAGCGCTCGGGGTGGTGGACCTCTTCGTAGCGCTTCGTGGCGGCGCGGAGCGCCTTGTACATGGTGACGCCGAGGACGAGACCGGCCCCGGCCCCGGCGAGGCCCCAGCCGACCGGGTTGCTCGCCAGCCCGGCTGTTCCCGCCGCGACCGCCGTCACGACGCCGGCTGCGGCCTTGACGGACTCGCCCCCGCCGCCGGCCGCCTCCTTGCCGATCTTGGTGAGCTGCTTCTTCTTCGCGTACTCCTGCACCTTGCTCAGCTTTTCCACGTCGTTCTCGGCGTGCTGGAGTTTCTCGCCGGCGTCACGGGCTTCGGCCATCGCCTCCCAGGCCGCGTCGATGGCCTCGGAAACGAGCTCCAGCCGTCCAGGGCCCTCGTGCTTCCAGTAGCTGTCCAGCGCGACGTAAGCCTCCGCTGCGGCCCAGTTGGCCTGCTCGCGCGACTCGTTCAGCCGTGCCAGTGCCCCCGCCTGGACGAGGTGGGGATCTCCCAGCTTTTTGATCTGCTTGTACTTGCTGGCTGCTCCCCCGATGCGGAAGGCGGACCGCACGCCCTTGATCGTGCCGATGGCGGCGCTGGCGATACCGCTCGCCTCGGATGCCACCGCCGCGTCCGCCGTCTTCTGGATCTTGGTCACCTCCTTGGCGATGGCGGCGCTGTAGCTTCCCGAACCGGCGGCGCCGATGACCGTGTCGGCCCCCTTGGTCTTGGCCTTCTTCTTCGCCTTGTGGTGGTCGGCCCCGGTCTCGTGCTTCTTGGCGTCCTTCATGTTCTTGTACGCGTCCATGCCGCTGACCACGGTGCCGGCGGCCTCCGTGAGGAGGTTGCCCGAGGCCGCGGAGGTCCCCGAGGCGGCGGCGGAGTGCTTGAGGCTCTCATTGGCCGCGACGGCGGCCTGTTGGGTGAAGGCCGCGTTGGTGGGGGTCTGGAAGCCCTTGATGAAGGTGTCGATGGGTTCGAGATTCTTCTTGAACCTGTCGAGGAGCGCGGCGATCCGGTCGCGGTAGTTCTTCTTCGCTTCGGGGGACGCGCCGCCGTTCTCCGCCGCATTCCCTCTCTCGGTGTCCCGGACGCGCTGCACCATCGCGGTCGTGGCCCGGTTGCCGACGCGGGACTGCATCTCCAGTAAGGAGTGCTCCAGCGGGCGTGCGGACGTACCCCCGGTCCGGCTCCCCCCCTCACGGTGCCGGGCCGACGTCGGGACCGCTGCGGACTGCCGTGTCGAGGTGCGGTGGATCGGCGTGCTCATGGATGTACCTCTCCTGTACCGGACCGGGGCGAGGCGAAGGTAGCCAGACCTGGCCAACAGGAGGGGTACGGCGGAGAAATTCCCCACGGACGCCGTGGGACGGATGCCGTGGCGCGGACACTGTGGGACGAACCGGACGCCTGGCATGGAGGAGCTCGGCCGACTGGCTGCCCGAGCGCTGCGCGTACCCGTCGCTCGTCTCGGCCGCGCCCACAAGCGCGGGCGCGGCACTGCGGGAGCGGCCGCAGACGGCACCGCTGACGAGCGGCGGCGGGCGCTGCCTTCGCGTTCAGGACACGAGGCGGCGAAGGCGGCCGACGGCCTCGACGAGGACGTCGTCCCTCTTGCAGAAGGTGAAGCGGACCTGGCTGCGGCCGGCGTCGGGGTCGTCGTAGAAGACGGAGTTGGGGATGGCGACGACGCCGCATCGTTCGGGGAGGGCGCGGCAGAAGGCGTAGGCGTCCTTCTCGCCGAAGGGGGTGATGTCGGTGGTGATGAAGTACGTGCCCTGGGGCTGGTAGACCTCGAATCCCGCCGCGCGCAGGCCGTCGCCGAGCAGGTCGCGCTTGCGTTGCAGGTCGGCGCGGAAGCCGTCGAAGTACGCGTCCGGCAGACGGAGTGCCTCGGCGATCGCGTATTGGAAGGGGCCCGCGCTGACGTAGGTCAGGTACTGCTTGGCCGTCCGGACAGCGGTCACGAGTGGCCGGGTACTGGCCACCCAGCCGACCTTCCAGCCGGTGAACGAGAACGTCTTGCCGGCCGATCCGATGGTGACCGTGCGCTCCCGCATCCCCGGCAGGCTCGCGATCGGCAGGTGCTCGGCGTCGTCGAAGACCAGGTGCTCGTACACCTCGTCGGTGACGACGAGCAGGTCGCGGGCGACGGCCAGCTCGGCGATCGCGGTCAGTTCGGCGCGGGTGAGGACGGTGCCGGTGGGGTTGTGCGGGGTGTTGAGCAGGATCAGCCGGGTCCGGTCGGTGACGGCGGCCCGCAGCTCGTCCAGGTCCAGGACGAAGCGTCCCTCGTGCGGGCGGAGCGTGACGGGGACGCGGGTGCCGCCCGCCATCGCTACGGAGGCGGCGTACGAGTCGTAGTACGGCTCCAGGGCGATCACCTCGTCGCCCGGCTCGACGAGGGCGAGCAGGGAGGCGGCGATGGCCTCGGTGGCGCCGGCCGTGACCAGGACCTCGGTGTCGGGGTCGTAGGCCAGGCCGTACCGCCTCAGCTGGTGCTCGGCGACGGCCGTGCGCAGCTCGGGGACGCCTGGGCCGGGCGGGTACTGGTTGCCGCGGCCGTCGCGCAGCGCCCGGACCGCCGCCTCGCGGATCTCCTCGGGGCCGTCGGTGTCCGGGAAGCCCTGCCCGAGGTTGATCGCCCCGGTCCTGGCGGCGAGTGCGGACATCTCGGCGAAGATCGTGGTGCCGAACTCGGCGAGCCGGCGGTTGAGCAGCGGTCGTGTCATGCCCGTCATCCTGGGCCGAAGCTCTGGACTTCCTCAAGTGCGCTTTGGCGTGTGCCGGACCGGGCATCCCCCACGCACAGAGACCTACGGGGGTGTCACAGATGGAAATTCTGTTCATGATGTTCATCGTCTTCGCCATCGCGCTGGGCGTGGTGTCGGCGACCCGCAGGGGGCGGGGCGGCAGGCGGCGTGGTGGCTGGTCGGACGGCGGCGGAGGCGGGTGCGGCTCGGACGGCGGGTCGTCCTGTGGTGGTGGTGGCGGCTGCGGCGGTGGAGGTGGCGGCGGCGACTGACCGGGGGTGACGACTCGGAGGCGACTGTCACGGGGCAGTCGCCTCCGCGATCACCGGGTGCCCGGCGTTCCAACATCCGCCGGGCGCCTTCGTGTTGGAGCCCGAAATCGGGTTTCTCAGAACAATTGAACTGTTGGGTCCCCGAAGGGGATGGAAACCACGGCAAGTTGGGTAAAAAGGCTGCGAGTCGCTCGAAGTCCGTGATTCCCTCGCTCTTGATAGAGACAGCCCTCGGACCGTGTGTGGACCCGAGCCGGCGATCCCCCACTCCCGTTGAACCCTTCTCCGGGGCGCCCCCGGCCCACCCGTCAAACCGTGTTTGCGGAGCCGACCCATGCTCACGACCCTGAAAACCTCCTATACCGACACACGTGCGGCCGATCTGGCCTGGGCGCTCGGGCGCGAGCCGCTGCCCGCCCTGGCCGTGCTCGACCTCGAACTGACCGGTGCCAAGCTGCAGTTGCGCCTGCTCGGCGCCTCCCATCAGGTGCTTCTGGAGGAAGAGGAGCGCCGTTGCTCGGAGACCGTCGCCTGTATGCCCGGCAGCAGTACGCCGCTGCCGCTGGGTGTCTCGAAGCGGATCGGCGGATGGGAGTACGAATTCGCCGCCCGCGTCGAGAAGCTCAACCACGGCTCCTTCGCGGGCCGCGCCCAGGAGTTGCTGGCGCTCGTCGCCGACCATCCCCACGGCCTCGCGGGGACGTTCCCCGGCTCCCCGCACGCCTTCACGGCGATGCTGGCGCAGCGCCACGAGGGCCAGGTGCGGTGGCGCACCTGGCACGCGTACCCGCAGGAAGGGCAGTTGGTGGTCACCCGGACGCAGATCGGCGTCCGTATGTCTGCCGCGCTGTAACGCGCCTCCCGTACGCCTCAGGTGCACTCGTGTGGGTGACAAGCGGCGACAGATGTGTGACGTAGCGTTACGAACATGATCGATCCGCCCCTGACCATGCCACCCAAGAGGGTGACGCGGCTGCCCGTTCGGCCGAGCACGGTGCGGTATCCGGTCCTCGTCGTCGTCTTCGTCTGCGCCGCCTGCGGTCTCGTCTACGAACTGGAACTGGTCGCCCTCGCCTCGTACTTGATCGGCGACTCGGTCACGCAGGCCTCGGTCGTGCTCTCCCTGATGGTCTTCGCGATGGGCGTCGGCTCGCTGCTCGCCAAGCGGCTGCGCTGCCGTGCCGCCGTCGGCTTCGGCCTGGTCGAGTGCGGGCTCGCGCTGATCGGCGGCTGCTCGGCCCTCGCGCTGTACGCGGCCTTCGCCTGGGTGGGCGAGGCGCAGTACGTCCTGGTGGCGTTCTCGCTCGCCATCGGCGTCCTCATCGGCGCGGAGATCCCGCTCCTCATGTCCCTGATCCAGCGGGCGGAGTCGGCGCGTTCGGCGCGCCACCCCGGCGCGCGGGAGGCCGAACGGAAGGACAGCGCCGCCGACCCGGCCGGCACCGTCGCCGACCTCTTCGCCGCCGACTACGTGGGCGCGCTGGTCGGCGGCCTCGCCTTCCCGTTCCTGCTGCTGCCCTGGCTCGGCCAGCTCACCGGCGCGCTCGTCACCGGTGCGGTGAACGCGGTGGCGGGCGGCGGCCTGGTGCTGTGGCTGTTCCGCCGCGACCTGACCAGCCGGTCCCGGGCGCTCCTGATCGGCACGAACCTGGCCGTCCTGGCCGTCCTCGCCACCGCCACCGTCCTCGTCGACGACTTCGAGGAGGCCGCGCGCCGCGCGGTGTACGGGGACAACGTGCGGGTCGCCGTGCGCACCGACCTCCAGGAGGTCGTCGTGACGGGGGAGCTCGGCAGCCCGCCGGACCTCTTCGTGGACGGCCGGCTGCGGGCCGGCGGCGCGGACGCCTCCCGGTACCACGAATCGCTGGTCCACCCGGCGATGAACGGGCCGCACGCGCGCGTGCTGATCCTCGGCGGTGGCGACGGCCTCGCCGCCCGTGAAGTGCTGCGCCACTCCGGGGTCCGCTCGGTCACCGTCGTGGAGGCCGATCCCGGAGTCGCCCGGCTCGCCCGCACGCATCCGGACATCACCGCGCTCAACGGCCGCGCGCTGAGCGACCCGCGGGTCCGGGTGGCCTTCGCGGACGCCTTCCGCTGGCTGCGCGAGGCGGCGACGACAGGGCCGGACGGGGCGGGCGCGTCGGGCAGGCCGGGCGGGGCGGGCGCGTCGGGCAGGCCGGGCGGGGCGGGGGTGGGCGACGGGCCGCGCGAGCGGTACGACGTGGTGATCTCCGACCTCCCCGACCCGGGCATCTCGGCCGGGGCCAAGCTGTACTCCGAGGAGTTCTACGGCCTGGCCGCCCGGGTCCTCGCCGACGACGGGCGGCTCGTCGTGCACGCCGGTTCGGCCGCCGCCTCCCCCCGTACGTACTGGACCGTCGACTCCACCCTCCGCGCGGCCGGCTTCGCGACCCGCCCCTACAGCGCGGACGGCCGCGGGGCGCGCCTCGCCGCGGGCCCCGACCGGGCGGACCGCTCGGGCGGTACGGGCGCGGAGGCGGCGGACGCCGGGGCGGCCGACTGGGGGTACCTGCTGGCGGCGGCGGGCACCTACCCGCCCGACCTCGCCCTCCCCGCCGACACGCCCCCGCTGCGCTCCCTGACGGCCGGCGCCCTGGTGACGGGCGCCCGGGCCGTCGAGCGCACCCGGGACGAGCGGGCCGCCCCACCGCCGCCGTCGACGCTGGTCCACCCGCGCTACGGCGGCTGAGCGCGCGGGAACAGGCGACGGCGGCGCCCGGGCTGAGTAGGCTCGGCTTCCATGGAGCATGAGGTGTTCGTTCCGGTACCGGCCGAGGTTCTCCGCAAGACCCTGACGGACCCCGCACGGGTGGCGCGCTGCGTCCCCGGCCTCCAGCAGGACGCCGACGCGAAGGCGGGTCCGCTCGCGGGCCGGCTGAGGATCCGCGCCGGCGGGCACACGATCACCTACCAGGGCGTGTTGCGGCTGGCGGAGCAGAGCGGTGTCGTCGCGGTCGAGGGCAAGGGCACCGAGGTCCGCGGCAAGGGCTCGGTGCGGCTCTCCCTGGCGATCGCGCTCACCCCGGTGGCCGACGGGACGACGCTCACCTTCACCGGCACGGTGAAGCCGGAGGGCCGGCTCGCCGACCTTCCCGAGGAGGCGCGGGAGTCGGCGGCGCAGCGGCTGATCGAGAGGTTCACGTCGTCGCTGGCGGCGGCCGCGGCCGCGGAGAAAGGTTCCGGGGATGCCGCGGCGGCCTCCGGCGCGGACGTGGTCCCCACCGCCGACGCCGAGGTCGACCTCGACTCCGAACTCGACGACGAGGCCGACAGCGACAGCGACGGCGTCGACGATGGTGTGGAGGAGCCCGAGCCCCGCCGGCCGGAAGCGTCGTCCTCGTCCGTCTTCGAGACGCCCGTCCCTCCGCCCTCCCTCGACCCCTTCCAGGGCGGCGCCTTCGAGGGCGAGACGCCCGTCGAGTACCCCGCCGAACCCCCCGCCGCCGAGGCCGCGCACGCCCGGCGGACGATGATCGGGCGGAGTGCCGAAGAGGTCGACCACGCGCCGCCGCGCGGCCGTTACGCCCCCGTCCCGGCCCCGGAGACCAATACGGCGGGCGCCACGCTGCGCTGGATCGCCCCCGCCGCGGCCCTCGCGATCGCCTCCGCGGTGGTCGTCGGCCGGGCGCTGCGCCGCCGACGCTGATCCCCGTCTACTGTCGGGGCGTGAGCAAGCAGACGCGACTGACGGCGGGCGACGCCGAGTTGACCATCAACCCCGACAACGGCTGCCGGATCGAGAGCCTGCGCATCGGCGGCAGGGAGCTGCTGCGCCAGGGCGAGCGGTACGGCTGCTTCCCGATGGTGCCCTGGTGCGGCCGGATCGAGCTGGGCCAGTTCCGCAACGGCGGCGAGAAGCACCAGATGCCCCTCAACTCCCCGCCGCACGCCATCCACGGCACCGGCCGCGACACCGTCTGGAAGGCCGCCAGGACGGCGGACGCCGACGGGGCGCGCACGGCGGCGTTCACCTATGAGCTCGGGGACCCGTGGCCGTACTCCGGCCGGGTCACCCAGACCTTCGCGCTCACCGAGGACGCGCTCACGCTCCAGCTCGGTGTGGAGACGTACGACGACTCCTTCCCGGCCCAGGCCGGCTGGCACCCCTGGTTCAACCGGACCCTCGACGACGGCGCGCCCGTACGGCTCGACTTCACGCCCGCGTGGCAGGAGGAGCGGGGCGAGGACCACCTCCCCACCGGGCGCCGGATCGGCCCCACCCCCGGCCCCTGGGACGACTGCTTCGGGATGCCGGACGGCGTCGAGGCCACGCTCACCTGGCCGGAGCAGCTGGAGCTGAAGGTGACCAGCCGCGCCGAGTGGGTCGTGGTCTACGACGAGCAGGAGGCCGCGGTCTGCGTGGAGCCCCAGTCCGGCCCCCCGAACGGCCTGAACACGCTCCCGCGCTACGTGACCCCGATCGATCCGCTGGAGATCACGGCGACCTGGGCCTGGCGGCGGCTCTGAGCTCATGAGCTTTAAGCTCATGAGCATGACTGACGTACGCGCTGACCTGCTCCAGCAGATCAAGGACAAGGCCGTGGTGCACGGCAAGGTGACCCTCTCCTCGGGTCTGGAGGCCGACTACTACGTCGACCTGCGCCGGATCACGCTGGACGGTGCCGCCTCTCCGCTCGTCGGTCAGGTCATGCTCGACCTGACCGCCGACCTGGAGTTCGACGCCGTGGGCGGCCTGACGCTCGGCGCCGACCCGGTCGCGACGGCGATGCTGCACGCCTCCGCCGCCCAGGGGAAGCGCCTGGACGCCTTCGTCGTCCGTAAGGCCGCCAAGGCCCACGGCATGCAGCGCCAGGTCGAGGGCCCGGACATCAAGGGCCGTCGGGTCCTGATCGTCGAGGACACCTCCACCACCGGCGGCTCCCCTCTGACCGCCGTCGAGGCGGCGCGCGCGGCCGGCGCCGAGGTCGTGGCGGTCGCGACGATCGTGGACCGGGCGACGGGCGCGGGCGAGAAGATCAGCACCACCGCGGGCGTGCCGTACCTCTACGCCTTCGCGCTGGACGAGCTGGGTCTCGCCTGAATCGACGCCGAGCGATCGACGGGTGCTCGACGCAGAGTGACCGAGGCGAAGTCGTGACTTAGGTCCCGGGACCGCCCGGAAGCGGCCCTGACCTGGGGATTCGACCGGGGGCGGAGTGTTTCACGTGAAACGCTCCGCCCCTTCGTCCTGGTGTCCGGGGGAGAGTCTGGAAAGATGGGCCCCGACGATGACGTCGCCCCAGGTCAGGGTCCAGTAACGCACCCACCCGCACATCACAAGGAGCGGACGAATGCCCATCGCAACCCCCGAGGTCTACAACGAGATGCTCGACCGGGCGAAGGCAGGCAAGTTCGCCTACCCGGCCATCAACGTGACCTCCTCCCAGACCCTGCATGCCGCCCTGCGTGGCTTCGCGGAGGCCGAGAGCGACGGCATCATCCAGATCTCGACCGGTGGCGCCGAGTTCCTGGGCGGCCAGCACAACAAGGACATGGTCACGGGCGCCGTCGCCCTGGCCGAGTTCGCGCACATCGTCGCCGCCAAGTACGACATCACGGTCGCGCTGCACACCGACCACTGCCCGAAGGACAAGCTGGACGGCTACGTCCGCCCGCTGCTCGACATCTCCGCCGAGCGCGTCAAGGCTGGTCAGAACCCGCTCTTCCAGTCGCACATGTGGGACGGCTCCGCCGAGACCCTCGCCGACAACCTGGCCATCGGCCAGGAGCTGCTCGCCAAGGCCGCCGCCGCCAAGATCATCCTCGAGGTCGAGATCACCCCGACCGGTGGCGAGGAGGACGGCGTCAGCCACGAGATCAACGACGAGCTGTACACCACCGTCGACGACGCGATCCGCACCGCCGAGGCCCTGGGCCTGGGCGAGAAGGGCCGCTACCTGCTGGCCGCCTCCTTCGGCAACGTGCACGGCGTCTACAAGCCGGGCAACGTCGTCCTCCGCCCCGAGCTGCTCAAGGACCTCCAGGCGGGCGTCGCCGAGCGCTTCGGCAAGGCCAACCCGTTCGACTTCGTCTTCCACGGCGGCTCCGGCTCCACCGCCGAGGAGATCGCCACCGCGCTGGAGAACGGCGTCGTGAAGATGAACCTCGACACCGACACCCAGTACGCCTTCACCCGCCCGGTCGTGGACCACATGTTCCGCAACTACGACGGCGTCCTGAAGGTCGACGGCGAGGTCGGCAAGAAGTCCACCTACGACCCGCGCACCTGGGGCAAGCTCGCCGAGGCCGGCATGGCCACCCGCGTGGCCGAGGCGTGCGCGGCGCTGCGCTCGACCGGCACGAAGCTGAAGTAAGCACGGTCAGTCCGTTGACGGAGGGCCCGGCACCCGTGTGGTGCCGGGCCCTCCGTGTCTCCAGCTCTTCAGGGAGGTCCGAGTGACGACGACGAGGTACGACTTCGACCGTGAGATAGCCCGGCAGGGCACCTGGTCGGTCCAGTGGGACGGCATCGCGGACCGCTTCGGGGTCTCCGACCTGCTCCCGTTCACCATCTCCGACATGGACTTCGCCTCCCCGCCGGAGGTCCTGAGCGCGCTGAAGGAACGGGTCGAGCACGGCGTCTTCGGCTACACCGACTGGCGCCTCGGCGCGTTCCGGGCGGCGATACGGGACTGGTACGCGACCCGGCACGACACCGCGCTCGACATCGAGACGCTGGTCTACGCGCCGTCCGTCCTGAGCCAGCTCTCGCAGCTCCTCCAGATGTGGACCGAGCCCGGCGACGGGGTGGTCGTGCACACCCCGACGTACGACGGCTTCCGCAAGGCGATCACCGGTCTGGGGCGCGAGCTGCGGGGCGTACCGGTCGGGGACCTCGGGGCGCTGGAGGCGGAGCTGGCGCGGCCGGACAGCCGGATGCTGCTGCTCTGCTCGCCGCACAACCCGACGGGGCGGGTCTGGCGGGAGGAGGAGCTCGCGGAGTTCGCGCGGCTCGCCGAGCGGCACGGCGTCGCGGTGGTGAGCGACGAGATCCACGCGGACCTGGTGACAGACGGCCGGCGCCACATCCCCTGGCTCCGGTTCGCCGAGCCGGGGCGGGGCCGCCGGTGGGCGCTGATCACCTCCGGCACCAAGGCCTTCAATTTCCCGGCGCTGAGCGGCTCGTACGGGGTCATCGGCGACCCGGACGAGCGGGAGGAGTTCATCCGCCGGATGCAGACGGGCGAGGGCCTCGCCTCCCCGGCGGTGCTCTCGCTGACCGCCCACATCGCCGCGTACCGGCACGGCGGTGCATGGCTGGACGAGCTGCGGGCGTACGTGGCGGGCACGATGCGGATGGTCGAGGAGCGGCTCCGGGACGGCCTGCCGGGCGTCACCTGGACGCCCCCGGAGGCCGGCTACCTGGCCTGGATCGACCTGCGCCCGCTCGGCATCGACGACACCGTGCTCCAGCTCGACCTGGTGGAGACCGAGAAGGTCGCGATCATGCCGGGCACGGTCTACGGCCAACCCGGCTTCGTCCGCCTGAACGTCGGCTGCCCCCGGAAGAAGGCGGAGCGGGGGGTGGACGCGCTGGTGCGCGCGGCGACGCGGCTTCGGACGACCTGACGCTCCGGGTGACCTGACGCTTCTGGCGATCTGACGTGCACGGGTCCGCCCCCGCGAGGACCATGGCAGGCATGGACATCCGGCTGAGTTCCCGGACCGGGCGGTGGATCGTGTTCACCACCGTGCTCGGTTCGGGGATGGCGTTGCTCGACTCGACCGTCGTCAACGTCGCCCTGCCGCACATCGGCGAGGACCTCGACGCCGACATGGCCGTCCTCCAGTGGACCGTCAACGCCTACATGCTCACCCTCGCCGGGCTGATCCTGCTCGGCGGGGCGCTCGGGGACCGGTACGGGCGGCGGCGGGTGTTCGTCATCGGGATCGTGTGGTTCGCCGCCGCCTCGCTGCTGTGCGGGCTCGCCCCGAACGCCGGGGTCCTGATCGCCGCCCGCGCCCTCCAGGGCGTCGGCGGCGCGCTGCTCACCCCCGGCTCGCTCGCGCTGATCCAGGCGAGCTTCCACCCGGACGACCGGGCCAAGGCAGTCGGGCTCTGGTCCGGTTTCGGCGGGGTCGGCGCGGCGATCGGGCCGTTCGTCGGCGGCTGGCTGGTCGACGGGCCGGGCTGGCGGTGGGTGTTCCTGCTGAACGTGCCGCTGGCCGTGCTCTGCGTGCCCGTCGCGCTGCGGCACGTGCCCGAGTCGCGCGACGAGTCCGCCCACGGCCGCTTCGACGTGCTCGGCGCCTTTCTCGGGGCTGCCGCGCTCGCCCTCGTGACGTACGCGCTGATCGCCGAGGCGTGGTGGGCCGCCGGGCTCGGGGTCCTGACCGGGGCGGCGTTCGTCGTCCTGGAGCGGCACCGCGAGGAGCCGATGGTGCCGCCGTCGATCTTCGCGTCGCGCCAGTTCACCGTGGTCAACCTGGTGACCCTGTGCGTGTACGCGGCGCTCGGCGGCTTCTTCTTCCTGGCCGCCCTCCAGCTCCAGGTGGTCTCCGGCTACTCCGCGCTCGCCGCGGGGACCGCCATGCTGCCGACGACCGTCCTGATGCTGCTGCTCTCGGCCAAGTCGGGCGAGCTGGGGGAGAAGATCGGGCCCCGGATCCCGCTGACCGTGGGGCCGCTGCTGTGCGCGGTCGGGATGCTCCTGATGCTGCGGGTCGGCGAGGACGCCTCGTACGTCTGGGACGTGCTGCCGGCCATGGCCGTGCTCGGCCTCGGCCTGACCGCCCTGGTGGCCCCGCTGACCGCGACCGTCCTCTCCTCCGTCGACGTGGCACGGGCGGGCCTGGCCAGCGGGATCAACAACGCGGCGGCGCGCGCGGCCGGCCTCCTCGCGGTCGCCGCCCTGCCCGCGCTCGCGGGCATGGGCCCGGAGGCGTACCGCTCGGCGGAGGAGTTCGGGGAGACGTTCCGCAAGGCCATGCCGATGTGTGCCGGGCTGATGGTGGCCGGCGCGGTCCTGGCCTGGGCGACCGTGCGGAAGCCGGCCGTCGAGGCGGACTGCCACCCCGAGTGCAAGGTCCACTGCGGGGTCACCTCGCCCCCGCTGGACCCGGGGGAACAGAAGGCCGAGCGAGATCGGTGACGGTCCGCTGAGGCAGACTTGGCCCATGGCCATCCACGAGAACCTGCTGGGGGGACCCGCCCCCACCCACCTGCCCGACGATCCGGAGCCGCGCGAGCTGCTCGCGGCCGGCACGGCGCCGGCGGACGTCGCCGCGAAGTACCCGACGTCCTCGCTGGCCTGGGCCCAGCTCGCCGACGAGGCGTTCGAGGGCGGCCGGGTCGTCGAGTCGTACGCGTACGCCCGTACCGGCTACCACCGCGGCCTGGACGCGCTGCGCCGCAGCGGCTGGAAGGGCCACGGCCCTGTGCCGTGGGAGCACGAGCCGAACCGCGGCTTCCTGCGGGCCCTGCACGCGCTGGCGCGCGCGGCCGGCGAGATCGGCGAGAAGGACGAGTACGAGCGCTGCTCGACCTTCCTGCGGGACTCCTCGCAGACGGCCGCCGAGACCCTCGGCTGACCCACGGCGTACGGCACACCAACGCACGTACAACCCACGTGCAACGCACGAACAACGCACGAACAACGCACGTACGACGCGCCGCGCGGCCCCCGGTCGCGCGGCGCGTTTCGTTCGATGGTGTTCGAAGAGGCCGGTACGATCCTTCGGTCCGTTGTACCGAGAGCAGCCGGCGCAGAGGCCCCACCCTCTTCCCCCCAACCGGCCGACGCAGGGGAGAAGTCTGTCTTGGGCAAGCGCGCCGCCGCACCCACCGGCCGGGGACGAAGTCAGAGCCGGCGCCGACGCCGCCGCAGCCCTCTGGGTCGGCTCGTCCTGCCGGCCCTCGCGCTCGCCACGCTCGCCCTCGGCGGCGGCGCCGCCCTCGCCCACTACAACGGCGCCGGGGACACCGGCCCGAGCGACGCCGACACCAGGGCCGCCGAAAGCCTGACGCCCGAGCCGACCACGGCCGCCCCCACCACGCCCAAGGCCACCACCCCGACCCCGGCGCGGACCACCGCCAAGCCGAAGCCGCCGCCCAAGCCGAAGCCCAAGCCGAAGGTGCCCGAGAGCGGCCCCGGCACGTTCGAGTCGGCCGGGTCCTCCGGCGCGCCCGTCGGCACCGGGGGCACCCTGCGCCGCTACCGCGTCCAGGTGGAGGACGGCATCGACGTCTCCGCCGCCGAGGCGGCCGCCGAGATCGAGCGGATCCTGGCCCACCCGCGCGGCTGGGCCGCGCACGGCCGGGGCCGGTTCCAGCTGGTCACCGAGAACGCCGACTTCGTCATCCGGATCGCCACCCCGACGACCGCCGACCGGCTCTGTCTCGCCGTGGGCCTCAACACCCGCGGGGAGCTGAACTGCGAGACCACCCAGGGCGTCGTGGTGAACCTGAAGCGCTGGCTGCTGGGCTCGCCGACGTTCACCGGGACCCCCGCCGAGTACCGGCATCTGATCATCAACCACGAGGTCGGGCACGAGATCGGCCTCCGGACGCACATGACCTGTCCGGGTGCGGGGAAGCTCGCGCCGGTGATGATGCAGCAGATCAAGGGGCTCAAAGGCTGCCGTTCGAACGCATATCCGTATGACGAAGACGGGAGCTACATCGAGGGCCCGATCGTGCCATGATGCGCAGGGGACCGCGTGCGACGAAGCGTGCGGCCCCGAGGGGACCGGGGCTCGCTTTCTCTCACGGAAGGAGCGGACCGCTACCCGGTAGTTGCGTATCGAGGAGACAGCAATGTCCACCTTCCCCGATGCCTCCGGAGCCGGATCGGTCGACGCACCGAACCTCGACTTCGCGGGCACGACGCCGTACGAGGACTACGTACAGGCGGATGTACTCACCCACCTCCAGCACCTCCGCTCCGACGACCCGGGCGAGATGGTCTTCCTGGTCACCACCCAGGTCATGGAGCTGTGGTTCACCGTCATCGTGCACGAGTGGGAGACCGCGAGCCGCGCCCTGCGCGAGGACCGCATCCCCGTCGCGATGGACGCACTCAAGCGCTCCGTGCGCGAGCTGGAGGCCCTGAACCACTCCTGGCGGCCGCTGGCCCAGCTCACCCCCGCGCAGTTCAACTCCTACCGCGCGGCCCTCGGCGAGGGCTCCGGCTTCCAGTCGGCGATGTACCGCCGGATGGAGTTCCTGCTCGGCGAGAAGTCCGCGTCGATGCTGGTCCCGCACCGCGGCGCGCCCCGGGTCCACGCCGAGCTGGAGAAGGCGCTCCAGGAGCCCAGCCTGTACGACGAGGTCCTCAGGCTCCTCGCCCGGCGCGGGCTGCCCGTGCCGCAGTCCGTCCTCGGCCGGGACCTGGCGAAGAAGTACGAGCCGTCCCCCGAGGTCGAGAAGGTCTGGGCCGGGATATACGCGGACGCCGACCAGAACGCCGAGCTCGTCCGTCTGGGCGAGGCGCTCAGCGACGTCGCCGAACTGGTCTGGCGATGGCGCAACGACCACCTCGTCGCCACCCGGCGGGCCATGGGCTCCAAGACGGGCACCGGCGGCTCGGCGGGCGTGGCGTGGCTGGAGAAGCGGGCGCAGAAGAACGTCTTCCCCGAGCTGTGGACGGCCCGCAGCCATGTCTGAGACCTTGCGCGAGAACGCGCTCCGCAGGGATCTGGAAGACCCGCTGGCCAAGCTCCGCGAGAAGTTCGTCCTGGACGAGGAGACGGTCTACCTCGACGGCAACTCGCTGGGCGCCCTGCCCGCCCACGTGCCCGACCGGATGGCCGACGTCATCACCCGCGAGTGGGGCCGGCTGCGGATCCGCTCCTGGGACGAGAGCGGCTGGTGGACCGCGCCCGAGCGGATCGGCGACCGGATCGCCCCGCTCGTCGGCGCCGCCCCCGGCCGGATCGTGGTCGGCGACTCGACCAGCGTGAACGTCTTCAAGGCGGTCGTCGCGGCCACCCGGCTGAGCACGGACGACCGGGACGAGATCCTCGTCGACGCGACGACGTTTCCCACGGACGGGTACATCGCGCAGTCGGCGGCCCGGATGACCGGCCGCAGGATCGTGCCGGTAGCGCCCGCGGAGATCGCGGACGCGGCGGGACCGCGCACCGCGGCCGCGCTCGTCAACCACGTCGACTACCGGACGGGTCGCCTCCACGACCTGCCCGGGATCACGGCCGCGCTGCACGAGGCGGGCGCCCTCGCGATCTGGGACCTGTGCCACAGCGCGGGCGCGCTCCCTGTCGGCCTGGAGGAGCACGGGGTCGACCTGGCGGTCGGCTGCACGTACAAGTACCTCAACGGCGGCCCCGGTTCGCCCGCGTACCTGTACGTCGCCGAGCGGCACCAGGCGGCCTTCGACTCCCCGCTGCCCGGCTGGAACTCGCACGTCGACCCGTTCGGGATGACCCCGGGCTACACGGCGGCCGAGGGCGCGGTGCGGGGCCGGGTCGGTACGCCCGACATCCTGTCCATGCTGGCCCTGGAGTCGGCCCTGGACGTCTGGGACGGCGTCGCCGTCGAGGACGTACGGGCCAAGTCGCTCGCCCTGACGGACTTCTTCGAGGAGTGCGTGGCCGCGTACGTCCCGGCCGGCCGGGTCGTGTCCGTCACGCCCCGGGCGCACGGCGAGCGCGGCAGCCAGGTCGCGCTGCGGTGCGCGGAGGCGCCCGCCGTCATGGCGGAGCTGATCCGGCGCGGGGTGGTGGGCGACCTGCGCCGCCCGGACGTGCTCCGGTTCGGCTTCACGCCGCTGTACGTCGGCTTCGCGGACGCGGAGCGGGCGGCCCGGATCCTGGCGGAGGTCCTGGCGGAGATCCCGGCGGAGGCAGCGGCTCCGCACCTCGACAGCTGAGGTCGGACGGTCGGATGATCGCTTGATCTGTGGGGGCGTCAGTGCTGATACGGTCCCCGCAGGTCAGGCCAATTCGGCCCCGTCCCCGAGAGGTTGGAACAGCATGCCGGACCCCGCCGCGCGCGACGCCGCCGAAGAAGCGTCGGCGTTCTCGCACCCGGCCGTCGCCCCGGACGCGTCCGCAGCGTACGGCGATCACCCCGACCAGGTCGTCGACTTCTACGCGCCGCGCGACGGCCGGCAGCGGGCGCCGCTCGTCGTCGCGCTGCACGGTGGTGCCTGGCGGGCGCCGTACGACCGGCAGCACCTCACCCCGTTCGTGGACTTTCTGGCCCGCCGGGGGTTCGCCGTCGCCAACGTCGAGTACCGGCGCGGCGGCGCCCTCCCCCGGCAGGGCGGTACGGGACCGGTCGCCGGCCGCTGGCCGGACACCTTCGACGACGTGGCCGCCGCCCTGGACGCCGTACCGAAGCTGGCGGCCGAGCACCTGCCGCAGGCCGACCCGCGCCGGATCGTGCTCACCGGCCACTCCGCCGGCGGCCACCTCGCCCTCTGGGCGGCCGCCCGGCACGTCCTCGCCCCCGACGCGCCCTGGCGCCTGCCCGCGCCGCCCGCGCTGCGCGGGGTCGTGGCCCTCGCCCCGATCGCACACTTCGACCGGGCCGTGGAGCTCGGCGTGTGCGGCGGTGCGGTGACCGAATTCCTGGGCGGCGAGGGCGAGTTCGACGTACGGGCCCGGCACGCCGACCCGGCCCTGCTGCTGCCGACCGGGATCGCGACCGCGGTCGTCCAGGGCCGCGACGACGTCGTCGTCCCGCAGGAGGTGGCCGACGCCTATGTGGAGGCGGCGGCGAAGGCGGGCGAGACGGTCGGCCTGACGCTCCTCCCGGACGTCGGCCACTTCCCCCTGATCGACCCGGCGGCCGACGCCTGCGCGGTGGTGGCGGAGGAGATCGCCCAGCTCGCGTTCTGAGCACGCGGGGCCCGCGCGGGGCCCCACGGGCGGGGCCGCGCGGGGCCGTGTAGTACCTGGGACGGACGCGGCAGGATCCGCCGTCGTGGGGACGACCCGCGTCCGTCGTCCCCCGTACCGTTGCTGACGTGACAGACACCCGTGAAACGAGCCGCAGCCCCGAGTTCCGCCTGGCCCAGGGCGCGCTCGGCGGGCTGCGCCAGGACCTCTTCCACAACGCGTTCGAGTACCGGCCGCTGCCCCCGATGTCGGTCGACGGACCGGTGACCCGACGCCTGCCCGGGCGGATACGGGCCAAGGCCCGCTGGACGCCGCACGCGATCGTCGCCGCCTGTGCGCTTTTCGTCTTCGCGATGGGGATGGACCTCGGCGACAGCAACGGCGTCTTCGCCCTCGTCTTCGCCGGGATGCCGGCCGCGGCCGTGCTGCTGACCCTGGTCCGCCCGGTGCTCGCGTTCTGGGCGGCGCTCGCCTCCGCCCCGTTCGTGGCCGTCCTCGGCTCGTACGACTTCGGCTGGCCCTGGGGCCCGACCTCGGGCATCGCCCAGGTGGTGGTGATGACGGTGGTGGCCGCCCGCACCCGGCCCCGTACGGGCGCCTGGATCTGGGTCGTCACCCTCGTGTTCGCCTTCTTCGCGACCACGCTCAGGGGAGGCGGCGACAACGCCCTCTCGGTCCTCTTCCCCTCCGCGCTCGCGCTGCTCTTCGTGACCGTCGTCCAGGTCCGCCGCGAGGCGGAGAAGACCGTCACCGCCCAGCAGTCGGTCACGGCCGTGGAGCGCTCCAAGCGGACCCTCCTCGAGGAGCGCACCACCATCGCCCGCGAGCTCCACGACGTCGTCGCCCACCACATGTCGGTGGTCGCCATCCAGGCCGAGGCCGCGCCCTACCGGGTCGAGAACCCGCCGCCGGAGCTGGAGCAGGCCTTCGTCACCATCCGCGAGAACGCGGTGGCCGCCCTGACCGAGCTGCGCCGCGTCCTCGGAGTCGTACGGGCCGAGGACTACGAGGCCCCCGACGCCCCGCAGCCCACCCTCGCCGACCTCGACGGGCTCGTCGGCAACGTCCGCGAGGCCGGGCTCGACGTCGAGAAGACCGTCACAGGATCGGTCCGTGAGCTGCCGCAGGGCGTGGAGCTCTCGGCGTACCGGATCATCCAGGAGGCGCTCTCCAACGTCCTGCGGCACGCGCCGGGCGCGGCGGCCAAGGTGGAGGTCTCGTACGTCCTCGGCGGGCTCGGTCTGCGGATCGTCAACGGGCCGGCTCGTGGGCTGGTGAAGCCCTCCCCGGGCGCCGGTCACGGGCTCACCGGGATGCGCGAGCGGGTGACGATGCTGAACGGCGAGATGACGGCCGAACCGACCGAGGACGGCGGTTTCGAGGTCACGGCGTTCGTCCCCGTGACCCGTGAGGAGACGGACCAGTGATCCGCGTACTGATCGTCGACGACCAGATGATGGTCCGCGAGGGCTTCTCGGTGCTGCTCGGCGCGATGCCGGACATCGAGGTCGTCGGCGAGGCGGTCAACGGACGCGAGGCGATCGCCCAGGTCGCGGCCCTGCGCCCGGACGTCGTCCTGATGGACATCCGTATGCCGGAGTTGAACGGCATCGAGGCGACCCGCGAGATCGTCGCGGCGGACGCCGACGCGAAGGTGCTCGTCCTGACGACCTTCGACCTCGACGAGTACGTGTACCAGGCGCTGCGCGCCGGGGCCTCCGGCTTCCTCCTGAAGGACGCCTCGGCCCGGCAACTGGCCGACGGTGTACGGGTCGTGGCGGCCGGGGAGGCGCTCCTCGCGCCGACCGTGACGAAGCGGCTGATCACCGAGTTCGCACGGGCGGCGGAGACGCCGAAGGCGCCGGCGATGGCACAGGTCGGCGAGTTGACCGAGCGGGAGACGGAGGTCCTGGTGCTGATCGCGCAGGGCCTGTCGAACGCGGAGATCGCCGACCACCTGGTGGTCGCCGAGTCGACGATCAAGACCCATGTGAGCCGGATCCTGGTGAAGCTGGGGCTGCGCGACCGGACGCAGGCGGCGGTCTTCGCGTACGAGGCGAGACTGGTGCAGGTCGGCGGGTAGGACCCGCGCGGGTCGGGGGGTAGGAACGGCGCAGGTGGGCGGGTAGGTTCCGGCCATGGACGCTTCCTTCGACCCCTGGTCGCCGGGGTTCATCGCGGACCCGTACCCCGCCTACGCCGAGCTGCGGGCGGCGGGCCGGGCGCACTGGTACGGCCCGACCCGGCAGTGGCTGATCCCGCACTACGAGGACGTCTCGGGGCTGCTGCGGGACCGGCGCCTGGGCCGCACGTACACGCACCGCTTCACGCACGAGGAGTTCGGGCGCACGGCCCCGCCGGCCGCGCACGAGCCGTTCCACACGCTCAACGACCACGGGCTGCTCGACCTGGAGGCGGCGGACCACACACGGATCCGCCGTCTCGTGTCGAAGGCGTTCACCCCGCGCACCGTGGAGAACCTGGCGCCGACGGTACGGAGGCTGGCGGCGGAGCTGGTCGGCGGCCTGGTCGCGCGCGGCGGCGGCGACCTCCTCGCCGATGTCGCCGAACCCCTCCCGGTCGCCGTGATCGCGGAGATGCTCGGGGTGCCGGAGGAGGACGAGGAGCGGCGGATGCTGCGGCCGTGGTCGGCCGACATCTGCGGGATGTTCGAGCTGAACCCCTCGGAGGAGACGGCCCGGCGGGCGGTGCGGGCGTCGCTCGACTTCTCGGCGTACCTGCGGGAGCTGATCGCGCGCCGCCGGAAGGACCCGGGCGAGGACCTGATCTCGGCCCTCGTGGGGGTGGAGGAGCTCACGGAGCAGGAGATGGTCTCCACGTGCGTGCTGCTCCTGAACGCGGGGCACGAGGCGACCGTCAACACGACCGTGAACGGCTGGTGGACGCTGCTGCGCCACCCGGAGCAGCTGGCGGCGCTGCGCGCGGATCCGGCCGGACTCTTGTCCACAGCTGTGGAGGAGGTCCTCCGCTACGACACGCCTCTGCAGATGTTCGAGCGGTGGGTCCTCGACGACATCGAGGTCGGTGACGTCAGGATCCCGCGCGGCTCGGAGGTCGCGCTCCTCTTCGGCTCCGCCAACCGCGACCCGGCCCGCTTCGCCGACCCGGACGTCCTGGACCTGTCCCGTACGGAGAACCCGCACATCACCTTCGGGGCGGGCATCCACTACTGCCTGGGCGCCCCGCTGGCCCGCCTGGAGCTGACGACCCTCTTCGCGGAGGTGCTCGACCAGGCGCCGACCCTCCGCCTGGCGGCGGAACCCGAGTGGAACCCGGGGTACGTCATCAGGGGCGTACCGGAGCTTCTGGTGGAGCTGTAGGAGCTGAAACGAGGAGGGCCCCGGAAACGGGGCCCTCTCGGTTTCACGCGGTGATCAGGTCCCGCTGCCGCAGGCGCCACAGGCCCGTCGCCGTCAGGGCCGCCGCCACCAGCGTCAGGGTCAGGACGGGCCCCCAGGCCATCTCCTGGCCGGGCAGCTTCGGCAGGTGGCCGAAGGGCGACAGGTTCAGCACCGCCTGGGGCAGGTCGAGCGCCGGGCCGATCCAGCCGAGCGCCAGGGACAGGCCCGCCACGCCCCACCCGGCCACGGCCGCCTTCGGGAAGGCGCCCCACAGCAGGACCGCGAGGCCCGCCAGGGTCCAGATCGCGGGGAGCTGGGCGAGCGAGGCGCCCAGGATCGGGCCGAGGTCCTTGCCGTACGAGAGGTACAGGCCGAGGCCGCTCAGGAGCATGATCAGGGCCGCTCCCGCGAAGGCGATCACCAGGTGGCCGGCCGCCCAGGCGACCCGGCCGACCGCGTTGGCCAGGATGGGCTCCGCCCGCCCCGAGGTCTCCTCGCCGTGCGGCCGCAGCACCGAACCGACCGCGTACAGCGCGGCGATCATGCCGAACAGGCCGACCATCGTCGCGAGGAAGGCGTTGGTCAGACCGCTCTGACCGCCCATCCGCTCGAAGATCTCCCGCGCCTGCTCGTTGTCGCCGACGATGTCGGCCGCCCCCGAGACCATCCCGCCGAAGACCAGGCCGCCGAGCAGGAAGCCGAGCGACCAGCCGAGCACGGTCCCGCGCTGAAGCCGCCAGGCCAGCGCCCCGGCCGTGGCGAGCCGGCCCTCCGCCGGGCCGGGACGGGTCGGCAGGAAGCTCATGCCCACGTCGCGCCTGCTCGCCAGCTCGTACGCCACCGCCGTCTGGACGAGCACGGCCACGGCGATCAGGAGCAGGACCCACCAGCGCTCGCCGGCGAAGGCGCGGACGTTCTCCGCCCAGCCGATCGGGGAGAGCCAGGTCAGGACGGAGTCGCCGTCGGCGTTCCCCGCGTCGCCCGCCGCGCGCAGCACGAAGGCGAGACCGAGGACGGCGGAGGTCAGGCCCTTGGCGAGGCGCGCGCTCTCCGTCAGCTGGGCGACGATCGCGGCCATCGTGGCGAAGAGCATGCCCGTGCCGCCCACGGCGAGGCCGAGCGCGAGCGCCCCGCCCGGCCCCTGCCCCGCGAGCCCGGCCGTGATCACGAGCGCGACGCCCGCGTTGGCGAGCAGCGCCGCGAGCAGCGCGGCGGTCAGCGGGGCGCGGCGGCCCACCACGGCGGAGGAGAGCATCTCCTGACGCCCCGTCTCCTCCTCTTCCCTGGTGTGCCGTACGACGATGATCAGGCTCATCACGGCGGCGAGCACGGCCGCGAAGGTGCCGAACCGCCAGGCCACGAGCCCGCCCAGGGAGTCGTCGAAGACCGGCCCGTACAGCGAGCGCATCGAGCTGTTGGCGGTCATCGACGCCGCCAGCTCGGCGCGGGCCTCCTGGGTGCCGTAGAGGCCCTTCAGGGAGCCGACGCCGCCGGCGACCATGCCGCCGGTGACGAGGACCCAGATCGGCATCATCAGCCGGTCGCGGCGGAGCGCGAGCCGGGTGAGCGGGCGGGTGCCCGCGAGAGTGAGGGTGCTCATCGCGCGGTCGCCCCATCGGTGGCGTAGTGCCGGAGGAAGAGCTCCTCCAGGGTGGGCGGGGTGCTGGTCAGCGAGCGCACACCGGACTCGGTGAGCGACCGGAGCACGGCGTCGAGCTTGTCGGTGTCGACCTGGAGCCGCACCTTCAGGCCCTGACCCCTCTCGATCGGCTGGAGGGCGAGGTCGTGGACGCCGGGGAGGTGGGCGAGCCCGTTGGGCGCGCCGGCGAGCTCGGCGGAGACGCTCGTACGGGTGAGGTGGCGCAGCTCGGCGAGCGAACCGCTCTCCACCGTCTGCCCCTTGCGGATGATGCTGACCCGGTCGCAGAGGGTCTCGACCTCGCTGAGGATGTGCGAGGAGAGCAGGATCGTGCGGCCGCGCTCCCGCTCCTCGGCGACGCAGCGCTGGAAGACCTCCTCCATCAGGGGGTCGAGGCCGCTGGTGGGCTCGTCGAGGATGAGCAGGTCGACGTCGGAGGCGAAGGCGGCGACGAGGGCGACCTTCTGGCGGTTGCCCTTGGAGTAGGTCCGGCCCTTCTTCGTCGGGTCGAGCTCGAACCGCTCGATCAGGTCGGCCCGCCGGGCCTTGTCGAGGCCGCCGCGCAGTCGTCCGTAGAGGTCGATGACCTCGCCGCCCGAGAGGTTGCGCCAGAGCGTCACGTCGCCGGGGACGTACGCGATCCTGCGGTGCAGCTCGACGGCGTCGCGCCACGGGTCCTTGCCGAGGAGCTGGGCGGCGCCGGAGTCGGCGCGCAGCAGCCCGAGGAGGACGCGGATCGTGGTCGACTTGCCGGAGCCGTTCGGGCCGAGGAAGCCATGGACCTCACCGGTCTCGACCGCGAGGTCGAGCCCGTCGAGCGCGTGGGTACGGCCGAAGGACTTGTGCAGTCCGGCCACCGTGATTGCCTTCGTCATTCTTCAGAACGTACGCTACTTTCACAAACTTGTGAAGTTAACGAAGCGTATAAAGTTGGGGGATGAGCGAGATGACGACGACCAGCGCGGGCGACGATGCGGCCGTGTCCCGATTCGTGGAACGCTTCGCCGCCGAACTCACCGAAGCGGGGATGCAGCGCATGGCGGCCAGGGTCTTCGCGGCCCTGCTGGCCTCCGAGACCGCGTCGATGACCTCCGCGGAACTCGCCGAACAGCTCCAGATCAGCCCGGCGGCCGTCTCCGGCGCGATCCGCTACCTCAGCCAGGTCGGCATGGTCAGCCGCGAACGCGACCCCGGCTCCCGCCGCGACCGCTACGTCCTCCACAACGAGGTCTGGTACGAGACCATGACCCGCCGCGACGCGATCCTGACCCGCTGGGAGAAGGTCCTCCGCGACGGCTCGGAGATCCTCGGCCCGAACACGGCGGCGGGCCGCAGGACGGGGGAGACGGCGGAGTTCTTCGAGTTCCTCCAGAGCGAGATGCTGAGCATGCTGGACCGCTGGCGGGTGCGGAAGGCGGCGAAGGGCGGCCAGGAGGCGTGACGCCCGACGCCTGACCCCGACGCCCGAAACGCCTGACGCCCGACGACTCAGGCCTTCGCCTTCGGCAGCGTCAGCCCCCACGCGCCCTCCCGGGCCGTCCAGGTCCGGCGCCGGACCGGGCCCGAGATCACGGTGTCCGCTCGGTAGCGGAAGTCCGGGCCCGAGACCGTCAGGGTGTGGGCGTCGGCGTGGACGGGTGGGGCGGACGGGGGCTGGATCGTGATCGCGGCCAGGCCCGCCAGGGACCGTACGCTCACGCCCTCCACCGGCGCGCCCACATCGCTGAGCAGCACGCCGTCCGCCTCCACCCGCAGCCGGTGGACGCGGGGTGCGGCGTGCGCCGGGTCCGGGCGGACCAGGGTGCGGACCAGGGAGCGGCAGGTGTCCCAGACGGTCGGCGGGGCCGGCGCGGGCACGGCCGGGCCCCGGCCGGCCGGGATGCTCAGGTCGCCGAGCACGACCCCGTCGCTGTCGTCGACGAGCAGGTCGAGCCGGCGCGGCACCCCGTCGAGCACCGCCCGCGCCGCCGCGACCGTGCCCGGCGGCACGCCGAGGGCGTACGCCACTTCCAGCGAGCCCGGCGCGCCGATCGGCACGAGCGACAGCGCCGCGCCCGCGAGCTCACGCTCACGGTGCAGCAGCGTCACCGTGCGTAGCAGCGTGCGGTCGTCGCCGACCACCACCGGGCGCCGTGACCCGCGCCGGGCAAGGGCCCGGGAGAATTCCTCCGGGCTGTCCGGAAGGCAGATTTTCGCCTCTGCCCCCGCACACAACACATCTTTCGCGATCCGTACGGACTCGCCGTCACTTCGGCGGGCGACCGGGTCGATGACCACCAGCAGCTGGTCGTGAGCCGACACCTCGGTCCTTCCTCGGGTAGCATCTTTGTGCAAGAGCCCCTTGCGCTATTGCGCCAGGGGCTTCGTCTATTCCGGGGCACACCGGTGAGGCGGCCTCGGCCCCTGACCTTGGACATGCCCCACCCGGAAGGGGTGTACGCCTGTGCCCGCACTTGTGCTGCTCGGTGCTCAGTGGGGTGACGAGGGCAAGGGAAAGGCCACCGATCTCCTCGGTGGATCCGTTGACTATGTAGTGCGTTACCAGGGCGGCAACAACGCCGGCCACACCGTCGTCGTCGGCGACCAGAAGTACGCGCTGCATCTTCTCCCTTCCGGAATCCTCTCCCCGGGGTGCACCCCGGTGATCGGTAACGGAGTCGTCGTCGACCCGGCTGTCCTGCTCTCCGAGCTGAGCGGACTGAACGAGCGAGGCGTCGACACGTCGAAGCTCCTGATCAGCGGCAACGCGCACCTGATCACCCCGTACAACGTCACCCTCGACAAGGTGACGGAACGGTTCCTCGGCAAGCGCAAGATCGGCACGACGGGCCGCGGCATCGGCCCGACCTACGCCGACAAGATCAACCGCGTCGGCATCCGGGTCCAGGACCTGTACGACGAGTCGATCCTGGTCCAGAAGGTCGAGGCGGCGCTCGAGGGCAAGAACCAGCTGCTCGCCAAGCTCTACAACCGTCGCGCGATCGACGCCGCCCAGATCGTCGAGGAGATGCTCCAGTACGCGGAGCAGATCAAGCCGTTCGTCGCCGACACCACCCTGATCCTCAACAACGCGCTGGACGAGGACAAGGTCGTGCTCTTCGAGGGCGGCCAGGGCACGCTCCTTGACGTCGACCACGGCACGTACCCCTTCGTCACCTCCTCGAACCCGACCGCGGGCGGCGCCTGCACCGGCGCCGGCGTGGGCCCGACGAAGATCAGCCGGGTCATCGGCATCCTCAAGGCGTACACGACCCGTGTCGGCGCCGGCCCGTTCCCGACGGAGCTCTTCGACGCGGACGGCGAGGCGCTGCGCCGCATCGGCGGCGAGCGCGGTGTCACCACCGGCCGTGACCGTCGCTGCGGCTGGTTCGACGCGGTCATCGCGCGGTACGCGACCCGGGTCAACGGCCTGACGGACTTCTTCCTCACCAAGCTCGACGTGCTGACGGGCTGGGAGCAGATCCCGGTCTGCGTCGCGTACGAGATCGACGGCAAGCGCGTCGAGGAGCTGCCGTACTCGCAGACCGACTTCCACCACGCGAAGCCGATCTACGAGATGCTGCCGGGCTGGTCCGAGGACATCACCAAGGCCAAGACCTTCGCCGACCTGCCGAAGAACGCGCAGGCGTACGTGAAGGCCCTGGAGGAGATGTCGGGCGCCCCGATCTCCGCGATCGGCGTCGGCCCCGGCCGGACCGAGACGATCGAGATCAACTCGTTCCTGTAGGAACACGCCTGTAGGAACACGACGCGCGTGTGGGCCCGCACCCCGTACCCCGGGGTGCGGGCCCACGCGCGCGTCCGACGCGTCTGCGCGCTACGCGTCCGGCTTCGGGTCCCGGCACTCCTCGGAGGCCGGGGGACTCTCTACCGCCGGTAGTACTCGCCCGGCTCCCCGTCCAGCATCGGGTGGACCAGCAGCCGCTCGCGCCCCTTGAAGCGGTCGACCGTCACATAGCCGCCCGTGCCCACGCGTTCGCAGTCGCGGTCCGAGGCGTCCACGTCCGCCGTGCCCGGGGCGATGACGAGCGGTGGGCCCGCGGCGGCGAGGAGGGAGGTGAAGGTGCAGGTCACCGTGTCCGCCGTCAGGCCGCCCTCGTCGTCGAGGCGGGGGAAGCCGCGCTGCATCCGCAGGACGGGGGCGCCGATGGGGCCCTGGGTGATCGTGACCTCGTCGGAGTAGCGGTCGACGTTCTCGCCGTAGATCAGCGGGTCGTTCTCCATCTTCCAGGAGCCGACGTACGACGCCGGGACGATCGCCGTGCCCGTGCGCGCCTTGCGGAAGGTGGCCTTCGCCGCGCCCGAGGACCACTCCAGGACGTCGGGGGAGCGCAGGGTCAGGGTCTGGTGGGCGAGCGGGGTGCACCGCTGGGAGGGGACGCTCGTGGTGACGTCGGACTCGCCGAGGACCACCTTGTCCTCGTCGGCGGAGACGAGCCGCGAGCGGCCCATGCACATCTGCTCCTCCGACGCCCGCGTGTAGACGGCGACCTTCGTGCCCGCCGCACCCTGGCCGATCTCGATCCGCGCCGCGTCCCTCGGGCTGTCCACCGAGCCGCGCAGCACGCCCTCCCAGGCGCCCAGGAACGCGGCGGGCACGATCCCCGACGGGCGCGGGGTCCCGCTCACGGTCCGGCCCCCGGCCCTGTTCTTGCCGCCGTCCTCCCCGGCGCGCGCGTCGGGCCAGTAGGCGTACGTGAGGCCGGCCGCCGCGGCCACGACGAGGGCGGTGGCGGCGGCGATCAGGCCGGTACGGCGGCGGCGAGACGGCTTCGGCGCCGGTACGGGAGTGTCGTCGCCCGGGCCCGCAGGGGAAGACGCGGCCGTCGGCGTCGCCTCCGCCTCCAGGATCCGCGCCGCGTGCCGGCCGAGCCGGGTCAGGACGTCCGCCGGGAGCCACGGGTCGGCGACCGTGATCGTCTCGACCAGCTCGGCGGCCGAGGGGCGCCGCGCCGGGTCCTTGGCGAGGCAGGCCCGGACCAGGCCGCTCAGCTCGGCCGGCAGGTCCGTCAGGTCCGGCTCGTCGTGCGCGATGCGGAACATCGTGGCGTGGACGCCGCTGTCCGCCGTACCGAACGGGGAGCGGCCGGTCGCCGCGTAGACGAGGACCGAGCCCAGGCAGAAGACGTCGGACGCGGGCGTCAGCTTCTCGCCCCGTACCTGCTCGGGCGACATGAAGCCGGGCGAGCCGACCAGCGCGCCGGTGCTGGTGAGCCCGCCGTCCGTGACGGTCTCCACGGCCCGCGCGATGCCGAAGTCGATGAGGCGCGGCCCGTCGACGGTCAGCAGCACGTTCCCCGGCTTGAGGTCGCGGTGGACGAGCCCCGCGGTGTGCACATGGGTGAGCGCGCGGGCGACCCCGGCCGCCAGCGTGCGCACCGTCGCGGGCGGCAGCGGCCCGAACTCCTCGCCCACCACGGTCCGCAGCGAAGGCCCGGGGACGTAGCCGACGGCCACCCAGGGCGCCTCCGCCCCTGTGTCCGAGCCGAGGACCGGGGTCGCACCCGTCCCGCCGACCCGCTCGAGGGCGGCGACCTCCCGGGCGAACCGGCGCCGGAACTCGTCCTGCGCCGCCAGCTCCGCGTGCACCACCTTCACCGCGACCGTCCGGCCGCCCGACGAGCGCGCCAGGAACACCCGGCCCATCCCGCCGGCGCCCAGCCGGCCGAGCAGACGGAACGGACCGATGCTGACCGGGTCTTCCGCGTTCAAAGGCTCCACGACCGAAGAGGATGCCAGACCCTCCGACGAGGGTGTCGTCATCCTTCGCCGCAGATCCGCAGCCCCTTGGGCGTCGCGCAGGGCAGATGGCCATGCGTACGGATGACGTCCTGACCGCGCCCTTGCCGCAGATAGGTGAGGAAACTGGAGGTCAGCGAGTCGGCCGGCGGCTCGCCCCAGGTGTAGGCGTACTCGATCTCCCGGTACGGGTAGGTCGACGCGCCGATCTCGTCCACGTTCGGGACGCGGCCGTCGATGGCCACCTTGTGCAGCCCCTTCTGCCCGCTCACGGCCCGCAGTTCGGTGTACCCGATCGCCCCCGGCAGCTTGGCGACCGTCGACAGCACCTGGGCGGTGGAGTCCAGTTCGCAGCGGGTCACCGGGGCCTCGCGGTCGTCCCGGTTCTGGCAGTCCCGGGAGGAGTTCGCGGGCTCGTTGCGGTCCAGGACCCGGCGCTGGAAGACCTCCCGGGTACCGGAGTTGGCGTCCCGGCTGACCAGCAGGATGCGGCGGTCCGGGCCGCCCGGGATCTGCTTCCAGTTGTCGATCTCGCCCCGGTAGATCGCGCGGACCTGGTCGAGGGTGAGGTTCTCGACCGGGATCTCGTCGTTGAGGACGAGGGTGAAGAGGGAGACCGCGACCATGTTCTCGCGCAGCTCCGGGTAGCCGCCGGGCTTGCGGCCGTCGGAGAGCGCGACGACCGGCGGGGAGCCCTTGCCGCTCGCCGTGCCCGCCGCGTCGAGCGCCCGTATCCCCGCGGTCGAGCCGTGCGCGTCCACGACGATCGTGGAGCCCTCGCAGTCCTTCTGGTACTTGTCCGCGAGCTCCCGCACCGCCGGGGCGAACGCGGTGGAGCCGGTGACCTTGAGGGTGCCCTTGGCGCAGCCGATCGGCGGCGGGGCGTCGCGGGCGACGATGATCGCGGCGAGGGTGACCACGCAGGCGGCGAGGACGAGCGTGATGTTCCGGGCGGCGGGGCTGAAGGTCGGCGTCTTGTCGTCGACGCTCATGGATTCGTTGCGGTGGACCTCCACCCCGTCGCGGAGCCCGGTGATCTGGATCGCACGCTCGGACACGTTCCCGGAGAGCATCACGAGCAGCTTGAAGTACTGCTTGCGCTCCAGCGACACCTTGGGCAGCAGGACGGACGAGTCCCGCTTCCGCAGCCCGTTGCCCGCCCGCATCTCGTCCCACAGCGTCTCGGACTCCTGCGGGACGGTGGCGACCACGGCCAGGACGTCCTTGTCGGTGAAGGTGATCTTCAGCCCTTCGGCGTCGGCGGTGGACGGCCGGTAGTCCCCGTGGTCGATGTCGCGCTGCCCGTCGTTCTCGATCCGGAGCAGGACCAGGGTGGAGCCGTTCTCCGTGATCTCGCCGACCCGCAGGGTCCGGGCGCCGACGGTCTCGGCGACGCCCTCGCGCAGGGGCGTGTTCAGCTGTACGCGGTACCCGAGCCGCTTGCCCCGCTGCTGGAAGCGCTCGAACGCGACCACACCGGCGGAGACGAGGACACCGAGCAGCGCGGTGACCACGGCGATGACGTTCTCGGCGGTAACCCAGTCCACAGACGTGACGGTACGGACGGGTGTGCGGCCCTGTGGGGGAGGTCGCTTTCCGCCACCAGGAGTTCTCCCTTCGTTCAGCCGCCGGGTTCGTCCGCCGCATCCGCCGGGCGTGGATCGGCCGAACAACGGTTGCCGGTGCTGTGGACCGTGGGTGTAATGGCCACGAGGGGGCCAGGCGGAGAGGAACCCCATGCGTGTCGTCGAAGTGACCGCCTACGGCGGCCCTGAGGTCCTGAGAATGGCCCGCCGGCCGGAGCCCGAGGCCGGTGAGCGGCCCGGCATGGTCCGGGTGCGGCTGAAGGCGGCCGGGGTCAACCAGGCCGACCTGCGGATCCGGGCCGGCCGGTACGCCGACGTCGTCGGCCCCCTGCGGCCCCCGTTCGTCCTCGGGACGGACTTCGCGGGCAAGCTGATCGACCCCGTGCCCGGCATGCCGAAGGACACCCGGGTGGCCGGGTTCGTCCCCTGGTTCGAGGAGCTGACCGGCGAGGGGACGTACGCCGAGATCATCTGGGCCGCCCCGGAGTGGCTGGCCCCGATCCCGGACGACGTGGACTACACCGTGGCCGCCTCCGTCCCGCTGGCCGCGGCCACCGCCCAGCGCGGCCTGGACGAGCTGAACCTCCCCCAGGGCGCCACGCTGCTCGTCTCAGGGGCGAGCGGGGTGGTGGGCCGATTGGCGGTGCAGTACGCCGCGGCCGCCGGGCTTCGCGTGGTCGCCATCGCGCACGAGGGCGACCAGCACGAGCTGAAGGTCCTCGGCGCCGAGCACAGCGTGGTGCGGGGCACCCCGGACGAGATCGTCGAGCGGGTCGTCGACGCGGTCCCCGAGCGGGTGGACGCGGTCTTCGACGGCGCCTTCCTCGGCGCCCCGCTGCTCCGGACCGTGAAGGACGGCGGCTCCTTCATCGCCCTCGTCCCCGACCGGATGCCCGCGTCCGAGCGGAACATCCGGGTGGAGACCGTCCTCGGCCGGCCGGACCCCGCCCGGCTGAAGGAGACCCTGGAGAAGGTGGCGGCCCGGGAGATGATCACCCGGGTGTCGGACGTGATGCCGCTGGAGGAGGTCGCGGAGGCCCACCGCAGGGCGGAGGCGGGGCACAGGCCGGGCCGGATCATCCTCATGATCTAGGACGATCCAGGACTGTCGGTACGCGCGAGGCGCCGGGCACCGGATGGTGTTCGGCGCCTTCGGCGTGTGCGGTGCACGGGAGTTGACACCCCGAACTGTCACTGTGATGAGTGTTGGTCTAGACCTTGACAGGTCCAGACCAAAGCCGCTTCGCTGGCCTTCCCCCACCCGGAAGGACGAGCATGCGCCGTCTCCTTTGTCTGATCGTCGGCTTCTGTACGGCAGTTGGGCTTGCGATCCTCCTCCCCACGGCCGCCTCGGCCGGAGCGTCCGCCGCCTGTGCGGCCGCGTGGAACTCATCCAGCGTCTATACGGGCGGAATGACCGCCTCGCACAACGGCCGCAACTGGCAGGCCAAGTGGTGGACCCAGAACGAGACTCCCGGCACGACCGGCGAGTGGGGCGTCTGGGCCGACCAGGGCACGTGCGACGGCGGGCCCACCACCCCGCCCACGACCCCGCCGCCGTCGTCCGGATTCGTCGTCAGCGAGGCCCAGTTCAACCAGATGTTCCCGAGCCGGAACTCCTTCTACACGTACAGCGGTCTCACCGCCGCCCTGAGCGCCTACCCGGCGTTCGCCACCACGGGCGGCGACACGGTGAAGAGGCAGGAGGCCGCGGCCTTCCTCGCCAACGTCCACCACGAGACCGGCGGCCTGGTCCACATCGTGGAGCAGAACACGGCCAACTACCCGCACTACTGCGACAGCGGCCAGCCCTACGGCTGCCCCGCGGGTCAGGCCGCGTACTACGGCCGCGGCCCGATCCAGCTCTCCTGGAACTTCAACTACAAGGCCGCGGGTGACGCCCTCGGCATCAACCTCCTGAACGACCCGTACCGCGTCGAGCGCGACGCGGCCGTCGCCTGGAAGACCGGCCTCTGGTACTGGAACACCCAGAACGGTCCCGGCACGATGACCGGCCACAACGCCATGGTCAACCAAGCGGGCTTCGGCCAGACGATCCGCTCGATCAACGGCGCCCTGGAGTGCGACGGCAAGAACCCGGCGCAGGTCCAGAGCCGGGTCACGAAGTACCAGCAGTTCGCCCAGATCCTGGGCGTGCCCACGGGCGCGAACCTGTACTGCTGACACCGCTCCACCGATCTGACGATTCCCGGGACCCTCGGCGGAGGGCCCCGGGAATCGTTGTCATCCCGGTCCGTACGTCACTCCCGCCGGCGCCCTCCTGCTGCGTGCCGCCTGCACGGAAGTGCCGTGGGACACCGCCGTTGGGCCCCCGACGTCTGCCCTCACGTACCTTCCGCCGCGCGGTGGCCGTCGGGTTGAGTGGGAGGTTGCCGACGATCCCAGGAGGGGCGGAGCCCGATGCGCGAGCGGGAGAACGAGGAAGCCACCGGGGCCAAGGACGGCCGGGGGGCCAGGCAGGCGCCCGCCGAGGCCGGGCATCCACGGTCCGAACTCCTCGCCCTCCAGGGCACCGTGGGCAACGCGGCGGTGGTCCAGATGCTCCGCCGGGCCGGCCACGGCCTGGACCAGGAGGAGCACCGGCACGGCGAGGGCTGCGGCCACGAGGAGAGCGCGGGGCCCGCCGTCCAGCGCTCCGCGGCCCCCGCGGTCCAGCGGTCCTCCGTCCACGACGTCCTGCGCGGCCCCGGTCGGCCCCTGGACAACGCCACCCGTACCGACATGGAGTCCCGCCTCGGTGCCGACTTCTCCGACGTACGCCTCCACACCGGCGGCGCCGCGAAGGCCTCCGCCGCAGAGGTCGGCGCCCGGGCCTACACCTCCGGCAACCACGTCGTCATCGGCGAGGGCGGCGGCGACGCGCACACCCTCGCCCACGAGCTCACCCATGTCATCCAGCAGCGCCAGGGCCCGGTCAGCGGTACCGACAACGGCAACGGGCTCGCGGTCTCCGACCCGTCCGACCGCTTCGAGCGCGAGGCCGAGGCCAACGCCCATGCGGTCATGAGCCGTCCGGCACCCCAGGCGTCCGCCGACGTCCAGCGTTCCGCCGCCTCCGAGTCGTCGACGGCCGGCGGGGCGGAGGCGCCCGTGCAGCGCACCCTGGCGGCCGGCCTCGCGAAGGGGACCCCGGTCGTCAAGCACACCGACGACGGGGACGTCGAGGGGCAGACGATCCTCAGTTTCGGCTTCGGGTCCTATCTGATCTCCGCGGGCGCGGACGGCAAGAAGCCCCGCGCGTCCCTGAAGGACAAGTCGTGGGGAACGGTCGACGGCCGTGAGGCGTCGCGCGCGGAGTACGACGCCGCCCGCGCGCAGGAGTTGGACCCGGAGGTCCTCGCCGCCAAGCAGAAGCAGAAGGACCTGGACCTCGGCGAGAACTACCTCAGTGCCGACTACCGCCGGATCAACCCGCTGCTGGCGGCCCTCGTCCAGGTCGGCTTCGCCCCGGCGGAGATCGCCACCCCGGGCTTCTCCTACATGTCGAAGGAGAGCGAGGTGCTCGACGCGTGGCGCAGCGTGGCCATCGCGCGCGGCTACGCGAACGAACAGACCACGGAGTCGTGGGACGGGAAGCACCTCGCGGACACCTTCGACATCTTCGCCCGGATCAACGGCGTGTGGGACGACTTCGCGACGCCGCCCGCGAACGAGGAGGGCAACGTGGTGCGCGGTGACAGCAAGTACATGTACGAGTCGTTCGGCGGGATCCTGAAGCAGGGGGAGAGCCACCCGGAGGGCGGCGAGGTCTCCGTCGACGAGACGATCGAATGGCCGGCGATCCTGTCGACCACGTACGGCGATCCGCTGACCCACACGTACGTGGCGGGCAAGGAGATCGTGTGGGACTTCACCCTGCCGGAGGGCCACCGCGGACGGGAGCTCGGCAAGAACAACAAGTCCGAGCAGGAGATGACCTTCCCGATCGGCACGAGGATCCACATCAGGAAGATCCTCGTGCGGAGCGGGAAGTTCCAGCAGGCGAAGGCGGAGAAGTACGGCAAGAGCGCCGCGATCGTCGTCTTCGCCGACATCCTGGCGGGCGGGGGGCCGTCCTAGCGGGGCGCGGAGCCCTCCTCCAGCGCGTCCAGCGCCTCGGAGAGCCGTTCCAGCATCCGTACGGTCTCCTCGAAGGCCTCCAGGCCGCCCAGTTCGCTCGCCAGGCGGGCCGCCAGGTCCGCGTGGCCCGGGTCGATGCGGTGGATCGCGGCGCGGCCCTCGGGGGTCGGCGTGAGGAGCTTGGCGCGGCGGTGGGCCGGGTTCGGCTCGTACGCCGCGAGGCCGCGCTCCACGAGGAGGTCCGCGATCCGCTGGACGCTCTGCCGGGTGATGCCCATGGCGCGGGCGATCCCGGCGACCGGCAGCGGCTCGGGCAGCACGGCGCCCAGGACCTGCCACCAGGCGGCGGTCAGCCCGGCCGGCTCGGCCAGCTTCTCGGAGACGGCGAGGAACTGGCCGTTGAGCCGGAAGACGCCGAGGGCCGTACGGGACAGGGCGTCCTGCTGCTCGCGGCTCACGCGTTCAGCTCCTCGTAGGCCGCCGGGTCCGAGTCGTGGAAGAGCCGGTACCAGGCGTCCAGCTGGGCGCCCTCGAAGGCGCCGAGCTTCCCGAGCACCTCGCGGGCGAAGGCCACCGGCTCGGTCGGCCCGGCGGTGATCAGGTCGCCGTCGGTCACGGCGTCCGCGTCGACGTAGTGCGCGCCGCCCTGGTAGCCGGTCGCGGCCAGGTAGAACGAGACGGCGCTGGTGTGCGCGCGGTCGTCGAGCAGACCCTCGCGGGCCAGGCCGGCGGTGGCGCCGCAGATGGCGGCGACGGGGACCCCCGCGTCGAGGAATCGGCGCGCGGCGGCCGCGAAGGGCGCGAGTTCGTCGCCCGCGTCCCAGAGGTCGGCGCCCGGGAGGATCAGCATCGCGCTGTCCTCGGGCCGGAGGTCGTCGAGCGCGAGGTCGGGCAGGATCCGCGTCCCGGCGATGCTGGCGACGGGCTTGTCGGCGATGACCCCGACGGTCCTGACCGAGAACCCGGAGCGTGCGAGCCAGGCGGTGGCGTGCCCGGTCTCCCAGTCGGCGAGGGTGTCGTATACGGCGAGGTGGACGGTGCGGGGCATTGCGGGCCTCCTGCGGTGGTCGGTGCCGTTCTGCTGATGACAGAAGACTGTCATGTCGACAGGATGCTGTCAATGGAGCGCCACGCGCAGGCGCGCGGGGACGCGCGACCCGCAACCTGTCTGGTCCGCCCCGGTCTCGGTGGACAAGATGGTCATGGCCGCTCCGACCTGCGCGTCCTTACCCTGGGCATATGACCCCTCATGTCGAACCCGACCCCCAGGCCGGCGCGGCCGTGAAGGCCGCAGACCGCGCGCACGTGTTCCACTCCTGGTCCGCCCAGGGCCTGATCGATCCGCTCGCCGTCGCCGGCGCCGAGGGTTCGTACTTCTGGGACTACGACGGCAACCGCTACCTCGACTTCACCAGCGGCCTCGTCTACACCAACATCGGCTACCAGCACCCCCGCGTGGTCGCCGCCATCCAGGAGCAGGCCGCCAAGCTCACCACCTTCGCGCCCGCCTTCGCCATCGACGTACGCTCCGAGGCCGCACGCCTCATCGCCGAGCGCACCCCCGGCGACCTGGACAAGATCTTCTTCACCAACGGCGGCGCCGAGGCCGTCGAGAACGCCGTACGGATGGCCCGGCTGCACACCGGCCGCCACAAGGTGCTCTCCGCCTTCCGCTCGTACCACGGCGCCACCTCCACCGCGATCAACCTGACCGGCGACCCGCGCCGCTGGGCCTCCGACACCGGCTCCGCGGGCGTCGTCCGCTTCTGGGCGCCGTTCCTCTACCGCTCGCCGTTCTACGCCGAGACCGAGGCGCAGGAGTGCGAGCGCGCCCTCGCGCACCTGGAGGACACCATCGCCTTCGAGGGCCCGGGCACGATCGCCGCGATCATCCTGGAGACCGTCCCCGGCACCGCCGGCATCATGACCCCGCCGCCCGGCTACCTCGCCGGCGTCCGTGCGATCTGCGACAAGTACGGCATCGTCTTCGTCCTGGACGAGGTCATGGCGGGCTTCGGCCGCACCGGCAAGTGGTTCGCCGCCGAGCACTTCGACGTCGTGCCCGACCTGATGACCTTCGCCAAGGGAGTGAACTCGGGGTACGTCCCCCTCGGCGGCGTCGCGATCAGCGCCGAGATCGCCGCGACCTTCGACAAGCGGCCCTACCCCGGCGGCCTGACCTACTCCGGCCACCCGCTCGCCTGCGCCGCCGCCGTCGCGACCATCCAGGTCATGGAGGACGAGAAGGTCGTCGAGCACTCCGCCCACATCGGCGAGACCGTCCTCGGCCCGGGCCTGCGCGAGCTCGCCGAGCGCCACCCGTCCGTCGGCGAGGTCCGCGGCATGGGCACGTTCTGGGCGCTCGACCTGGTCAAGAACAAGGAGACCCGCGAGCCGCTCGTCCCGTACAACGCGACGGGCGCGGCCAACGCCCCGATGGCGGCGTTCGGCGCGGAGGCCAAGAAGCACGGCCTGTGGCCGTTCATCAACATGAACCGCACCCACGCCGTGCCCGCCTGCAACGTCTCCGAGGCGGAGGCCAAGGAGGGCCTCGCAGCCCTCGACGCGGCGCTCTCCGTAGCGGACGAGCACACCGCGTAACCGCGTGGTGGGCGCACGGATCCCGTAAGGGTTAGAAGCGTCACGGAGCCCAACCCTCCGTCTGGTCTAGGGTGTCCCGAAGCCGGACGGAGGGGGGACGACCAACATGCCCGCGAGCGGAGTTGTCACCCGCAACACCCTGCGGCAGCAGATCGCGGACGCGCTCCGTGACGAGGTGCTCGCCGGCCGGCTGCAGCCGGGCGAGGAGTTCACCGTCAAGCAGATCGCCGAGCAGTACGGCGTCTCCGCGACCCCGGTCCGCGAGGCGCTCGTCGACCTCTCCGCGCAGGGCCTCCTCGACTCCGACCAGCACCGCGGCTTCCGCGTGCACCAGTTCACGATCGCCGACTACCGCGGCATGGTCGAGGCCCGCATGCTCGTCGTGGACGGCATCTTCCGCCGCCACGACCCCGTCGCCCACCCGCCGGGCCCCGACGTCTCGCGCGGGGTCGCGCTCGTCTCCATACGGCGCCGGGGCGAGGCGGCGGCCCGCGCGGCCCGCGCCGGCGACCTCGACATCCTCATCGGCTACGACATCCGCTACTGGCGCGAGCTGGCCCGGCTCGTCTCCGCCAACGACTACATCGCCGACTTCCTGCACCGGCTGCGCGTCCAGGCCTGGGTCTTCTCCGTGCCGTACCTGCGCTCCGACCGGGACGTCCTCGGCTGGCTCTGGAGCGGGCACGTGGACCTCGTCGACGCGCTGACCCTCGGCGACGCGGCCGCGGCGGCCGAGGTCATGGGCGCGTACAACCGGCAGTCCCTGGAGTGGGCGGACCGCCTGGAGACCCGCGGCCGCTGATCGCGCTCCCCGCCGGGGGTGTCGGGCGGTGTGTCGAGGGGCAGGTGAGGGACAGGTCCCCACCGGGTGTGCGGCGCGGACCGCGCCGATTACCCTGGCCGTCCCTGCAACTGACGGAGAGCGAGCCTCCCTTGGCCTGTGACCTGTGGCTGGTCCCGCTGGTGGACGTGCTGTGCCACAGCCCCGACAATCCCTTCGCCGAAGAGATCGCCGCCTACGACACGGCCCTGACCGCGTCCGGTCTGCCGACCGTCCCCGTGTACGCCTACATGCCGGGGCTCTCCGGCGATGTCGCGCCCGTCGCCGGGTTCGACTACGACGCCCTGCACTTCCTGCGCCGCGCCTACCTGCTGCATCTGTGCGGCCTGCCCGTCGAGCCGGTCGACGAGCTCGGCGGGGACTACGAACAGCTCCTGGAGATGTTCGAGCCGGCCGCGCAGCAGTCCCACCTCGTCTGGCACTACGACCACGCCGGGGCGTACGTCCCCGTCGACTTCCCGGCCCCGATCGCCACCGACGAGCTCCTGGAGGGCGGCGGCCCGCTCGGGTCCTCGCACGGGCTGCTCCGGGAGCTGGAGTTCGTCGCGCCCGCCATCGGGATCGACCCGGCCAACCCGCCGGCCCCGCCGCTGCCGCCGGAACGGCCGACCTCCCTGGAGGAGCCGGCCCGGCCGATCGCGTACGACGACAGTCCGTTCGCGCGCGAGCGCCACGTGTGGCTGGGGCTGCACGCGGCGGCGACCCGGAGCCTCGGCCAGGGCTCGATGATCATCCTGAGCTGAGGCTGCCTTCGGACAGCGGAATGGGCGCCCCCGAGGGGGCGCCCTTCTCTGTTGTTCTCTTACGGTCAGCGGGGCTCGGGCGGCCGCTGCCGGGGCATGTTCGGCCGGGTGCCGGGCGGGAGCGGGAAGCGGGACGACGGGTGCCCGCCCTCGGGGCGGGGCGTGCCGACGCCGACCGACTGCAGGGCCAGCGGCGCGGGGCCCGAGCGGAACTCGACCATCCAGTCCGCGGTCTCCGCCCGCACGAGCTCGGTGACGTCCTCGGAGAACCGGCGCAGCACGCCGAGGCAGCGCTCGGCCGCCTCGCTCGCGGTGCCCTCGGTGGGCCCGAGGACCTCCCGTACGCTCTCCGACGCCCAGTCGAACTGCAGGGCCTGGAGTCGGCGCTGCACCGCCTGCGCGGTGGCCACGTCCCTTATCCAGCCCGAGGTGAGGCCGAAGTACCGGTCGCAGGCCATGCAGGCGGCGCCGAGCAGCAGGGAGAGGTACCCCCAGCCGGCCGCGCCGTCCGCGACGTCGGTCAGGTCGAGCAGCGGCAGCGCGGCGCCCGCGATGACGCCCAGAGCCGTACCTATCCGCAGGGCCCGGGCGCAGCGGCGCTTCCAGACCCGGTCGGAGAGGTACCACTCGGCGGTGCGGAGCGCGTTGGACTCGACCCAGCGGTACAGCTCGTCCAGGCGCTCCGCGGGTTCGCCCCAGTCGCCGAGCGGGAAGGGCGTCCCGGTCAGATCGCGGCGCGCGGAGGACCGCCCGGGCTGTCCCGGCTGACCCGGCTGCCCGGGCGGCGGCTGCGGCGGCTGCATCTCCGGCTGCTGGCTCACCGGGGCACTCCTCTGTTCAGCTCAGCGCTCGTGTCGCTCTGTGACGTGCGGTGCACGTGGTGCCTGCCCTTCCTACCGCCGAATGGTGGGCTGTGGGCCCGGAATCCCGGGATTTCCGCCCGCAAGAGGGTCTTGATCAGGTAGAGGAGCACGCAGTTTCTCACTCGAAAGAGTTGTGGCGGCAGGCCGGGCATGGACCACGTAGGCTCGGCATACCGAACATCAGTCGTCCCGGTGTCCTCCGGATACCGGCGAAATGCCAGGAGTGACCGTGATTCCCGGTGGTGGCCAGCCCAACATGCAGCAGCTCCTCCAGCAGGCCCAGAAGATGCAGCAGGACCTCGCGCGTGCCCAGGAGGAGCTCGCCCTGACCGAGGTCGAGGGCCAGGCGGGCGGCGGCCTCGTGAGGGCGACGGTCACCGGCTCCGGCGAGCTGCGCGGCCTGGTGATCGACCCCAAGGCGGTCGACCCCGAGGACACCGAGACCCTGGCCGACCTGGTCGTCGCGGCGGTCAAGGCCGCCAACGACAACGCGCAGCAGCTCCAGCAGCAGAAGCTGGGCCCGCTGGCGCAGGGCCTGGGCGGAATGCCGGGCCTGGGCTTCTGAGCCGCTTCCGCGCCGCTTTCTGCGCTGCTTCTGCGCACTTCTGCACTGCATCGCGGGCCTGGGCTTCTAAGGTGCCCCGGCAGCCACTACCGTAAGAAACAAGCACTTCTGAGAAGGGCGTTCCGTTGTACGAAGGCGTGGTTCAGGACCTCATCGACGAACTGGGCAGGCTGCCCGGCGTCGGTCCCAAGAGCGCCCAGCGGATCGCCTTCCACATCCTCCAGGCGGAGCCGACGGACGTGCGGCGTCTCGCGCACGCGCTCCTGGAGGTCAAGGACAAGGTCAGGTTCTGCGCGGTCTGCGGCAACGTGGCACAGCAGGAGCAGTGCAACATCTGCCGCGACCCGCGCCGGGACCAGACGGTCATCTGCGTGGTCGAGGAGCCGAAGGACGTCGTGGCGATCGAGCGGACCCGTGAGTTCCGCGGCCGCTACCACGTGCTCGGCGGCGCGATCAGCCCGATCGAGGGCGTCGGCCCGGACGACCTGCGCATCCGGGAGCTGCTCGCGCGGCTCGCGGACGGCGCGGTGACCGAGCTGATCCTCGCGACCGACCCGAACCTGGAGGGCGAGGCCACCGCGACGTACCTGGCGCGGATGATCAAGCCCATGGGCCTGAAGGTGACGCGCCTGGCGAGCGGCCTGCCGGTCGGCGGCGACCTGGAGTACGCCGACGAGGTGACCCTGGGGCGTGCCTTCGAGGGGCGGCGACTGCTAGATGTATGACCGACAGGTCCGCGCGCCCGCGCCCGCGCTCCAAGGAGGCACCCGCGATGTCTGACGCCACACTGCACGCGATCACGCAGGACCCGGACGACTTCGCGGTCCAGATCGCCGACTCGATCGAGTCCTTCATCGTGGCGACCACGGAAGTGGCCAAGGGCGACGAGCCCGACAGCGCGGTGCCCTTCCTGCTCCTGGAGATCTCGCAGCTGCTGCTCGCGGGCGGCCGGCTCGGCGCGCACGAGGACATCCTCCCGGACGAGCGCTACGAGCCCGACACGGGCCCGGAGCCGGACGTGGACGACCTGCGCGAGCGCTTCGCGACGATGCTCGACCCGGTGGACGTCTTCTCCGAGGTCTTCGACCCGTACGAGCCCCGCAAGGCCCCGGTACCGGCCCGGATCTCCGACAACCTGGCCGACATCGTCACCGACCTCCGCCACGGCCTGGCCCACTACCGCGCGGGCCGCACGAGCGAGGCGCTGTGGTGGTGGCAGTTCTCGTACTTCTCCAACTGGGGCCCGACCGCCTCGGCGACCCTCCGCGCCCTCCAGTCCCTGGTGGCCCACGTCCGCCTCGACCAGCCCCTGGCCGCCCTCGACGGCCTGGACACGGACGAGGACCTGACGGAGGACGACCTGGCGGAGGAGGCGGGCCGCGTGATGGCGGAGGAGATCGCGGGCCCGTTGGGCCTCGGCCTGAAGAAGTAGCGCCGAGGGGCCGATGACGGGGGGAACGGAGGCGTCCGGCGACCGATCGGTCGCGGCGGGCGGGGGCATCGGGCGCGTCAACACGGGCGACTACGTGACGCAGGTGGAGCGGGCGACGCTGCTGCCGGCGGAGGCGTTGACGCTCAGCGCGTCCGGATTGGTCCATCTCCCGGAACGGACGAAGCTGTTCGTGGGCCGCGAACGCGAACTGGCCCTGCTGGACGAGGACATGGAGCCCGTCCAGGTCATCTGCGGCCTGGGCGGCATCGGCAAGTCGACCCTGGCGGCCCGATGGGCGGCGAACCGGGTGCCCGACCACCAGCTGGTCTGGTGGATCACCGCCGAAACCCCGGCCGAACTGGACGCGGGCCTGGCGGAGCTGGCGCGGGCGATGCAGCCGTCGGTGGTGGGCGTCCTCCCCGAAGACGCCCTGCGCGAGCGGGCGTTGCAGTGGCTGGCGACGCATGACGGCTGGCTGCTCGTCCTCGACAACGTCTCCGACCCGGCGGACCTGCGCCCACTGCTGGCCCGCGCGGGCGGCGGCCGGATCCTGGTGACGTCGAGGAGGGCGTCGGGCTGGCAGGACATCGGACGGACGGTGGCGCTGGAGGTCCTGGGGCCGGGGGAAGCGGCGGAGCTGTTCCGGGGCGTGTGCGATGCGGCCGACGGACTGGACGACCTCTGCGCGGAGTTGGGCTACCTGCCGCTCGCGCTGAAGCAGGCGGCCGCGTACTGCGCGGAGGCGGGGATCACCCCGCGTACGTACCTGGAGTTGCTGGCGGAGTACCCCGCCGAGATGTTCGCCGCGACGGCGGAGGGCGGCGAGGCGGCGCGGACGCTGGCGCGGGTCTGGCAGGTGACGTTGGATCGACTGGGGGACACTCCGTTGGCCGTCACCGTGCTCCGGGTCATCGCCTGGTGGGCGCCCGAGGGGATCCCGCGTTGGCTCCTGGAGCCGCTGGGGACGCCTTTGGAGGTCACAGAGGCGGTACGGCGGCTCGCCGCGCACAGCATGATCACGCTGCGGGACGGGGAGCTGGCCGTCCACCGGTTGGTGCAGGCGGTGGTCAGGGCGGACTTGGCGGAGGCGACGGTGACGGCGCGTCGGCTTTCGACGAGGCTGCTGTTCCAGGTCGAGGTCAAGGAACCCCCTGCGTCCGATCGAGTGCGACGGCAAGTAGCCGTCCACGCTGAAGCGCTAGCGGCATGCACCGACCCCGACGAGGACACGGAGTCGGATGCCCTCCTCTTCCTGCTCAGCAGCGCCTACCTGGGTACGGAAATGGCCGTCAGCCGGGCACTTCCACTCAGCGTGCGGGCAGAGAAGTCCAGGCGTCGGATTCTTGGCCCGGACCATCCGGGGACGTTGCTCGCGGCGGAGAATGTGGCTCTGCACGCGAGCTTCGCGAATGAGGGGGTCCAGGCCGTTGAGCTGCTGACAACCGCCCTCACGGAGAGACTCCGGACCCTTGGGCGGGAAGACCCGGCAACCTTGGCCACTCGTGAGCGCCTCGCCCGCACGTTGCGGCAGCAAGATCCGAAGCGAGCCGAGGCACTGCTTACGGAGAACATCGCGGACTGCGAGCGCTTCTTGGGGGCGGCGCACCCCCAGACGATCCAGTCACGGTATGCGTTGCTCGAAGCCAGATTCGGCGGGATCGTCGAAGTGGCGGCGCTTGAAGAACTCGTCGTGGCGGTCGATCGAGCCGAGCCGGAGGATCCCGACCTGGGCGCAATGATCAAACGTGATCTGATCTTTGCGCTGGCGACCCGGGGAGAGGTAGAGCGCGCTCTGGCCCTTGCGGCGGAAGTCGTCGAGGAGTCCCGGCGTCGACTTGGCGATCATGATGCGCGGGTCTACCTGTTGCACCTGACGACCATCCAGGTGCTCCACGTGGACGGCCAGACGCAACGTGCTCGTGCCCTGGGAGCAGCGCTGTTGGAGGACTGCTTGAGGGTGTTCGGCGAGAGCGAAATGACGCAACTCGTCCGGCGAATGACGGCATAGGGCAGCGGGGCGCTCTTTCCGCGCTGCCATCATGGCCACATGACAACGCAGACGCAGCCGCCCTCGCGGGCAAAGGCAGTCCTCTGGACCGGCGTTGGCGTCGGTGTCGTCGGGATCGGTGCGCTGACCGCCGTCGCCCTCGCCGACCTCGGGAAGGCCGACCAGATCGCCAGCGTCACCGGGGCCGTTCTCGCCGCCGTGGGCATCGGGCTCACGCTCTGGGGGCAGTTCGGCCGGGGAGCCGCCGCCCAGGCGCCCGCGCCGAGCGTGACCGCCTCGGGTGCCGGGTCCGTCGCGGCGGGCGGCAGCATCGGGTCCGTGGCCACGGGCAGCGGTACGACCCCCACACCCGTACCCACCCCCGCACCGACCCCCAGCCCCACCCCCGCACCGACCCCCAGCCCCAACCCCAACCCCAACCCCAACCCCGCCCCCACCCCGTCGCCCGCCCGAGGGCCCGTCACCGCGTCCGGGGACCGCTCCGTCGCCGCGGGCGGTGACATCGGGAGCGTGTCGACGGGCGACGCGTGACCGGCACAGAGCCCCACGTCGAGGCCGCCGGGGACCGGGCCGTCGCGGTCGGCGGCAACATCGGGCGGGTCGCGACCGGGGACTACGTCACCCAGGTCGAGCGCGCGATCCTGCTCCCGCCCGAGGCCCTCGCGCCCGCCGTCTGCCCGGACGGGCTGTCCAAGATCCCGCGCAAGGCCGTGCGGTTCGTCGGGCGTGAGCGGGAACTCCGGTGGCTGGAGGAGCACTTCGAGGCCCAGGGCCACCGCGTCGTCGCCCTCCGCGGACTCGGCGGCGTCGGGAAGTCGACGCTCGCCGCCCGCTGGGCGGGCCGGAGGGGCGACCACCCCACCTGGTGGATCACCGCCGAGAGCCGCGCCGACCTCGACACCGGGCTCGCCGACCTCGCCGGCGCCATGCAGCCCGCGCTGATCGACGTACTCCCGCAAGAGGCCCTGCGGCAGCGGGCGTTGCAGTGGCTGTCCACGCACGACGGATGGCTGCTCGTGCTCGACAACGTCACCGAGGCCGCCGACGTCGAGGACCTGCTCTCCCGGCTCGCCGGGCGTGGCCGGATCCTGGTCACGACCCGGCACGCGGCCGGCTGGCACGGTCTCGCCGAGGTCCTGGACCTGACCGTCCTCGACCCGGAGGAGTCGTACGCGATGTACGCACAGGCCGTCGGCGGTCTCGGGCCCCGGGACGGCCACCACGTGGAGACGGTCTGCGCCACGCTCGGGCACCTGCCGCTCGCCGTGGCCCAGGCCGCCGCCTACTGCGCCGAGACCCGTACGACGCCCGCCGAGTACCTCGACCAGCTCCGCCGGTACCCCGGCGACGGGCAGGAGGCCGTCGCACGGACCTGGCGGCTCACCCTGGACCGGCTCGTCGCCGCCGACCCGCTCACCGGGACCCTGCTGCGAGTCCTCGCCTGGTGGGGGCCCGACCGGATCCCCCGGCAGCTGCTCGACCGGCTCGGGCCCACGCCCGTCGTGCGGCGCGCGGTCGGGCGGCTCGCCGCGCACAGCATGGTGACGCTGCACGAGGACGGCGCCGTCTCCGTACACCGGCTCGTGCAGTCCGTCGCGCGTACGGCGGACGCACACGATCCGCACCGGCGGGCCGAGGACATCGACGCGGCCCGCGCCCTCGCGGAGGAGACGCTCACCGAGGCCGTGCCCCGGGGCGTCGGGGGCGCGACGGAGTGGGGCGCGTGGCGCGCGCTGTTCCCGCACGTGGAGACGTACCTCGGGCAGGTCGACCCGGCGGCCGACACCGCGCGCACGGCGGCGCTCGTGGACCGGGCGGCCTGGTTCATGGTGGAGCACAGCGACCTGCTGCGGGCGGTGCACTGGTTCGACCGGGCCGTCGAGTGCCGGGAGCGCGTGCTCGGCGCGGACCACCCGGACACCGTCGCCAGCCGCCAGGGCATCGCCGAGTGCTGGGCCATCGAGGGCGAGCTGTGGTCGTCGGCCGACCTTCAGGAGCGGGTCGTCGCCGATCTGGAGCGAGTGCTCGGCGAGGACCGGGCGGAGACGCACATGGCCCGCGGCAGGCTCGCGGTCACCTGGCGGCAGATGGGCGACAAGGACGGCGCGGTCGCCCTGATGGAACGGGCGCTCGCCGGGCTCGAAGGTCTCCTGGGCCCCGACCACCGGGACACCCTGCGGGTACGGAGCAACCTGGGCGTCGCCTACCAGGACGCAGGGCGCCTGGAGCAGGCGATCGCCCTGCACGAGCGGACGCTCGGCGAGCGCGGGCGGCTGCTCGGTCCGGACCACCCGGAGACGCTGACCTCCCGGCTGAACCTGGTCCGGCTGTACGAGGCGGTGGGGGAGGTCGAGCGGGCGGTGGCCGAGTTCGAGGCGGTGGTCGCCGACGCCGTAAGGGCCCTGGGGGACGAGCACCCCTTCACGGCCCACCTGTGGCACATCCGGCCTCCGGGCAGCCCTTGGGGACTGTGAGCCCGCCCACACCTCCGCGTACCCCCGCCCCCGCAGGGCATGCGGTCCCCACGGGCGGCCCGGGTCCTCCCGACGTGATCACGTCCTGAGCGGGACATCTCAGGATGCGATATACGGTCGGCGATTCCGGGCCGCTCGTTAAACTGAGCCGACCGCAGTAATGACTGCGGCAAAGACTGAGCGAGGAGCGCACGTGGGCCTTGTCGTGCAGAAGTACGGAGGCTCCTCCGTTGCCGATGCCGAAGGCATCAAGCGCGTCGCCAAGCGGATCGTGGAAGCCAAGAAGAACGGCCACCAGGTGGTCGTCGTGGTCTCCGCGATGGGCGACACGACGGACGAGTTGATCGATCTCGCCGAGCAGGTATCCCCGATGCCGGCCGGGCGTGAGTTCGACATGCTGCTGACCGCCGGAGAGCGGATCTCCATGGCCCTGCTGGCCATGGCGATCAAAAACCTGGGCCACGAGGCACAGTCGTTCACGGGCAGCCAGGCCGGTGTCATCACCGACTCGGTCCACAACAAAGCGCGCATCATCGATGTCACGCCGGGCCGGATCCGTACCGCCCTCGACGAGGGCAACATCGCCATCGTCGCGGGCTTCCAGGGTGTGTCCCAGGACAAGAAGGACATCACCACGCTCGGCCGCGGCGGGTCGGACACGACCGCCGTCGCGCTGGCCGCCGCGCTCGACGCCGAGGTCTGTGAGATCTACACGGACGTCGACGGCGTCTTCACGGCCGACCCGCGGGTGGTGAAGAAGGCGAAGAAGATCGACTGGATCTCCTTCGAGGACATGCTGGAGCTCGCCGCCTCCGGCTCCAAGGTGCTGCTGCACCGCTGCGTCGAGTACGCACGTCGTTACAACATCCCGATCCACGTCCGCTCGTCCTTCTCGGGGCTGCAGGGCACCTGGGTCAGCAACGAGCCGCAAGGGGACCGCAAGGTGGAGCAGGCCATCATCTCGGGCGTCGCCCACGACACCTCCGAGGCGAAGATCACCGTCGTCGGCGTGCCGGACAAGCCGGGCGAGGCCGCGGCCATCTTCCGCGCCATCGCGGACGCCGAGATCAACATCGACATGATCGTCCAGAACGTGTCGGCCGCGTCGACCGGTCTGACGGACATCTCCTTCACCCTCCCCAAGGCCGAGGGCCGCAAGGCCATCGACGCCCTGGAGCGGACGAAGAACGTCATCGGCTTCGACTCGCTGCGCTACGACGACCAGATCGGCAAGATCTCCCTGGTCGGCGCCGGTATGAAGACGAACCCGGGCGTCACGGCCGACTTCTTCCGGGCGCTCTCCGACGCCGGGGTGAACATCGAGCTGATCTCCACCTCGGAGATCCGCATCTCGGTCGTCACCCGCGCCGACGACGTCAACGAGGCCGTGCGCGCCGTGCACACCGCCTTCGGTCTGGACAGCGACTCCGACGAGGCCGTCGTCTATGGAGGCACCGGCCGATGACCCGTAAGCCGACGCTCGCGGTCGTCGGTGCGACCGGAGCCGTCGGTGCGGTCATGCTCCAGATGCTCTCGCAGCACGCGGACGTCTGGGGCGAGATCCGACTCGTCGCCTCCCCGCGCTCGGCCGGCACCAAGCCGGCGGTACGCGGGGAGCCGACCGAGGTCCTCGCGCTGAGCGAGGAGGCACTGGAGGGCGTCGACCTCGCTCTCTTCCTGGTGCCCGAGGACATCGCGGCGCGCTGGGCGCCGATCGCCGCCGCCAAGGGCGCGGTGGTCGTGGACACCTCGGCGGCGTTCCGGGCCGACCCGGACGTGCCGCTGGTGGTCCCCGAGATCAATCCGCACGCCGCACGGGTACGGCCCCGCGGGATCGTCGCGAGCCCCGGCTGCTCCACGCTGCCGCTGATCGTCGCCGTGGGCGCGCTGCACGCCGAGTTCGGGCTCGGCGAGCTGGTGGTGACCGCCCAGCAGGCCGCGAGCGGGGGCGGGCAGGCGGGCGTCGCCGCGCTGCGCGCGCAGATGTCGCTGGTGGCCGGGACCGAGCTCGGTACGCACCCCGGAGACGTACGGCGGGCCGTCGGCGACGACACCGGGCCCTTCGCGGGTCCTGTCGCGCTGAACGTGGTGCCCTGGTCGGGGGCGCTCTCGGCGGACGGCTGGTCCTCCGAGGAGCTGGCGCTGCGCGCCGAGACCCGCAAGATCCTGGACCTTCCCGGGCTGCCCGTCGTCGCGACCTGCGTCCGCGTCCCGGTGGTGACCGCGCACTCGATCTCCGTGCACGCGCGGTTCGAGCGGCCCGTGAGCGTGGAGCGGGCGCACGAGATCCTGGCGACCTCGCCCGGCGTGGTCCTCTTCGACGATCCGGCCTCGGGCGCCTTCCCCACGCCTGCCGACGTCGTGGGCACGGACCCGGTCTGGGTGGGGCGGGTGCGCCGGTCGATGGACGACGAGCGGGCGCTCGAGTTCTTCGTCTGCGGCGACAACCTCCGCAAGGGCGCCGCGCTGAACGCCGTACAGATCGCGGAGTCGATCATTCGTCCCGAGCGTCCGGAGCGTCCGGAAATCGGCGACGCTTGATCGTTCGACTTTGTAGGATCTGTGAACGACCTGTGAGCAAGTCGGCTCCGGATGCCCCTTGAACTGGGGTGACGCCATGTTCGACGATGCTCTTCACCCTTGCCGCAACCGCCAGTTGGGTAGGGGACGTCTCTTTGCGCACCCATGTGGTGTGTCTTTGGTGTGTCGCAGTACGGGCCGTGAAAGTGGGGCATTGGGGATGAACGAGTACGCATGAGGGCAATAGGTGCACCGTCAAGAACGGTGGCGTACTCGTACAACCCTGACGGGGGGAAGCGTGTCCAACAGGCGTGGCAGAGGTACTCGACATCGCGGCGGTCGTCCCGCTCCGCGGCACGTTCACGGTTCCGGCACGCGCCGGCGGCGCTGCGATCAGCGGCGTCCCAGTGGTGCGCCCGCTCCGGCGGCCGCGTCCGGCGACCGGCGGCATGCCGGTGATCGCCCCCATGCCCGCGGGGACCAGGGCGGCCGGTGTGTCCGGCATACCCTCGCCCCGCGAGAGCGCTGACGGCACCGTGTCCGCGGGCACCTCCGTCGATCACCTGACCGAGACCTACCGAGCGCACTACCGCTCGCTGCTGGGTCTCGCCGCGCTGCTCCTCGACGACACGGCCTCCTGCGAGGACGTGGTCCAGGAGGCGTTCATCCGCGTCCACTCCGCGCGCAAACGGGTCCGGGACCCCGAGAAGACCCTGGCCTATCTGCGCCAGACGGTCGTCAACCTCTCGCGTTCGGCCCTGCGCCGCCGCATCCTCGGGCTCAAGCTGCTCTCCAAGCCGATGCCGGACATGGCGAGCGCGGAGGAGGGGGCGTACGACCAGCTGGAGCGCGACGCCCTCATCAAGGCGATGCGCGGACTCCAGCGGCGGCAGCGCGAGGTGCTGGTCCTGCGATACTTCGCGGACATGACGGAGGCCCAGGTGGCCGAGACCCTCGGGATATCCCTGGGGTCGGTGAAGGCGTACGGCTCGCGTGGCATCGCGGCGCTGCGCGTCGCGATGGAGGCGACGGCATGAGCTCCGGTGGCATGGGTTCCGGTGGTACGGACTCCGGTGGTACGGGCTCCGGCGGTACGAGTTCCGGTGGTACGAGCGGACTGCCCGACGGTGAACGCGACGACATGGGACACAGGATTGTGAACGACCGGCCGGACAACGAGCGGGCCGACGGCCACGACGACCTCTTCGACGGGGACGAACTGGCGCTGCGGCGGCTGCTGCACGGCGCCGTGGGCGACCTCCAGCCCTCCGACGGCGCCCTCGACCATCTGCGCCGGGCGGTCCCCGCGCGGCGCACCCGCAAGCGTCAGGCCGTCGTCGGCTTCGCCGCGGCCGCCGTGCTGATCGGCACGGCCGTGCCCGCCCTCGTGCATGTCGCCGGCTCCGGCGGCATCACCGCCGACCAGGCGGTCAACGCGGGCCACGGCGAGCAGGCGCAGGGCGGCACCGGCTCCGAGACCGGCGTCGAGGGCGGCGGGCAGGGCGCCGGCAAGCCGAGCGGCACCGCGGCTCCGAGCCAGGGCGCCGCCGCCGGAGGACAGACGGAGGACGCCGCCAACGGCGCCACGGGCTCCGGTTCGAGCTCCCCCGTGGGCTCCCTGCCGGTCTGCGCGGCCGGTCAGTTGGCCGTCGGCTCGGCGCAGGCGGGCGGCCCCGACGCCCAGGGCAAGGTCTACGGCACCTTCCGCATCTCCAACGTCTCCGGCAAGGAGTGCGTGGTCGGCGGCGACGGCACGGTCGGCTTCCAGGCGCTCGGCGCGGCCGACCCGTCCAAGATCACGGTCGTCGCGCACACGGCGGGGGACGCGGCGAGCGGACTGCCCGACCCCTCGCAGGAGTCGCCCACGCTGCTCCTGAAGCCGGACAACGCGTACGAGGTGAAGTTCGCCTGGGTCCCGGCGGCGACCTGCCCCACCACGGGCACCCCGGACCCCGGCCCCGGCCCGGACCCGACGCCGACGCCCACTCCGGACCCGACCCCGAGCCCGTCCAAGGACAGCGGCGACGGCGGTACGTCGGCGGGGGCCTCGGGCTCGACCGGCAACGGCGACGCGGCCGACGGCGCGGCCCCGCAGCTCGTCCTGGACGGGACCCCCGCCGACGGCAGCGTCGCGATCAGCCACACCGCCGACCCGGGCGCCCCCCAGGCGGCCACCACGATCCCGAACGCGTGCGCGGGCACCATCTACCGCACGGGCGTCCTGGACGCGTCCTAGCGCGGAGGCGTCCAGGCGCCGGGACGCCTCCCGGCGCCGACGGTGCCTGCTGAGGGTGTCTAGAGCCCCAGCGCCTCGTCGCGCTGGGCCTCTGCCTCGCGGCGCAGGAGGCGGAACCACATGAAGAGGACGAAGCCGGCGAAGACGAACCACTCGGCGGTGTAGCCGAGGTTCTGGAACGCCTTCAGGTCCAGAGACGTGCCCGCCGCGGCTGCCGCCGGGACGGGGGTCAGCCCGGCGGGGGAGTCGGTGAGCGTGACCCAGGCGTCGTAGACCTCGTCGGGGACCACGTTCACCAGGGACCCCGCGCTGATCATGGCGAGCTGGCCCTCGGGGAGGCCGCCGGCCGCGCGGACCCCCTTCGTGCCCGCGGTCTCGGAGGCCTGGAGCGCGCCGACCACGGTGACCTCGCCCGACGGCGGGGCCGGCGCCTTCGCGCCGGCAGGCAGCCAGCCCCGTACCACCGGCAGGGACTTGCCGCCGTCCGTCTTCAGGAGCGTCAGGACGTAACTGCCCGGGCGGCCGTCCAGCTCACGGTCCGGCACCAGGAACTGCTGGTCGTACCGCCCGCTCACCTGCGCGTGCCGGCCCGAGGTCTCCTTGTCCACCGGCAGCAGCGCGGCCAGCGGTTCGGTCTTCAGCGTGCCCGGGTCGGGGGCCCGCTCCGCCTCCTGATGGGAGTCGACGCGGTCCTCGAACTTGCCCATCTGCCACGTCCCCATGAACAGGCAGAACGGGATCGCCAGCAGGACGAAGACGTTGATCCCCCACCAGCGGGGCGTTCTCAGGAACCGGTACACCCCTCCACGGTACGCAGCCGCCTCACCCCCCGACCGGCCGGGTCCCCAGGTGACGCGCGGCGAAGGCCAGCTCCTGGCGAACCTGCTTGATCCGCTCCTCCACCACCAGGGAGCCGTGCCCCGCGTCGTACCGGTACACCTCGTGGACCGCGTCCCGTGCGGCCAGCCGGTCCACGTAGTTGTCGATCTGGCGGATCGGGCAGCGCGGGTCGTTGACGCCCGCCGAGATGTACACCGGGGCCGTGACCCGGTCCACGTACGTCAGCGGCGACGAGGCCTCGAACCGGTCCGGCACGTCCTCCGGCGAGCCGCCGAAGAGCGTCCGGTCCAGCGCCTTCAGGGCCTCCATCTCGTCCGCGTACGCCGTCATGTAGTCGGCGACCGGGACGGCGGCGAGCCCCAGCGACCAGGCCCCCGGCTGCGTACCGAGCCCGAGGAGCGTCAGATACCCGCCCCACGAGCCACCGGACAGGACCAGCTTGGCCGGGTCGGCGAGCCCCGAGGCGACGGCCCACTCGCGGACCGCGGCGATGTCCTCCAGCTCGATCAGGCCGACGCGGTGCTTGAGCGCGTCCGTCCACTCCCGGCCGTACCCGGTCGAGCCGCGGTAGTTGACGCGGACCACCGCGTACCCGTGGTCGAGCCAGGCCGCCGGGCCCGAGGCGAAGGCGTCGCTGTCGTGCCAGGTGGGGCCGCCGTGCACCTCGAAGACGGTCGGGAACGGCCCCTCGCCCTCGGCCGGCCGCTGCACCAGCGCGTGGATCCGGCCGCCCGGGCCCTCCACCCACACGTCCTCCACCGGAATCGATCCGGGCGCCTTCGGGCCCGGCGGGTCGAGGACGACTCCGCCGGACGTCGAGCGCACGCTCGCCGGCTCGGCGGCCGAGGACCACAGGTACTCCACGGTGCCGTCGGGGCGGGCCGTGGCCTCCGACACCGAACCGGCCGGGGTCTCCACCCGCGCCAGGGCGCCCGTCGCGATGTCGTACCGCCACAGCTCGCTGCGCGCCTCGAAGCTGTGGACGATCAGCAGGCCCGTGCCGTCGACGTACCACTCGGCCGCCACGTCGCCCGGCAGGTCGAGGCGGAGGTCGGTCTCCCGGCCCGTCGCCACGTCCCACAGCATCGGCTCCCAGCGGCCGCGCCGCTGGTGCCCGACGAGCAGCCGGGTGTCCCCGTCCACCGGCGCGAAGCCGAGCACGGAGAGCCCCAGCTCCTTCGTGCCGCCCTTGGAGTCGTCCAGCTCGGCCACCACCGAGGAGTCCTCCGTGCGCACCACCCGCAGGGCCTCGTGCATCGCGTCGCCGTGCTCGGTGTGCTCGATCACGAGCAGCGAACCGTCGTGAGAGAGGTCGCCCACCCCGGCCGACTCCGGGTGCCGGTAGATCTCGACGGGCGCCGCCCCGCCCCGTACGAGATGGATCGTCGAGCCCTCCTCGTCCGTCGACCGGCCGACGACCACCGTGCCCTCACGGCCGATTGCGAGCCCGGCCGGATACGAGGGCGCGAGCCCGGGCACCGCGGGCTCGTCCGCGCCGCCCTCGAAGGGCTGGCGCATCCAGACCCCGAACTCGTCCCCGTCCTTGTCCGAGAACCACCAGATCCACCGCCCGTCGGGCGACAGCGTGCCGTCCGTCGTCCCGTTCGGCCGGTCCGTGACCTGCCGCTGGACACCGGTCGCCCGGTCCCAGGCGTACAGCTCGTACGTCCCCGTCGCGTTGGACACGAACAGCGAACGATCGGGCGCCTCCTCGGCCCATTCGGGCAGGGAGACACGGGGGGCCCGGAACCGCTGCTCCCAGGCGGGGATGTCACGGAGGTCGGGGGTGGCGGTGATCTCGTTGCTCTCGGTCATGCCCCCCATCATGCTCCGATCGGCGGACATTCCGTCGCCCGCGTCCGCAGCCTGTGGACAACTCCCCACGACCTGCCTCGCGGCTACGTCCGCGCGCGGGTGCGGATGACCGCGCGGCCGCCCGCCAGATCCACCGTCGAGCGGTTCGGCGGCGCGCCGTCCTCCTCGTCGTCGCGCAGGACGAGGGCGCTCTGCCGCTCCTTGAGCTCGTTCTGCTTGCCCTGCGAGAACGTGGCGTGCAGCTGCTCGAAGCCGGTCGACGAGACCTGCCCCGTCCGCCGGCCGCGCCCGGTCATGCGCAGGATCTGGTCGGCGAAGGCGACCACGGTGAGCAGGATGACGAGACCCGGCAGCGTCACGAACACGGCGAACTCCATGCGCGCCATTGTCCGGCGGACGGCCCGCGCGGGGCCACCCTTCGCGGCCACCCCTCAGAGCCACCCCTCGTAGCCACCTCTCCTGGCCACCTCCCCCGGGCTGCCTCTCGGGGCTACCGCCCCGGGCTCCCCCTCGGGGCCTACCCCTCCCCCGTCCCCCAGACGTCCGGGCGGACGTGGTGGCTGCGGCGGCCGTCCGGGCCGAGGACCTGGGCGCCGAGCTTGCGGACGCGCAGGGAGAGGGTCGTGCCCGTGATCCGCAGCCCCGGGACGGCCCGGGCGACCGCCGCCGTCACGTCGTTCAGCTCGTCGACCGAGCGCAGCCACACCCCGGCGCTCAGGTTGTGCGGCCCGGTCACCGAGGTGACCAGCCGGGTCTGCCGCAGCCGCCCCACGGCCGCCGAGGTCGCCCGTCGGGCCGCCGACTGGTGGCACGGCGGACGCCAGGAGGACGCCCGTGCGCTCGCCCTGCGCGAACTCCCCGATCTGACCGTCGCCATGGACCCGACGACCGCCCCGCTGTCGCCGTCGGCCGAGGCGGACTCGGCGGTGGAGATCGCCGTCTCCCTGTGGTTCCTGTGGGTGGCCTGCGGGCGGGTCGTCGAGGGCCTGACGCGGCTCCGGCACGCCATGGCCCTGCATCCGGGCCCGCTGCCCGCCCGCGCGCTCTGGCTGGCCGCCTTCCTGGAGCTGGAGGCCGGTCGCCCGGAGGACGCCGACCCCCTGCTCGTCCAGGCCTGGGCCACCGCCGTCCGCCAGGGCGACGACCGCTGCCTGGGGCTCCTGGCGCACCTGCGGGGCTCCACGGCCCTGTTCTAAGGGCGAACGGATGCCGCGGCGGCGGAGTTCCACGAGGCCCTGAACACCATCGGCGACTACCCCGAGGTCGGCCCGAGCCGGGAGGCCGTGTGGGCGGCCCTCGCGCTCGCCCTGATCCGTACCGACCCCGAGGCCGCCCAGGAGGCCCTGGACCGGGCGGCGGGCTGGAACTGGACGGGCCGGGACCTCATGGCCGAGGCCTGGACGCACTACGCCCGCGCCGAACTCCACTCCTGGGAGGGCGATCCGGTACGCGCCGAACGCCACGCGGTCCGCGCCCTGCGCACCCACCTCCGCCTCGGCGGCGTCGTCGGAGCGACCTGCGCGGCCGAACTCGTGGCCCGCCTGCGGATCCTGCGAGGCCGCCCGAGGGACGCGGCCCATCTGCTGGGCGCCGTAGACCTGTTGCGGACCTCGGCCTTCGACGACTCGTACAGCGCCGCCCAGTTCTGCGCCCCGGCGCGCCGCCGCAGCGACAGCGCACTCCGCGAGGCGCTTCCGGCTCCGGAGCTGACCAGGGCGTACGAGGAGGGCGCGCGTCGAGGACTGGAGGAACTGGTGCGGGAGACCCCGTAGAGCTCAGTTCTGCGACGGATCGGAACCCGTCCCGCTCCCGGGCGTTCGCTCGGGCGCCCCTTCGATCGTCTTCGACATCCTGCTGCGGACGACGGCGGTGCCGATGGCGCCCGCGACGGCTGCGGCGCCGAGGCCCAGGGCGAGGGCGGACGGGCCGGAGTCGGAGACGACGTCGGCGGGAACGGTGGCCGCAGCCTCGGCGGCTGTGTGGAGGGGGTGCATGTCCCCAGGGGACCGGACCGCCCCACCCCGGGCCACCCGGCGACCCCCGTTCGGGTCACTCACGACAGCCAGGCCATGCCGATCAGGAGGAAGACGACGAAGGCTATGCCGCCGGCGACGGCGGCGGTCTTCCGGGGCCGCCGCCGGGAGAGCGCGGCGAGCCCACTCTCGGCACGCCGGGCCTGCCGCCGGGAGGCGGCGCGAGGCGCGGGGGGCTGCCCCTGACGCCGCATCGGCTGCTGAGGCGCGCGAGGCGTCTGCGGCCGTACGGGCGGCCGTCCGTACGGCTGTACCTGCGGCTGTACCCGCGCCCGTACCTGCGGCTGAACCGGAGGCATCGGATGCCCCCGCCAGGCCCCCGAGGTGAACCAGTCGGAGATGGCCTGGGCGGGAGGTCTCTGCTCTGGCTCCTTGGCCAGCATGGTGAGGAGGTACGCCTCGAAGGCCGCGGGCAGCCCGACCCCGAGCTGCCGGGGCGGCGCGGGAGGCGTGTCGATGTGCTGGTACAGCAGGGAGGTCGCGGTGTCGCCCTGGAACGGGGGCCGTCCGGTGAGGAGTTGGTACAGCACGCAGCCGAGCGAGTACACGTCGGAGGCGGGCGAGGCGGTCCGCCCGAGGGCGCGCTCGGGGGCGAGGTAGAGGCCGGTGCCGACGATCTGGCCGGTGGTCGTGAGCGCGGCGGAGGGGTCGTCGACGAACCGGGCGATCCCGAAGTCCGCGAGCTTCACGGTCCCGTCCCCGTCGAGCAGCAGGTTCCCGGGCTTGATGTCCCGGTGCACGACGCCTTCCCGGTGCGCGGCGGCGAGCCCGGCGGCGGCATGGCCGGCGACGACGGCCACCCGCTCGGGCGGCAGCACGAGGGGCGGCGCTCCGCGCTCGGAGGCGAGGCTGGACCCTTCGACCAACTCCATGACGAGGAACAGCTTTCCGTCCCACGTACCGAAGTCGAAGACGCCGACGACATGCGGATGACTGAGCCGGGCGGCGGTCTGCGCCTCGAGCCGGAACCGTTCGCCCGCGGAGGGATCGTGTTCGTGCCCGAGCATCAACTTCACGGCCACGGACCGCCCGAGCACCTCGTCGGTGGCCTGCCAGACCTCGCCCATGCCGCCACGCCCGACACACGTTTGAAGCCGATATCGGTCCGCGACCAGCACCTGAGACCCAGCCTTTCGACGGTCGACTACCTGGTCGACAACCTGACAGCAGCACGCGTCGCCGTCTCCGCCGTCCGGCACCGATGCCGTAACAGCGTAGAGCCGCTTGATCGACTTCGAGCACACGCCCCATGGAGCGGCACCTACTCGGGCAACCCCCAGAACGCACCGCGCAGACCGACCTCGGCGAAGTAGGCGGCGGCGGAGGCGGGGTCGCGGCGGGTGTAGCCCGGTTGGAGGCGCCCGGTGTACCAGTCACTGGCGAACCGCCAAAGGGTCCCGAGCCCCATCACATGACCACGCTCCTCCCCGGCCCTCGTCAGCCACGTCTCGACGCAACCTTCGGAACAGAACAGCCGCTGATGGGCGCAGGTGTGCACGACGTCGTCCCAGACCCGCGCCATGGGAACGAGGAAGTGGGCCACTTGCTCGCCCGCCGGGGGTTCCTCCCGGCCGACCACCCAGGCGTGCGGGGTGTCGCAGGCGGGGCAGCGGGTGGCGACCAGGACGTCGGGTTCGTCGTGGAGCAGGTGGGGCAGGGCGAACGAGTCCCAGGCACAGCCGCCCCACCTCAAGGTGTGCGCCCCCATGACGGAGAACCCGAGCGGCACGGAAGCGAAGGGGTGCGCCATGACGACCCGGTCGGCGTCCTCGGGGTCCAGCACCAGATCACGACTCTCATGGAGCCCGAGCAGCTCCTGCCGCACCTGATCACCGCTGAGCCGGGTGAGCCCGGCGAGCTCCGCCACACCAGGCGCGCCCCCGGTCCGCGCGAACCCGTGATAGACGGCCAGCCGAACCCTCTCGGCCCCACTCAGATGCGCCGGCACTGAAGAGGCGGCGTTCCCGCTCATCCCCGTGGCTCCTTCCTGGGCCGAGCCCTGGTCGAGCCCTGATCGAGCCCTCCATGCCCAGGAAACCACTCAGGGGCCTGATCCGCTCTCGCGGATCAGGCCCCTGACCTGGTGTTTCAGCTGTCGGGGTGGCGGGATTTGAACCCACGACCTCTTCGTCCCGAACGAAGCGCGCTGCCAAGCTGCGCTACACCCCGATGTCACTGCTCAGTTCTTCACGTCGCGGCGACATCGATTACTTTAGCCCACCGGCGCCCGGAGACGAAATCCGGTTTTCGCGGCCCCTCACCGCAGGTCGGACGTGGTCCAGGCCGACGATCGCGAGGCCGAGGGCGAAGAAGGCGAGGCCCAGGACGAGGGCGTTGACCGTCACGCCGGCGTAGCCGTAGCGGGTGACGTCGATGAAGGGGTACGTGTAGCGGGTCGGGACGTCCGGGGAGAGGACGGCGCCGCGGATCAGGGCGAAGGTCAGGTACGCCGCCGGGGCCGCCAGCCACTGGGCCGCGTGGCGCCACCGCAGGGCGCCCGGGAGGGTGAGCAGGAGCCAGTCGAGGGCCGCGCCGATCGGGGTCACCGTATGCAGGAGCTGGTTGGCGACCGCCTTCCCGCCCGTGAGCTTCGCGATCTCCGCGGCCTGGTTGAACTCGCTCGAACCGTTCGCCAGGACGAGGTGGAAGACGAGCCCCACCACCGAGATGCAGAGCAGCACCCCGCCCGTCCACACCGCCGGCAGCGGCGGCCGGCCGATCCAGGCGCGGCGGGCCGAGAGCGCGAAGACGACCGCGACCGCGATGTTCGACCAGATCGTGAAGAAGCTCAGGACGACCGGCACGCTCCCCATGACGCACTCGATCACCACGCCCGTCGCCGCCGCGAGCGCGATCAGGGCCCGGAAGACCGCCGCGACGGGGCGACGGACGGTCGGTATGACGGCGGATGCGGGCACGGCCGCGGCGGAGTTCGGCGTGAGCATTCCCCCACCGTAAACGGGCGGCCGCAGAGGGGCCCCGTCAGTCGCGCGCCGTCAGCGTCAGCAGCGTCGCCTCCGGCGGGCAGGCGAAGCGGACCGGCGTGAACCGGTTGGTGCCGCACCCCGCCGAGACGTGCAGGAACGACGTCCGGCCCGCCACCGTGTGCGTGGAGAGGCCCTTCACCCGGTCCGTGTCGAGGTCGCAGTTGGTCACCAGGGCGCCGTAGAAGGGGACGCACAGCTGACCGCCGTGCGTGTGCCCCGCCAGGATCAGCCCGTAGCCGTCCGCCGTGAACGCGTCCAGCGTCCGCAGGTACGGCGCGTGCACCACGCCCATCGAGAAGTCGGCCGACACGTCCGGGCCGCCGGCCACCCGGTCGTACCGGTCCCGCTTGATGTGCGGGTCGTCCAGGCCCGTGAAGGCCAGGTCGAGGCCGGGCAGCTTCAGCCGGCCGCGCGTATTGGTCAGGTTCACCCAGCCCGCCTCGTCGAAGGCGTCCCGCAGCTCCTCCCACGGGTTGTGCACCGCGCCCACCACCGGCTTGTTGCCGTTCAGGCCGTGCCGCCCCTGGGCCTTCTCCAGGAGGTAGCGGGCGGGGTTGCGCAGCCGCGGCCCGTAGTAGTCGTTGGAGCCGAAGACGAAGACGCCCGGGAACTCCATCAGCGGGCCGAGCGCGTCCAGGACCTCCGGCACCGCGTCCGTGTCGGAGAGGTTGTCGCCGGTGTTCACGACGAAGTCCGGGCGCAGCCCCGCGAGCTTCTGCAGCCACGCCCGCTTCTTGCGCTGCCCGCACACCATGTGGATGTCGGAGACCTGAAGGACCCGCAGGTCCCGCATCCCGCGCGGGAGCACCGGGATCGTCACCCGGCGCAGCCGGAACGAGCGGGCCTCGAAGCCCGCCGCGTAGACGATTCCGGCCGCGGCCGTCGCCGTGAGACCTGCCGTGACCTTCAGGGGGATCCCGTACCGTGCGCGCATCCCCCCATCGTCGCAGACCCGATGGGCGGAAATGCGCGGGCGGTCGGGGCTCGGCACCTGACACACTTGGGTCATGACCACGCTCAAGGCCAAGCTTCAGGACGACCTCAACGCCGCCATCAAGGAGCGCGACGAGCTGCGCTCCTCGACGCTCCGGCTCACCCTCACCGCGATCACCAAGGAGGAGGTCTCGGGCACGACCAAGCGCGAGCTCTCCGACGACGAGGTGCAGAAGGTGATCGCCCGCGAGGCGAAGAAGCGCCGCGAGGCCGCGGAGGCCTTCGCCCAGGGTGGCCGCGCCGAGTCGGCCGAGCGGGAGAAGGCGGAGGGCGTGCTCCTCGACGCGTACCTGCCGAAGCAGCTCGGCGACGCGGAGCTGGAGCAGATCGTCGCCGCCGCCGTCGCCGAGGCGAAGGCAGCGGGCGCCGAGGGCCCGCGCGCGATGGGCGCCGTCATGAAGATCGTGAACCCGAAGGTCGCCGGCCAGGCCGAGGGCGGGCGCGTGGCGGCCGCGGTGAAGAAGCTGCTCGCCGGCTAGCCGACAGAGGCAGACGAAGAGCGCAGACGAAGAAGACAGACGAAGAGGGCGCCCCCCCGCCGCGCGGGAGGCGCCCTCTTCGTCATGACTGCTGCTTACGGGCCGTTGCCGCCGCCACCGCGGCCGTTCCCGCCACCGTTCCCGCCACCGTCCCCGCCGCCGATCACGCCCGGCGGGAGGGTGATCTCGGGGAAGCCCGGCTTGTTCGGCTTGTTCGGCTTGTTGTCGCCGCCGGGCTTCTCCTTGTCCTTCTCCTCGCCCGTCTGACCGCGCGGTACGGAGATGGGGGCGAACTGCGGCGTCTCGGAGGCGTCGAGCGCCCCGCGCATCGCGATCTTCCAGATCGGGCCCGGGAGGCAGCCACCACAGACCTTGGGGTAGTACTGGCCGCCGATGGTGATGTTGAACATCGACACCTTCTCGCCGACGTCGTCGCCGACCCAGACGGCCGTGGACAGGTTCGGCGTGTACCCGACGAACCAGGCGTCCTTGCGGTCGTTCGTCGTACCGGTCTTACCGGCGTTGTCGCGGTCGCTCAGACCGGCCTTCGTACCGGTGCCGTCCTCGACGACGCCCTTCAGCATCTGGTTGATGGTGTCGGCCGTCCGCTCGCTCATCGCCCGCGAGCATTCGGTCTGAGGCACCTTCAGCTGCTCGCCGTTGGCCGTCTTGATCGACTCGATGGCGATCGGCGTGCAGTACGTGCCCCGGTTGGCGAACGTGGCGTAGGCGGCGGCCATGTCGAGCGGGGTGGACTCGATCGCGCCCAGCGTGATCGAGGGGCTCTCCTTGACCTTCTTGCCCAGCTCGCGCTCGTACCCGACGTTCTTGGCCATCGTGATCGTCTCGCACAGGCCGGCCATCTGCTCCAGCTTGGCGAAGTAGGTGTTGATGGACTTGCCGAGCGCGCTCGTCATGTCCCAGCTGCCGGTCTCGGACTTGAGCTCGTTGCCGACCTTCCAGTTGGCGTAACCGGCCGGCTTGCCGTCGCAGCGCGTGTACGAGTTCTCCGGGATGTCGATCTCGTACCCGGTGGCGAAGCTCTGCGCCGGGCTCAGCCCCTTCTCCAGGGCGGCCGCGGCCGTGATCGGCTTGAAGGTCGAACCGGTCTGGAAGCCGTACGTCGTGCCGCCCATCTTGCTGCCGACGGCCAGGTTGAGCGTGGTCTGGTGCTGCTTCTGGTCGAGACCGTACGGCCGCGACTGACCCATCGACAGGATCTTGCCGCTGCCCGGCTGGACCTGGACGACCGAGGCGGCGACCTTGTCGTCCTCGTTGACGTGGGCGACGGCGGCCTCGTTGGCCGCCTCCTGCGCGCGCGGGTCGAGCGTGGTCCGGACGGTCAGGCCGCCGAGGTTCCACAGCTTCTGCCGCTCCTCGACCGTCTTGCCGAAGACCGGGTTGTTGAGGATCGTCTTGCGCACGTAGTCGCAGAAGAAGCCGGCGCCGTCGACGGCGGTGATGCAGCCGTTCTTCGGGGTCTTCACCTTCAGCTTGATCGGCGCGGCCTTCGCCTTGTCGGCCTCGGCCTGGCTGATGTCCTTGACGTCGGCCATCCGCTGGAGGACCACGTTGCGGCGCTTCGTGGCTTCCTGGAGGTCGTTGACCGGGTCGTAGCGGCTCGGCGACTGGACGAGGCCGGCCATCATCGCGGCCTCCTCCAGCTTCAGGTCGGCGGCGGGCTTGGAGAAGTAGCGCTGGGCCGCCGCCTCGATGCCGTAGGCCTGCTGACCGAAGAAGGTGATGTTGAGGTAGTTCTCGAGGATCTTCTTCTTCCCCAGCTCCTCCTCGACCTGGATCGCGTACTTCAGTTCGCGCACCTTGCGGCCGATGGTCTGCTGGGTGGCCGCGGCGACCTTCTCGGGGTCGTCACCGGCCTCCTCGACGAAGACGTTCTTCACGTACTGCTGCGTGAGCGTGGACGCGCCCTGGGCCACGCCGCCCGACTGGGCGTTGCGGTTGATCGCGCGCAGCACGCCCTTGAGGTCGATCGCCCCGTGCTCGTAGAAGCGCGAGTCCTCGATCGCGACGATCGCCTTCTGCATGTACGGAGAGATCTTCTCCAGCGGCACGACCTTCCGGTCGCGCGAGTACACGGTGGCGAGGACACCGCCGTCCGAGTCGAGGATGGTGGTCCGCTGACTCAGGGGTGGCGTCTTCAGGTTGGACGGGATCTCGTCGAACCCCTCGACCGTCCCCTTCGCCGCCAGACCCAGTGCACCGGCCGCGGGCAGGGCGATGCCCGCCAGTACGGCTCCCGCGAGCACACTGACACCGAGGAACTTGGCGGCCTGCTGGGTCCCGGTCAGACCTCCGCCCGAGCGCTTCTTTGCCATGGGGGCAGCCTAATCCGTAGTGATGAGCGTTCCGTAGGAGCGGGGGCCTCTCGGAGCGTTCGAGTACCAGACCGTGACATCCGAGCGGGTCCGGGGCGGGTCCGCGCGGGTCAGGGCACACGTCGGAGCGCACGTCAGGGGCGTGTCCGGCAGCGGTGTTCGCATTCGCCGGACACACGGGAATGCCTTGGCCTAAGCTGCTCTCAACTGTCACAGCAGTGTGGTTTTGCATCAAGGCCGAAGCAAGACCCGGGCGTGACATCGGCAGGAATTCCCTTGGCCCCGAACCCTGGGAACCCCCTGCCCGATTCCGCCCCATGCGTCACTCGACGCCCCAAGTGGCACCGTCACAGTCGGGCGAACTGTACCGGTTCGCCGGATTCGGCACGCATGTCCATCGGTCACTCCCCTGGGTGATCTGCCGCGTACGCATAGTCCGTTCGGGCCATTCAAGATTGGGCCCGAAGGGGGTGTTGCGCTGTGCCCACCTTCCGTAACGTCACCAACTGGCAGCGGTGAATATGCCGCTACCGCCGTGGGGGAGCCTCGATTCGGGAGAGGACGGCGCCGGTATGGGCTGGGTAGCTGACTGGAGTGCGCAGGCGGCCTGCCGCACTACCGATCCGGATGAACTTTTCGTGCAGGGAGCGGCGCAGAACAGGGCGAAGGCGGTGTGCACCGGCTGTCCGGTGCGGACCGAGTGCCTGGCCGACGCCCTCGACAACCGCGTGGAGTTCGGTGTGTGGGGCGGCATGACGGAGCGCGAGCGCCGTGCCCTGCTGCGCCGGCGGCCGACCGTCACCTCGTGGCGTCGCCTGCTGGAGACCGCGCGGACGGAGTACGAGCGGGGAGCGGGCCTGCTGCCCGTGGCGATCGAGGACGACGCGACGTACGAGGCGTACGCGGCGGTGGGCTGACCGCCCGCCGGTACGCGCACGGCAAGCGTGGAGCTCAGAGTGACGGCATCCGGCCCGCCGTGAGGCGGTCGCCGATGGCGCGGAGTCCGGACAGGTCGTGCACGTCGCCCGGCAGGGCGGCCACTTCGGCGACGGCCACCTCGGGGTGGAGCGCCGTGAACCGGTCTCGTGTGCGCTGCTCGCGCGCGAGCACCTGCATCCGCTCGGCATGGAGCCGGAGCAGGCCCGCGGTCAGCTGCTGGATGTCCTGTGCGTCGGGGTCGGCATGAACATCGGTCTCGTCGGCTGTGGGGGCAGCCTCGGTGCTCGGCGCAGAGGGGTCTGCGGTCGTGCCTGTGCTTGTGTCGGCGGCGGTCGTGGAGTCTGACGGCTCGTTGGGGGCGGTGGCACGGGAGCCACGCCCTCCAGTCTTCCCGGCCCCCTGATCCACAATGCGCCCCTCGTCAAGATTTTCCGCCGCGGCCCGCGCCCGCTCGGCCGAGAGCCGGGCGGCGCCACTGCCGTGGACGCGGTTGAGGACGAGCCCCGCGAGCGGCATCTCCTCGGCCGCGAGCCGCTCCACGAAGTACGCGGCCTCCCGCAGCGCGTCCCGCTCCGGCGTCGCGACCACCAGGAACGCCGTGCCCGGCGCCTGGAGCAGCTTGTACGTCGCGTCCGCCCGGGTCCGGAAGCCGCCGAACATCGTGTCCATCGCGGCCACGAACGTCTGGACGTCCTTCAGGAACTGACCCCCGAGCAGCTTCCCCAGCGTCCCCGTCATCATCGACATGCCGACGTTCAGGAACTTCATCCCCGCCCGGCCGCCCATCTTCGCCGGGGCCATCAGGAGCTTGATGAACTTCCCGTCCAGGAACGACCCGAGCCGCTTCGGCGCGTCCAGGAAGTCGAGCGCGGAGCGCGACGGCGGAGTGTCGACGACGATCAGGTCCCACTCGTCGCGGGCCCGCAACTGCCCGAGCTTCTCCATCGCCATGTACTCCTGCGTACCGGCGAAACCGGCCGACAGGGACTGGTAGAACGGGTTCTCCAGGATCGCCCGGGCCCGCTCGGCGTCCGCGTGCGCCTCGACGATCTCGTCGAAGGTCCGCTTCATGTCGAGCATCATGGCGTGCAGCTCTCCGCCGTCGGACCCCTTGATCCCCTCCACCTTGCGCGGCACGTTGTCCAGCGAGTCGATCCCCATCGACTGCGCGAGCCGCCGCGCCGGGTCGATCGTCAGGACGACGACCTTGCGGCCCCGCTCCGCCGCCCGTACGCCGAGGGCCGCCGCGGTCGTCGTCTTCCCGACGCCGCCCGCGCCGCAGCAGACGATGATCCGCGTGCCCGGGTCGTCGATGAGCGGATCGAGTTCGAGTACGGGGACGGAGTCCAGACCGTTCGCCGTGCCGTTCACCGGACCCGTCACACGCCCACCCCTTGTTTCCGCAGCTCCTTCGCCAGCCGGTACAGGCCCGCGATGTCCGCCCCGTCCCCCAGGAAGGGGAGTTCGTACGACGGTACGTCCAGCTCCATGAGCACCGCCCGCTGTTCGCGCTCCAGCTCCACCCGCTGCGCGTGCTCGGCGGCCTGCTCCAGGAGCGGCTCGACCAGCTTCGTACCGCCCCGGACGCCGGCACCGGCGAGGGTGCGCGCGATCGCGTCCCGGTGGTCGCCGGAGGCCGCCCGTACGGCCGCCTCGTCGAGGACGTGCGGGCGGACCATGTTCACGATGACACCGCCCACCGGCAGTTCGGCCCCGCGCAGCTCCGCGATGCCGTCGGCGGTCTCCTGGACCGGCATCTCCTCCAGGAGCGTCACCAGGTGCACGGCCGTCTCCGGGGACTTCAGGACGCGCATGACGGCCTGGGCCTGATTGTGTATCGGGCCGATCCTGGCAAGCCCGGCCACCTCGTCGTTGACGTTGAGGAAGCGGGTGATCCGGCCCGTCGGGGGCGCGTCCATGATGACGTGGTCGTAGGTGTAGCCGTTGTTCTTCTCGCGCCGGCGGACCGCCTCGCAGGCCTTGCCGGTCAGCAGCACGTCCCGTACGCCGGGCGCGATCGTCGTCGCGAAGTCGATCGCGCCGAGCTTCTTCAGGGCCCGGCCCGCGGTGCCCAGCTTGTAGAACATCTGGAGGTAGTCGAGGAGCGCGCGCTCGGCGTCGATGGCCAGCGCGAAGACCTCACCACCGCCCGGGGCGACGGCGATCTTGCGCTCCTCGTACGGAAGCGCCTCCGTCTCGAAGAGCTGTGCGATGCCCTGTCTGCCTTCGACCTCCACGAGGAGAGTCCGCTTGCCCTCCGTCGCGAGGGCGAGCGCGAGGGCGGCGGCGACCGTCGTCTTACCGGTACCACCCTTGCCGCTGACGACCTGGAGCCTGCTCACGCCTTCGAGCCTAACCACTGGAGCGCTCGCCTAAGCAGGAGGCTGCCTGTGGCAGCGGATACAGTCGGCTCCATGACCAAGTGGGAATACGCGACCGTGCCCCTTCTCGTGCACGCGACGAAGCAGATTCTGGACACCTGGGGCGAGGACGGGTGGGAGCTCGTCCAGGTCGTTCCCGGCCCGAACAACCCCGAGCAGCTCGTGGCCTACCTGAAGCGGGAGAAGGCCTGATGAGCGGCGCCGCGAACGGCGCCGGCAGCGTCGAGGCGAAGCTCGCCGAACTGGGCCTGACCCTGCCGGAGGTCGTGCCTCCGCTGGCCGCCTACCAGCCGGCCGTGCAGTCGGGCGTGTACGTCTACACCTCGGGCCAGCTCCCGATGGTGCAGGGCAAGCTCCTGGCCGCCGGCAAGGTCGGCGCCGAGATCACCGCCGAGGAGGCCAAGCAGCTCGCGGCCACCTGCGCGCTGAACGCCCTCGCGGCCGTGAAGTCGGTCGCCGGTGACCTGGACCGGATCAAGCGGGTCGTGAAGGTCGTCGGCTTCGTCGCCTCGGCCGCCGACTTCACCGGCCAGCCCGGCGTCATCAACGGCGCCAGCGAGCTGCTCGGCGCGGTCCTCGGCGACAAGGGCGTGCACGCGCGCAGCGCGGTCGGCGTGGCCGTGCTCCCGCTCGACGCCCCGGTCGAGGTCGAGGTCCAGGTGGAGCTCGTCGAGGCCTGACAGCCGATCCTTTCGATGAGAGCCGGTTCTCCCGTCCAGGGGGAATCGGCTCTCGTGCATCACGGTAGTTGCGCATACCATCCGGCCATGCCGAATGGTCAGTGGTACCCACCGGAATGGCCCGACCGCATCCGCGCCCTGGCGGCGGGCGAGCTCACGCCCGCGGCCCCCAGGCGGGCGGCGACCGTCCTGCTGCTGCGCGACGCCGCCGAGGGGCCGCACGTCCACATGCTGCGGCGGCGCACCTCCATGGCCTTCGCGGGCGGTGCGTACGCGTATCCCGGCGGCGGTGTCGATCCGCGTGACGAGCACCCGGTGCGCTGGGCCGGCCCCTCCCTGGAGAGCTGGGCCGAGCGACTCGGCGTCCCGGGTACGCAGGAGGCGCAGGCGATCGTCTGCGCGGCCGTGCGCGAGACCTTCGAGGAGGCGGGCGTGCTGCTCGCCGGCGGGACCGCCGACACCGTGGTCGACGACACCACGGGGGCGGACTGGGAGAAGGACCGGGAGGCGCTGGTCGCCCGCGAGCTGTCCTTCGCCGACTTCCTCGACCGGCGCGGGCTCGTGCTGCGTTCGGACCTGCTCGGCGCGTGGGCGCGGTGGATCACGCCGGAGTTCGAGTCCCGGCGGTACGACACCTGGTTCTTCGTGGCCGTCCTTCCGGCCGGTCAGCGCACCCGCGACGTCTCGACCGAGGCGGACCGCACGGTCTGGATCCGCCCGGCGGAGGGGGCGGCCGGCTACGACCGGGGCGAGCTGACGATGATGCCGCCGACGATCTCCACCCTGCGGGGCCTGGAGCGCTTCGGTACGGCCGCAGAGGCGCTGGCCGCGGCCAAGGACCAGGACCTGACCCCCGTACTGGCGCAGGCGCGTCTCGAAGGCGACGAGCTGATCCTGAGCTGGCCGGGCCACGACGAGTTCACCAAGCACATCCCGACGGGCGGGGACGCGGCGCACGGGGGTCCGCGATGACCGCCGCCGGTTCGCTGCCCGGGCAGCCCCGGGGCGCGGTCGTCTCCGGGCCGGCGACCGCCCGTACCGTCAACGTCCTCGCGCCGAATCCGTCCGCGATGACCCTGGACGGCACCAACACCTGGATCGTCTCCGAGCCCGACTCCGACCTGGCCGTCGTCATCGACCCCGGGCCGCTCGACGACGGCCACCTGCGCAACGTCGTCGCCACCGCCGAGAAGCTGGGCAAGCGCGTCGCGCTCACCCTCCTCACCCACGGCCACCCCGACCACGCCGAGGGCGCCGGCCGGTTCGCCGAGCTGACCGGGACCCGGGTACGGGCCCTGGACCCGGCGCTGCGCCTCGGCGACGAGGGGCTTGGCGCGGGGGACGTCATCACGGTCGGCGGCCTGGAGCTGCGGGTGGTGCCGACGCCGGGCCACACCTCGGACTCGCTCTCCTTCCATCTCCCCGCCGACCGGGCCGTCCTGACGGGCGACACGATCCTGGGGCGTGGCACGACGATCGTCGCCCACCCCGACGGGCGGCTCGGCGACTATCTGGACTCGCTGCGCCGGCTGCGCTCGCTCACCGTCGACGACGGGGTCCACACCGTGCTGCCGGGCCACGGGCCGGTCCTGGAGGACGCCCAGGGCGCGGTGGAGTTCTATCTGGCGCACCGCGCGGGCCGGCTCGCGCAGGTGGAGACGGCCGTCGAGAACGGCCACAAGACGCCGTCGGAGGTCGTCGCCCATGTGTACGCGGACGTGGACCGCTCGCTGTGGCCGGCCGCCGAACTCTCCGTCCGGGCGCAGCTGGAGTACCTGCGGGAGCACGGCCTGATCTGACCCTCGCACCACCTCCCCACCACTTCCCACCCGGGGGCGCGCGGCGCACGGGGCGTGCTTTACGCTCCGTTTACTTGTGGTCGTAGCTCTCGGGGGGAAAGCCCGTGTTCGTCATATCGATTCTGCTGCTCGTCGCAGCGGTCGTGCTCTTCTTCGTCAGTAGGTCCAACGGCTCGAAGGGGCTGAAGCTCGGCGCGCTCGGCGCGGTCCTCGCCGGCGCCTTCTCGCTGATCGCCTCCATGACGTACGTCGTCAGCGCGTACGAGGTCGGTGTCCCGGTCGCCTTCGGCAAGGTGGGCCAGCCGATGACCTCGGGCATGCACGTCAAGTCGCCGTTCACGGACGTCACGACCTTCTCGACCCGCCCGGTCGACCTCAACCTCTCCGACAAGGACGTCGTCGAGGTCCGCTCCTCGCAGGGTGGCGTCATGGAGGTCGAGGTGACCGTGAAGTGGGCGGTCACGCCCACCAAGGCCGTCGAGCTGTACCGCCTCGCGGGCAGCGAGGAGTCGATCCAGACGCGGCTCGTCTACCCGGACAGCCGGGAGATCGTCCGCAACGTCTTCGCCCGCTACACGAGCGAGCAGGGCTACGCGAGCGATCGCGAGAAGATCAACGCCGAGATCGGCACGCTCATCAAGGAGCGCCTCGCCCCGCGCGGCATCGACGTCACCGCCGTCAACCTGCGCAACGTGAAGCCCTCGGCGGCCCTGCAGACCCAGATCGACCGCAAGATCCAGCAGCAGCAGGCGACCGAGCGCGCCACCGAGGCGGCCCGCACGGCCAAGGCCGAGTCCGACCGGCGCCGTATCGAGGCCGAGGGCATCGCCCGCGCCAACAAGATCCTCAACGACTCGCTGACCGACAAGGTCCTGGCGAACCAGTGCATCGAGGCCTACAAGGAGGCCGCCGCGAAGAACCCGGTCTACGCCGTTCCGTGCGGCAGCGGCGGCACGGGGACCCCGGTGATCGTGGACGGTTCGAAGCGGTAGTCGTCGGCACGCGTACGAGGAAGGCCGCCCGGTCGACGACCGGGCGGCCTTCCTCGTTGCGATTGCGGCGCGGTGCGGTGCTCAGCGCGAGCGCTTCGCGAGGCGCTCCACGTCCAGCAGGATCACGGCGCGGGCCTCAAGGCGCAGCCAGCCGCGCTGGGCGAAGTCCGCGAGGGCCTTGTTGACCGTCTCGCGGGAGGCGCCGACCAGCTGGGCCAGCTCCTCCTGGGTGAGGTCGTGGACGACGTGGATGCCCTCCTCCGACTGCACGCCGAAGCGGCGCGACAGGTCGAGGAGCGCGCGGGCGACACGGCCCGGCACGTCGGAGAAGACCAGGTCGGACATCTGGTCGTTGGTCTTGCGCAGCCGGCGTGCGACCGCGCGCAGCAGCGCGGTGGCCACCTCGGGGCGGGCGTTCAGCCAGGGCTGGAGGTCGCCGTGGCCGAGGCCGAGCAGCTTGACCTCGGTCAGCGCGGTCGCGGTGGCGGTGCGCGGGCCCGGGTCGAAGAGCGAGAGCTCACCGATCAGCTCGCCGGGGCCGAGGACGGCCAGCATGTTCTCGCGGCCGTCGGGCGAGGTGCGGTGCAGCTTCACCTTGCCCTCGGTGACCACGTACAGGCGGTCGCCGGGGTCTCCCTCGTGGAACAGCGCGTCGCCACGGGCGAGCGTCGCTTCACTCATCGAGGCGCGCAGCTCCGCGGCCTGCTCGTCATCGAGCGCCGCGAAGAGCGGGGCGCGCCGCAGAACGTCGTCCACGAGTTCTCTCCTATGTCGACCTGCTCAGGGGACCTTGATCCCATGATGCCGGACGCACAAAACAGTGCGATCAATCACAACAAGTTTGACGTACCGAACCGCCCGTCCGTACGTCAGGGCCCCGATTGGGTCCTCATCGGCCGTGCCCGGGGCGGATGTCAGTGTCGGCCCTTAGGCTGGCCGGGTGTCCAACTCGCCGGTGAGAGCGCAGGCCAAGGGGGCTGGAAGAGTGTCCGCGAAGGGTAATTCCGCTGTGGGCGAACAGGGTGCGTCGAAGCGGACAAATGCCGCGAAACGTACGGCGAAGGCTGCCCAGAAGACCGCGAAGCCCGCGCCGAAGACGGCGAAAACCGCGGCCAGGACGAGCCCCAAGGCGGGCCCGAAGGCGGGTGCGAAGACCGCCCCCAAGGCCACCCCCAAGACCACTCCCAAGGCGGCGAAAGCGGAATCCCGGCTCGGGATGGTCCGCAGAGCCCGGAAGATCAACCGGGAGCTGGCCGAGGTCTATCCGTACGCCCACCCCGAACTGGACTTCCGGAACCCCTTCGAACTGCTCGTCGCCACGGTCCTCTCCGCCCAGACCACCGACCTGCGGGTCAACCAGACCACCCCCGCGCTCTTCGCCGCCTACCCGACGCCCGAGGACCTGGCGGCCGCCGTCCCGGAGGAGGTCGAGGAGCTGATCCGGCCCACCGGGTTCTTCCGCGCCAAGACCAAGTCGATCATGGGCCTCGCGGCCGCCCTCAGGGACGACTTCGGCGGCGAGGTCCCCGGCCGCCTCGACGACCTGGTCAAGCTGCCGGGCGTGGGCCGCAAGACCGCCTTCGTCGTCCTCGGCAACGCCTTCGGGGTGCCCGGGATCACCGTCGACACCCACTTCATGCGCCTCGCCCGCCGCTGGAAGTGGACCGAGAGCGACGACCCGGTCAAGATCGAGGCCGAGGTCGCGGAGATCTTCCCGAAGAGCGAGTGGACGATGCTCTCGCACCGGGTGATCTTCCACGGCCGCCGCATCTGCCACGCCCGCAAGCCCGCCTGCGGCGCCTGCCCGATCGCCCCGCTCTGCCCGGCGTACGGAGAGGGCGAGACGGACCCGGAGAAGGCGAAGAAGCTCCTGAAGTACGAGAAGGGCGGCTATCCGGGCCAGCGCCTCAACCCGCCGCCGGACTACCCCGGCCGCCCGGCCGCCCCCGCCCCGGGAGTGGCGCCGGGGGCCGAGTGAGCCCTGGCCCGGGGGAACGAACCCACGCACGGATCGCGTTGTGAATCACGGGGGTGCCTGCCTATGACGCGCACGGACGAAGAGACGGACCGGGAGACGGACCGAGAGACGGAAGCAGCGACGGAACGGGAAAGCGGGACGACGAACGGGCTGCTGCCCGCGGCGACGCCGAAGCCGGCGTCGACGCGAGGGCCGGCGCCAAGGCCGAAGCCGGCGGCCGACGGCATGCCGCGCGGTGTCGGCAGTGGCGGGCTCGTGCGCCGGGACGGGCTGCCCGACTGGCTCGCCCCCGTCGACCGGGCCGCGCGCGGCGTCCAGCCCGAGCAGCTCAGCCGCTTCCTGCCGCCCGCGAGCGGCGCAGGACGGCAGTCCGCCGTCCTCATCCTCTTCGGCGAGGGCGAGCGCGGCCCCGAGCTGCTGCTCATGGAGCGCTCGGGCTCGCTCCGCTCGCACGCCGGCCAGCCCTCCTTCCCCGGCGGCGCCCTGGACCCCGAGGACGGCGACCCGGCCGACGGAGGCCTGCTGCGGGCCGCCCTGCGCGAGGCCGAGGAGGAGACCGGACTCGACCCCTCCGGCGTCCAGCTCTTCGGCGTCCTGCCCCAGCTCTACATCCCGGTCAGCGGCTTCGTCGTCACCCCGGTCCTCGGCTGGTGGCGCACCCCCAGCCCGGTCGGGGTCGTCGACCCCGCCGAGACCGCCCGGGTCTTCACCGTGCCCGTGGCGGATCTCACGGACCCCGCCAACCGCGCCACCGCCGTCCACCCCAGCGGCCACGCGGGCCCCGCATTCCTCGTCGCGTCTGCCCTGGTCTGGGGTTTTACGGCCGGTGTGATCGACCGGCTCCTGCACTTCGCCGACTGGGAGCGACCGTGGGACCGGGCGAAGCAGGTCCCGCTCGACTGGCGCTCATGACAGGCTGACCCAGGAACGGACCGACCCGGGGCCGGGGCGACCGAAGACGAAACTGCGAGGCTATTGACGGTGAACGTGCTGGACATCCTGCTGCTGCTCGCCGCCGTATGGTTCGCGATCATCGGCTACCGCCAGGGCTTCGTGGTCGGCATCCTGTCGGTCATCGGCTTCCTGGGCGGCGGCCTCGTCGCCGTTCTGCTGCTCCCGATCATCTGGGACCAGCTGACGGACAACTCCGAGGTCTCGACCACGGCGACCGTCGTCTTCGTGGTCGTGGTGATCGTCTGCGCCTCGGTCGGCCAGGCCTTCACCACCCACCTGGGGAACAAGCTGCGCCGCCACATCGTCTGGTCACCGGCGCGCGCCCTGGACGCCACCGGCGGCGCCCTGGTCAACGTGGTCGCCATGCTCCTCGTGGCCTGGCTGCTCGGCTCCGCCCTCGCCGGCACCTCGATGCCCACGCTGGGCAAGGAGGTCCGCAGCTCCAAGGTGCTGCTCGGGGTGGAGCAGGTGATGCCCGATCAGGCGTCCACCTGGTTCACCAACTTCACCTCGACGCTCGCCCAGAACGGCTTCCCGCAGGTCTTCAGCCCGTTCGCCAACGAGCCCATCACCGCGGTCCGCCCGCCGGACCCGGCGCTCGCCGGCAGCCCGGTCGCCGCCGAGGCCAAGCGGGCCATCGTCAAGGTCGTCGGTACGGCCCCGAGTTGCGGCAAGGTCCTCGAAGGCACCGGCTTCGTCTTCGACGAGCGCCGGGTCATGACCAACGCCCACGTGGTCGGCGGCGTCGACGAGCCGACCGTCCAGATCGGCGGCGAGGGCAAGCTGTACGACGCGAAGGTCGTCCTCTACGACTGGCAGCGCGACATCGCCGTACTGGACGTGCCGAACCTGAACGTCAAGCCGCTCCAGTTCACCGAGAAGGACGCCCGCAGCGGCGACAGCGCGATTGTCGCGGGCTTCCCGGAGAACGGCTCGTACGACGTCCGCTCGGCGCGCGTCCGGGGCCGTATCAACGCCCAGGGCCCGGACATCTACCACCGCGGTGAGGTGCGCAGGGACGTGTACTCCCTGTACGCGACGGTCCGTCAGGGCAACTCCGGCGGCCCGCTGCTCACCGAGGACGGCAAGGTGTCCGGGGTGATCTTCGCCCGCTCCCTCGACGACAAGAACACCGGCTACGCCCTGACGGTCGACGAGATCCGCGAGGACATCGTCCAGGGCCGCGCGGCGACCCAGCAGGTCGACAGCCAGGGATGCGCGCTGTAGGGCCTGGCCCCGGGCGTCGTGGCGAGAAGGACGGAGGGTACGCCCGGGCTCAGTCCCGGGTGTGCCTGAGCCGCGCCGAGACCCAGCGGGCCCGGCGGCGCAGGATGCGCGGGATCCCGATTTCCTGCACGGGATGCGAACGGCCCTGTTCCTGTGGGCCGCTCCTCTCGTGGGAGCCCGGCCCAGCGGCCGAGCGGCGGTTGCGTGCTGTGTCACCGAAGTCGTGCGTCCAGCCCATACCCCGACGTCTGCCCGTGGCCCAAGGTCGGTAACCGCCCCGGGGCCCGCCAATTGGAGTATGCGCCGGGCACATGGCCGTTCGTAGAACGGAAGTACGCCGACGGTGTGTCAGCCGGGGCGTCAGCGGTCGGGCTCGGGGTCCTTGAGCCAGTTGATGAGCTCCGTGGAGAACGCCACCGGGTCCTCCTCGTGGGGGAAGTGCCCGAGACCGTCGAAGAGCCGCCAGCGGTACGGCGCCTCCACGTACTGGCCCGAGCCGGCCGCGCTGCGCGTCCGCATCACCGGGTCCATGGAGCCGTGCAGATGCAGCGTGGGCACCCGCACGGGGCGCTTCATGCGCCGGTTGAACTGGATGCCGTCCGGGCGGGCCAGGGACCGCACCATCCACCGGTACGGCTCGATCGAGCAGTGCGCCGTCGACGGGATGCAGATCGCCCGCCGGTACACCGCGACCGCCTCCTCGTCCGGCAGACCGGGGCCCGACCAGTCCTCGATCAGCCGCCCCACCAGGGCCGCCTCGTCCGCGACGAGTTGACGCTCCGGCAGCCACGGGCGCTGGAAGCCCCACACGTACGATCCGGCGCGGGACTGCGAGAAGTCCGACAGCATCGCCGAGCGCCAGCGGCGCGGGTGCGGCATCGAGGAGACCGCGAGCCGGCGCACCAGCTTCGGCCGCATGACCGCCGCCGTCCAGGCGAGGTAGCCGCCCAGGTCGTGGCCGACCAGGGCCGCGTCCGGCTCGCCGAGGGAGCGGATGACGCCGGTGATGTCGAGCGCCAGGTTGGCGGGGTCGTAACCCCGGGGCGTACGGTCGCTGCCGCCGACGCCCCGCAGGTCCATGGCCACGGCCCGGAAGCCCGCGTCGGCGAGAGCGGGCAGCTGGTGGCGCCAGGTCCACCAGAACTGCGGGAAGCCGTGCAGCAGCAGGACCAGCGGTCCGTCGCCCATCTCGGCGATGTGGAAGCGCGCGCCGTTGGCGGCCACATCGCGGTGGGTCCACGGACCGTCGATCCGGACGGGGCTGCCGACGGGGCCGCTGCCGTTGCTGCTCTCAGGGACGGTCATGTGGACGAGCGTCCCACAGCCGCGACCTTCTCCTGGACCGCGGCGGGCAGCGCCACCTGTTCGGGGCGGGGGTGCGGCTTGGCGTTCTGCAGGATCGCGGCGGTCTGCTTGGCCGAGGCGATGGACTTCTCCGGCGGCTTGACCTTCTTGAACTTGGCGTAGGCGATCAGCCCGAGCAGCCCCGCGAGCAGCACGTTCGCCGCGAAGGAGAGCAGGAAGCACCAGGCGAGGTTCCACCCGCCGTCGCCGTTGTGGCCGCCGGTCCATGCGTTGATGCCGTACGCGAGCGCGAAGCTCAGCATCGGCAGCGAGAAGAGGAGCACCGTGGCGGCCGTCGCTCCGGCCGCGCCGCCGATGACGCCCCGCTTGACGTCCTGCCGGATCTCCGCCTTGGCCAGGGCGATCTCGTCGTGCACCAGCGCGGACATCTCGGCGGTCGCCGAGGCGACCAGCTGCCCGAGGCTGCGCTCGGCTCCGTTGACCGGGTCGCTCATCGCTGCTCCCTCTTCTCTTCTACGGTCCGACCTCAGATCATGCCGGACTGTCGCCGTCGTCGCTCGATGCCCCCGCCGCCAGTTGTGCGAGCTGCCGGTGCTCGGCGGCCTTCCGCTCGTAGATCGCGGCCATCCGGAGGTGGTACTCGGGGTTGTCCTGCTCGTAGATGTCCGGGATGCCGTCCTCGTCCTCGTCGCGCTCCTCCTCCGCCATCAGCGCCTCGTACTTGCGGACGCGCAGCTTGAGCAGAATGGTGGCGAGGATGGCCGCCGTGAGCGAGCCGATCAGGACGGCGGCCTTGACCTCCTCGGTCAGCGCCGCGTCGCCCTCGAAGGCCAGCTCGCCGATGAGGAGCGAGACGGTGAAGCCGATACCGGCGAGGGAGGCGACGGCGAAGACGTCCGGCCAGGCCAGGTCGCTGTTGAGCTCCGCCTTGGTGAAGCGGGCCGCGAGCCAGGTGCCGCCGAAGATGCCGACGGTCTTGCCGACGACGAGCCCGAGGATCACACCGAGGGTGACCGGGTTCGTGGAGACCTCGGAGAGGGTCTTGCCGGTGATGGTGACGCCCGCCGAGAACAGCGCGAACAGCGGCACCGCGATGCCCGCGGAGACCGGCCGGACCAGGTGCTCGATGTGCTCGCCGGGGGAGTTCTCCTCGCCCTCGTGCTTGGTGCAGCGCAGCATCAGGCCCATCGCGACACCGGCGATGGTGGCGTGAATGCCGCTGTTGTACATCAGGCCCCAGATGACCAGGGCGAGCGGGACGTAGATGTACCAGCCGCGGACGCCCTTGCGCAGCAGCAGCCAGAAGACGCCGAGGCCGATGAAGGCGCCGCCGAGCGCTGCGAAGTTCAGGTCGCTGGTGAAGAAGACGGCGATGATCAGGATCGCGAAGAGGTCGTCGACGACGGCGAGCGTGAGCAGGAACGCGCGGAGCGCCGACGGCAGCGAGGTGCCGATGACGGCGAGGACCGCGAGGGCGAACGCGATGTCCGTGGCCGTGGGCACGGCCCAGCCCTGCGTGGAGCCGCCGCCGATGACGTTGGTCAGCATGTAGACGAGGGCCGGTACCGCCATGCCGCAGATGGCGGCGATGACGGGGAGCGCGGCGGCCTTGCGGTCGCGCAGCTCGCCCGCGACCAGCTCACGCTTGAGCTCGATACCGGCGACGAAGAAGAAGATCGCGAGGAGGCCGTCGGCCGCCCAGTGCTGGATCGAGAGGTCCAGGCCGAGCGCGGCCGGGCCTATGTGGTAGTTCCGTACCGTTTCGTAGCTTTCGCTGAGGCCGGTGTTCGCCCAGACGATGGCGGCGACGGCGGCCACGAGCAGGAGCACACCACCGACGGTCTCGGCGCGCAACGCGTCGGCCACGAACCGTCGCTCGGGCAGCGACAGGCGGCCGAGGAACTTACGGTCGGTAGGGGTGGGTGCGGGCGCGGGCACGGTGGGTGACCTCCGGTCGGTAGGCAGGGCGAAGCACATGCCGACCAGACTTCCCGGCGCACCTAGGTTTTTCTGTCGCGTCTCTGACGCGATCTTTACTTTACCTAACGAGCGGGGGTTGTGTCCGGTGATCTTCACTTTAAGTAGAAGTCGGTATTCCGGCTCGTTGTGGACAAAAAGGGCGCCCACTCCAGGTGGCCTGGAGTGGGCGCCCTTTCCGGAGCCTGAGTTGTGGGGGCTCAGTCCTCGCTGGCCGCGCTCGGCAGCTTCGTCTGGATGAGGTCCATGACGGACGAATCTGTGAGCGTCGTCACATCGCCGAGCTCCCGGTTCTCCGCCACGTCCCGCAGCAGCCGCCGCATGATCTTGCCGGACCGGGTCTTCGGCAGCTCGGCCACCGGCAGGATCCGCTTCGGCTTGGCGATCGGGCCGAGCGTCGTACCGACGTGGTTGCGCAGCTCCGCGACGAGGCCCTCGTCCTCGCTCGCCGTACCGCGCAGGATCACGAAGGCCACGATCGCCTGACCGGTCGTCTCGTCGGCGGCGCCGACGACCGCCGCCTCGGCGACGGACGGGTGCGAGACGAGCGCCGACTCGACCTCGGTGGTGGAGATGTTGTGCCCGGAGACGAGCATGACGTCGTCGACCCGGCCGAGCAGCCAGATGTCGCCGTCCTCGTCCTTCTTCGCGCCGTCGCCGGCGAAGTACTTGCCCTCGAAGCGCGACCAGTACGTGTCGAGGAACCGCTGGTCGTCGCCCCAGATCGTGCGGAGCATCGACGGCCACGGCTCGGTCAGGACCAGGTAGCCGCCGCCCCCGTTCGGGACCTCGTTGGCGTCGTCGTCGACGACGGTCGCGGAGATGCCGGGGAGCGGGCGCTGGGCGGAGCCCGGCTTGGTCTCGGTGACGCCGGGCAGCGGCGAGATCATCATCGCGCCGGTCTCGGTCTGCCACCAGGTGTCCACGATCGGGGTCTTCCCGGCGCCGATGTGCTCGCGGTACCAGACCCACGCCTCGGGGTTGATCGGCTCGCCGACCGAGCCGAGCACGCGCAGGCTCGTCAGGTCGAACTTGGCGGGGATGTCGTCGCCCCACTTCATGAACGTACGGATCGCGGTGGGCGCCGTGTAGAGGATCGTGACGCCGTACTTCTGGACGATCTCCCAGAACCGGCCCTGGTGCGGGGTGTCCGGGGTGCCCTCGTACATGACCTGCGTCGCACCGTTGGCCAGCGGGCCGTACGTGATGTACGAGTGCCCGGTGACCCAGCCGATGTCGGCGGTGCACCAGTAGACGTCGGTCTCCGGCTTGAGGTCGAAGACGGCGTGGTGGGTGTAGGCCGCCTGGGTCAGGTAGCCGCCGGAGGTGTGCAGGATGCCCTTGGGCTTACCCGTCGTCCCGGAGGTGTAGAGGATGAAGAGCGGGTGCTCGGCCGGGAACGCCTCGGGAGTGTGCTCCGTGGACTGGCGGCCGACGATGTCGTGCCACCACACGTCCCGGCCCTCGGTCCAGGCGACGTCCTGGCCCGTACGGCGGACGACGAGGACGCTGGCCACCTTGTCGGTACGGGTGAGGGCCTCGTCGACGGCGGGCTTCAGGGCGCTCGGCTTGCCGCGGCGGTAGCCGCCGTCGGCGGTGATCACCAGCTTGGCGTCGGCGTCCTCGACCCGGGTGGCGATGGCGTCGGCCGAGAAGCCGCCGAAGACCACGGAGTGCGCGGCGCCGATGCGGGCGCAGGCCAGCATGGAGACGACGGCCTCGGGGATCATCGGCAGGTAGATCGCGACCCGGTCGCCCGCGGTGACGCCCAGCTCGGTCAGGGCGTTGGCCGCCCGCGAGACCTCGTCCTTGAGCTGGGCGTAGGTGAGGGTGCGGCCGTCGCCGGGCTCGCCCTCGAAGTGGATGGCGACCCGGTCGCCGTTGCCGGCCTCGACATGGCGGTCCACGCAGTTGTACGCCACGTTGAGCGCGCCGTCGGCGAACCACTTGGCGAACGGCGGGTTCGACCAGTCGAGGGTCTCGGTCGGCTCGGTGGCCCAGGTGAGGCGCTTCGCCTGCTCGGCCCAGAAGCCAAGCCTGTCCGCCGCGGCCTGCTCGTAGGCCTCCGCCGTCACGTTGGCGTGCGCGGCCAGCTCGGCGGGCGGCGCGAACCGCCGCTCCTCCTTGAGCAGGTTGGCCAGGCTTTCGTTGCTCACGACATCTCCCTTTCCCAGGGCGTCCTATGTGCCTATGTGTCCCGCGTCATAGCTCATCAGTCAGAGGGCCGGGTGACAAGAGCCTCCAGGCAATTGGTTTAGACCTGTGAGTCGACGGGGTGCGCGGTGGCGGGATGCGCGGTGGCCCCTCCGTCCCGAGCGGTAGGACGAAGGGGCCACCCAGTCTCACGGACGCGCGGGCGGGACGGTTCAGGACGCGTGGGCCTCTGTCAGGTCCTGCGCCGCCGGACCCGCGGGTGCGAGCGGGTCTTCCGTCGGCCCCGCGGGCGCGAGCCGGTCCTCGGTCGGCCCCGAAGGCGCGACCTGGTCGAAGACGTCCTCGTAGCGGTGCTGCTCGTCCGGTTCGGCCAGCAGGTACGCCTGGGCCTCGCCGACGTGGAAGTACATCCCGTGCAGCGTCAGCGTGCCCTCGGCGAGCCGCCGCGCCACCGACTCGTACGCCCGCAGGTGCTCCAACTGCTGGACCACATTGGTCAGACAGAGCTGCTCCACCGCGTCGGCCGGCAGCCGCCCCGAGATCCGGGCCCAGGCGTGGCTGCGGCTGGCCATCCGCTCCAGGCTGGGCGTCCCGTGGCGCAGCCAGCGCCGCAGCGGGGTCTGCGGGGCGTCCGGCGCACTGTTCATGAGGGCCTGCATGGCGCCGCAGCCGGAGTGTCCGCAGACGGTGATCGACTGGACCCGCAGCACCTCCACCGCGTACTCGATCGCCGCCGCCACCGAGTCGTCGCCGCTCTCCTCGCCGGGCAGTGGAACGAGATTGCCCACGTTCCGTACGGTGAAGAGGTCGCCAGGTCCGCTGGAAGTGATCATGCTCGTCACCAGGCGGGAGTCGGCGCAGGTGAGGAAGAGCTGCGAGGGGCGCTGGCCCTCGCGGGCCAGGCGGGCGAGCTCGTCGCGCACGAGTGGCGCGGTGTTGCGCTGGAACTTGCCGATGCCGCTCGCCAGTTGGTGCGCGGTCGCCGGCCGGCGGCCCGTCTCGGGCCGGTGGTCGGCCGTCGGTCGCCGGCCCGTCGTCCGGTGGGTCTCCTGGGTGGGGTGGTGGTGCTCGCCGCAGTGGTTGCGCCAGGGGGTCCAGGGGCGGCAGCAGGCGTGGGAGGTCGTGTCGGGCTCGGCGATCCGGGCGCCGGACGGGCCGGTCACCTCGACCTTGCCGCCGTGGCGCACCTGGCTCGCCTGCCAGTCGTGCAGGGTCTCGTACGCCGCGTGGTCCATGAAGGACCCGTCCAGTTCGACGACCACCCGAGCTCCTTGGGGTAGTTGGTGCAGGGCCCGGCTCAGCCGGGGAACGGCGAGGAAGGTCAACTGCCCGCGGATGCGCACCAGGTGGCGGCCGTCCCGCTCCTCGCGGGTGATGCGGGTCTTGGTGAGGCGGTGCATGGCGACGCCGGTGGCCACCGCGATCCCGAGCGCGACGCCCTCGAGGATCCCGACGAGGACGACCCCGCTGAGCGTCACGGCGTACACGAGGACCTCGCGGTGCCGGGTGACGCTGCGGATGTGGGTGATGCTGACCATCTGGATCCCGACGACCATGACGAGCGCGGCGAGCGCGGGCAGCGGGATCAGGTCGAGGACGGGCACGAGGAAGAGCGCGGCCAGGACGATCCACAGGCCGTGCAGCATCGTGGAGTTACGGCTCACGGCGCCCGCGGAGACGTTGGCGACGCTGCGGACCGCGACTCCGGCGACCGGGAGTCCGCCGAGGGCGCCCGAGACGACGTTCGCGGCGCCCTGGCCCGCCAGTTCGCGGTCGAGCCGGGACCGGGGCACGCCGTGGCCGTGGTCCGCGCGGGCGGCCACCAGCTTGTCCACGGCGACGGCCGAGAGCAGCGACTGCACGCTGGTGACCAGCGTGATGGTGAGGACGCCCGCCGCGATGCCGAGGACGGGGCCCTCCGGCAGCCCGGGCAGGGCGTGGCTGCTCCAGGACGGCAGGTCCACGCGCGGGACGGCGAGCCCGGCGAGCGCGGCGACGGCCGTCGCGGCGGCCACGGCGGCGAGGGCGGCCGGGACCTTCCGCAGCAGCTTTCCCGTACGGCCGGGCAGGCGCGGCCACAGCAGGAGCAGGCCCACGGTGAGGGCGCTGATCACGAACGCGGCCGGGTGCACATGGGTCAACTGGGCAGGCAGGCCGAGGGCGTTGTCCACGGCGGAGCTCTGCGGGGTGCCGCCGAGCACGATGTGGAGCTGCGCGAGGGCGATGGTCACACCGATGCCGGCGAGCATGCCGTGCACGATCGCGGGGGAGACCGCGAGGGCGGAGCGGGCCACCCGCAGGGCGGACAGGCCGATCTGGGCGAGCCCGGCGAGGACGGTGATGGCGCAGGTGGTGCGCCAGCCGTAGCGCTGGATCAGTTCGGCGGTGACCACCGTGAGGCCGGCGGCGGGGCCGCTGACCTGGAGCGGCGACCCGCCGAACCGGCCGGCGACGATGCCGCCGACGGCGGCGGCCACCAGGCCTGCCTGGAGCGGGGCTCCGGTGGCGAGCGCGATACCGAGGGAGAGCGGCAGCGCGATCAGGAAGACGGCGATCGAGGCGGACACGTCGGCGCCGGCGATGCGGAAGCGGCGCGCGGGGCCGCCGCCCGGCGGGCTGTGCGGTCGCTGGTCGTGGGTACGGCGAAGGGGTGGGCAGAGAGTCATGTGTTCCCGTCTTCTCCGGGGCTGCGCGGTCGCGGCTCGTGCGGGACGAACGTGGGGGTCGCGGCCGTGGGTCACGGCGTGCAGTGGCGGGATGACCGGGCGCCGACGGTGACTATCAACGCTCGGTAAATGGATCGTAATGGAGAGTAAAGACTGCGGCATTATTTTCGGGGCAAACAGGGCAATGATTCACCGGTTGGAGTGACAGTCGGTCACCGTTCCGCTTGTCGTTTCATCGTTCCGGCTTCCGTGGTGCGACGTTGACGCCGCTCGCACCCTGTACGGAACCGAGGAGAGGTGGGCGGATGTCAGCCGCCGGAAGAAGGACCACTGTCCGCACTGTCCGCAGGAGGGCACTCGGCGCCGTCGCCCTCGCCGTCGCCCTGATGACCGGCCTCGCCGGTTGCTCGGATCCCTCGGGGTCGGCGCCGAAGGAGAAGGGCGCCCCCGGGGCGAAGAAGCCCGCCCCCGCCGCCGCGCCGAACGCGCCGCGCCTGATCGGCGACGGCTCCACCGCCTTCACCGGTGCCCAGCCGCGCCAGCCCGTCTGGGAGAAGCTGAAGCCGGGCCAGCAGCCCCCGCAGTTCGTGGTGTTCTCCTGGGACGGCGCCGGCGAGGACAGCCAGAAGCTCTTCTCCCACTTTCGTGAGGTGGGCAAGAAGTACGACGCGACCATGACCTACTTCCTCAGCGGCGTGTACCTGCTGCCAGAGGACAAGCGCACGCTCTACGACCCGCCGGGCCACGCGGTCGGCCGCTCGGACATCGGCTTCAACGACACCGAGGGCATCCGCGCCACCGTCCGCGAACTGCGCGGCGCCTGGCAGGAGGGCAACGAGGTCGGCACGCACTTCAACGGCCACTTCTGCGGGCCCGAGAGCGGGGTCGGCACCTGGTCGGTCGAGGACTGGAAGAGCGAGATCAAGCAGGCCAAGTCCTTCGTGAAGAACTGGAAGACGAACTCCGGCCTGACCACCGAGCAGCCGCTGCCGTTCGACTACGACAAGGAACTGGTCGGCGCCCGCACGCCCTGCCTGGAGGGCCGCGACAACTTCGTGAAGGCCGCGGCCGAGCTGGGCTTCCGCTACGACACCAGTGGCGTCAACGACCAGATCTGGCCCAAGAAGGACCACGGCCTGTGGGACCTGTCGATGCACCTGGTCCCGATGCCCGGCCGCGCGTTCCAGACGCTCTCCATGGACTACAACTTCATGGTCAACCAGTCCGGTACCAGGACGCAGGGCGACCCGTCCCAGCACGCGTACTGGGGCAACCAGATGCGGGACGGCCTGGTGCAGGCCTTCAACCGCTCGTACCACGGCAACCGGGCGCCGGTCGTGATCGGCAACCACTTCGAGTCCTGGAACGGCGGCACGTACATGCGCGCCATCGAGGAGACCATCGCCACGGTCTGCGTCCAGAAGGACGTGAAGTGCGTGTCCTTCCGGCAGCTCGCGGACTGGCTCGACGCCCAGGACCCGGCGGTGATCGAGAAGATGCGGACCCTGAAGGTCGGCGAGGCCCCGCAGGGCGGCTGGGCGACCTTCCTGGCCTCCCAGCCCCTGACCCCGTCGGAGCCGCTGGCCCCGTCGGCGAAGCCGTCGGCACCCCTGGCGGGATCGGAACCGCTGGCCGGGTCGGAGCCGCTGGCCGGGTCCGAGCCTCTGAGGAAGCCCGCCGAGAACTAACCCTTCGGGCGCCGTCGCTCAGCTGGGCTGGGGGACGGCCAGTTCCTCGCCGAGTACGAAACCGGGGTCGATCTGCGCCGCCAGGTCGACCCCGGTCTTGGCGTTGCCCCAGCTCTCCGCGTTCCGCAGGTGGAAGTGGACCATCTGGCGCGTGTACCGCTCCCAGTCGCGATGGGCGTACGAGTCGTCCGCCGCGTTCTGGAGGGCCTGGAGCGCCATCCGGTTGTCCGCCTCCAGGAGTTCGAAGCGGGCCGGGCGGCCCTTCTCCATCCCGCGCACCCAGTCCGAGTGGCCCACCGTCACCAGCAGGTCGTCGCCCACCTCATCGCGCAGGAAGTCCACGTCGTCCTGGCCCTGCACCTTGTTGCCGACGACCTTGAGGGCGACCCCGAAGTCCCGCGCGTACTCCTTGTACTGGCGGTAGACCGACACTCCCTTGCGGGTCGGCTCGGCGACCAGGAACGTCATGTCGAAGCGGGTGAACATCCCCGAGGCGAAGGAGTCCGAGCCGGCCGTCATGTCGACGACCACGTACTCGTCCACCCCGTCGACCAGGTGGTTCAGGCACAGCTCCACCGCGCCCACCTTGGAGTGGTAGCAGGCCACTCCGAGGTCCGACTCGGTGAACGGGCCCGTCGCCATCAGCCGGATGTCACCGTCGTCGAGGCGCACGGTCCGCGCGCAGGCCTCGTACACCGGGTTGTCCTCGCGCACCCGCAGCAGGCGTGAACCCTCACCGGGTGGGGTCGTCTTGATCATCGAGTCCGCCGAGGCGATCCGCGGGTTGTCGCCCCGCAGGTACTCCTTGATCATCGGCAGATGTGCGCCCATCGCGGGCAGCGCGGCCGCCTGGGCCTCGTCGAGGCCGAGCGCGGCCCCGAGATGCTGGTTGATGTCGGCGTCCACGGCGACGACGGCGGCTTCATTGGCGGCCAGGTGGCGAATGAAGAGCGAGGACAGCGTGGTCTTGCCGCTGCCGCCCTTCCCTACGAAAGCGATCTTCATGTTCACGAAGCGTAGCGTCATGATTGCGTCGAGTGGTCAAGGTCCGTGAAGAAGACCACTCCAACGTGGGGCGGGCCGGGGTGGGCGCCATGGGCGCGTAGCCTCCCTACTTATGAGTACGCACGCCTCTGACCCCCTGGCCGCCCTCGGCTCCCTGCCGGGCGTCGCCGACTCGGTGGACTCCGTACGCAAGGCCGTCGACCGGGTCTACGGGCACCGCGTGATGCGGCGCCGCAGCAACGAGATCACCTCCGAGGCCGCCCTGCGCGGGGCGCGCGGCTCGGCTGCTCTGTCCGGTGCCGACTGGGCCCTCGAGGAGGTCCGCCGGCGCACCGACTTCGGTGGTGAAGCCGAGGCGCGGACGGTCGGCGCGGCCCTGCGGCTCGGCGCCGAGGCGGGCCAGCTGCTCTCCATCTGGCGCCAGTCCCCGCTGCGGGTGCTCGCCCGGCTGCACCTGGTCGCGGTCGGCGACGCGGCGCTCGGGACGGGGTCCGGGGCGGGGCTGGGGTTGGCCGACTCGGTCGGCAGGCCGCGGCAGCTCGGTGAGGCGGTCGACGAGCCGCTGATCGAGGCGCCGCTGCCGGATCCGGCGGAGGTGGCCGGTCGGCTCGACGGGCTCAGTGAGCTGATCATCGCGGGCGGTACGGCCCCGGCGCTGGTGACGGCGGCCGTCGTGCACGGCGAACTGCTCGCGCTGCGGCCCTTCACCTCGTACAACGGGCTGATCGCCCGGACCGCCGAGCGGATCGTGCTCATCGGCAGCGGGCTCGACCCCAAGGCGATCTGCCCGGCCGAGGTCGGGCACGCGGAGCAGGGGCGGGCGGCGTACGTCGCCGCGTTCGAGGGGTACTTGTCGGGGACTCCGGAGGGCATGGCCGCCTGGATCGCCCACTGCGGGCGGGCCGTGGAGCTGGGGGTCCGGGAGTCGACGGCGGTCTGCGAGGCGCTCCAGCGGGGCGCGGCCTGAGGCGGCGTTCCGTCCGATGGTCTGAAAAGCCCCGTACACAGGGTTGCGGCGGTACCAGTCCTGGTACCGCCGCTGGCACGTCTGCCGAGTTACCAAGCGTCCTCGATATGTGCCCATCAGGCGGGGTTGCTTTGCCCTTCGCCTGGTGCGGCTGGCCCGTAATCGACGGGTCGACGTCGCGTGGGTGCTCAGCTTCTGTGCGTGGTCCGTGGGGCCTTCTTGCTCAACAGGTGATCCTCTCGGATGTCCTAGGTCTCGCGGGCCTGATTCCTTTCTACTCCTGTCGAGTGGGAAGCGAAAGTCCTGGCTCCAGGTTCTTTACTTTCGCCTCAAATCCGGGCAAAGCGATCGGCAAGGGCGGAGTGCCGCCGCCGGTTGGCGTACCAGACGAGACCGGCCGTCGCGGCGGCCGCGCCCACGGCGGCGACCGCGAGGAGCGCCGGGCGCGGCGGCATCCGGAATCCCGGCAGCCGTTGCTTGAGCCGGACCGGCTTCTCGAAGGAGAGAATCGGCCAGTCCCGGGCGGTCGCCTCGCGGCGGAGCGTCCGGTCGGGATTGACCGCGTAGGGGTGACCCACGGACTCCAGCATCGGTACGTCGGTCGCCGAATCGCTGTACGCGTAACAGCGTGAGAGGTCGTACCCCTCCGACTCGGCGAGCTCCCGGATCGCCTCCGCCTTGGTGGGCCCATAGGCGTAGTACTCCACCTCACCGGTGAAGCAGCCGTCGTCGCCGACGACCATCCGCGTGGCGACGACCCGGTCGGCGCCGAGCATCTCGCCGATCGGCTCGACCACCTCGGCGCCCGAGGTGGAGACGATCACGACGTCCCGGCCGGCGGCGTGGTGCTCCTCGATGAGGGACGCCGCCTCGTCGTAGATGATCGGGTCGATCAGCTCGTGCAGGGTCTCGGCGACGAGCTCCTTGACCTGCGCGACGTTCCATCCTTTGCAGAGCGCGGAAAGGTATTCGCGCATCCGCTCCATCTGATCGTGGTCGGCGCCGCCCACGAGGAAGACGAACTGGATGTAGGCCGTCCGCAGGACGGCGCGGCGGTTGATCAGTCCGCCTTGGTAGAAGGACTTGCTGAAGGTCAGCGTCGAGGACTTCGCAATGACCGTCTTGTCCAGGTCAAAGAAGGCGGCTGTGCGCGGCATCGAGTGGTTTTCCACGAGCCGAGCATAGGTGGCCGCCATTCGGCGTACGCTCGGGCGTGTGGGTTTGCCTGAGAAGGCTCTCGGGTACACCATGGAAGTCACGGATCGTTCGCGACCGTGCTAACCCGGTCCGGCTCCTCCCCCCCCGAGTCGGCCGGAGAGACGACCCCCGCTCTCCCCCCCGGCGGGGGTCGTCGCATGTCCGGACGCGTTTTCGTTCGCCGGATCCTCATCTCTCCCCCTCTCCGCGGCCGGGTGGCCGCGATGGCCTGATGCCCGCGTTTCGTCACTCAGCGTAGTGGTCGGGATGCTCTCCGGGCATCCCCGGTATGGGGCACGGGGATATTCACATCGGCTGGGTTATCCACAGTTTTTGAGCAAGATCCACACGATTTCCGGGATGGCGCCACGGTGATTCCGACCGCGAACTCCGCGGACGGAAGGAATCACCGATCTCGGCCGTGCGACGGGCGCGGACGGGATCGCATCGACAGGGGGCGTGTGCTGTGGCGGGAACCATGACATTCGGAACGGCGAGGGCTTCGGCGGCGGTTGGCGCCTCGGCTGCTTCGGCGCGGGTGCGTCGGGCGTCCTGGGCATCGAGGGCGGCGGGGCCGCCGGGGCCTGCCGGGGGCGGTCGTGCGGCCGGGCCGCTGATCGTGACCGAGGACCTCGGGCTCCTCGACGATCTGCTGCGGCTCTGCGCCGCGGCGGGTGCCGAGCCCGAGGTCCACCACACGGTGCCGGAGCGCCCCGCGAGTTGGGCCGACGCCCCGCTCGTCCTGGTCGGCGACGACGCCGCGGCCCGCTGCCGCGGGGCGGCGCGCAGGCAGGGGGTGATCCTCGTCGGCAGGGACCCCGACGTTCCCGACGACCCCGAGGTGTGGCGGCGGGCGGTCGAGATCGGCGCCGACTGCGTGCTGCGGCTGCCGGACGCCGAGAGCTGGCTCGTCGACCGCATCGCCGACGCGGCCGAGGGCGCGGGCCGGCAGGCCCTGACCGTCGGAGTGATCGGCGGCCGCGGCGGAGCCGGGGCCTCCACGCTGGCCTGCGCGCTCGCGCTGGCCGCCGCCAGGACCGGGCGGCGCACCCTGCTCGTGGACGGAGACCCGCTCGGGGGCGGCCTCGACGTCCTGCTGGGCGGGGAGCGGGCCGAAGGCCGGCGGTGGCCCGATTTCGTCGCCTCCAAGGGGCGGGTCGGCGGTGGCGCACTGGAGGAGTCGCTGCCCTCGGTGCGCGGGCTGCGGGTGCTCAGTTGGGACCGGGGCGACGCGGTCCTCGTTCCGGCCGAGGCCATGCGCGCGGTGCTTGCGGCGGCGCGCAGGAGGGGCGGGATCGTGGTGGTGGACCTGCCCCGCCGGATCGACGAGGCGGTGACCGAGGCGCTGGCCCAGCTGGACCTCGGACTCCTCGTCGTCCCGGGCGAGTTGCGGGCCGTCGCCGCGGCCCACCGGGTCGCCTCCCTCGCGGGCCAGGTCCTCGCCGACCTGCGGGCGGTGGTGCGCGGGCCGTACGCGCCGGGGATCGACGAGCAGTGGGTCGCCGACACCCTGGGGCTGCCGCTCGCCGGAGAACTCCCGCACGATCCGGGCCTCCTGGCCGCGCTCGACAGCGGGGCGCCGCCGGGCGGCGAGGCGCGCGGACCCCTCGGCCGGTTCTGCGCGGCGTTCTGGGAGCGCGCGCTCGCGCCGGAGACCGTCTCATGACCGCCACGACGCACGCGGGCGGCGCGGGGCTCCTGGAGGCCGTACGGCAGCGCCTCGCCGAGAGCGGAGCCGAGCCGACACCGGCGAGGGTCGCGGCGGCGCTGCGCGAGCAGGGCCGGCTGCTCGGGGACACGGAAGTCCTGGGCACGGCCGAGGCGTTGCGCAGCGAACTGGTCGGCACCGGACCTCTGGAGCCGCTGCTCGCCGATCCCGCCGTCACCGATGTGCTGGTCTCGGGCCCCGACCAGGTCTGGGTCGACCGGGGCGCCGGCCTCGAACTGACCGGGGTCCGCTTCCCGGACGCTCCGGCCGTACGTCGACTGGCGCAGCGGCTCGCTGCGGTCGCCGGACGGCGCCTGGACGACGCCAGGCCCTGGGTGGACGCCCGGCTTCCGGACGGGACCCGGATGCACGCGGTACTGCCGCCGGTGGCCGTCGGATCGACGTGCCTGTCGCTGCGCGTGGTGCGGCCCCGGGCCTTCTCCGTGGGGGAGTTGACCCGGGCGGGCACCGTCCCGCCCGGCGGGGAGCGGATCCTTCGCGCCCTGATCGAGGCCCGGGTCTCGTACCTGATCTCCGGAGGGACGGGCTCGGGCAAGACGACGCTCCTGTCCACGCTCCTCGGCCTGGTCGGCGAGCGGGAGCGGATCGTCCTCGCCGAGGACTCGGCCGAACTGCGGCCCGACCATCCGCACGTGGTGCGCCTGGAGGCGCGACCGGCGAACCAGGAGGGCGCGGGCCTGGTGACCCTGCGGGACCTGGTCCGGCAGGCGCTGCGGATGCGGCCGGACCGGCTCGTGGTCGGAGAAGTGCGCGGCGGGGAGGCGGTGGATCTTCTGGCCGCCCTGAACACGGGACATGAAGGCGGCTCGGGGACGCTCCACGCCAATACGGCGGCGGACGTACCGGCCCGTCTCGAAGCCCTCGGGACGGCCGCCGGGCTCGACCGGGCCGCGCTGCACAGCCAGTTGGGGGCGGGCCTCTCGGCGGTGCTGCATCTCGTACGGGACCGGGCGGGACTCCGGCGGATCGCGGAGATCCACGTCCTGGAGCGGGACCGGGCGGGCCTTGTGGTGACCGTGCCCGCGCTGCGCTGGGGAGCGGCCGGGTTCGAGCGGGAGCAGGGCTGGGAGCGGCTGCGGTCGCTGATCGGGGGTGGCGCGTGACGGGGGACCAGTGGGCGACGGCCCAGGGCGCGGCGGTGCTGTGCGCCGGGGCCGCGCTGTGGCGGGTGGCCGAGCGGGAGCGGGGGTTGCGCAGGGCACGCCTGGTGCTCGCGGGCGTCGGGGCTCCGGGCGGGGCGGGGGACCACCGGGCGCCGTCGTGGCGGGCGGTCGGCGAGCGGTGGTGGGCCGCCGTGCGGGGGCGGCGCGCGTGGCTCTGTCTGCCGGTGGCGGCGGTGCTCGCGGTGCTCGGGGAGTCGCCGTTGCCCTTGGTGGCGGGTGCGCTGGCGGTGCCTCTGGTGGGGCGCCGGTTGCGGGCGGTGGCGCTCCGCAGGGAGCGGGAGGCGCGGTCCGACGCGGTGGTGGGCCTGTGCGGCGCGGTCGCGGCCGAACTGAGGGCGGGGCGGCAGCCCGCGCCGGCGCTGCTGTTCGCGGTCAGGGCGACCGGGGCCCTCGGGCCGAAGGAGGAGGCGGAGGTGCTCGCCGCGGCCCGGTTCGGCGGCGACGTGGCACGGGCGCTGCGGAGGGCCGCGCGGCAGGAAGGCGCGGACGGTCTCGCCGGCCTCGCGGCCTGCTGGCAGGTCGCCGTCGACGGGGGCGCGGGCCTTGCCGCCGGGCTCGACCGGCTGGAGGCCGCCCTGCGGGAACACCGGGATCAGCGGGAGAAGCTGCGGGCCCAACTGGCAGGCGCCTGGGCGACGGTGGCCGTCCTCGCGGTGCTCCCGGCCGTCGGGCTCGTGCTCGGTTCCGCGCTCGGCGCCCGCCCGCTGTACGTGCTGCTGCACACGCCGGTGGGGCTCGGGTGCCTGGCCGTCGGCACGGCCCTGGAGGCGGCCGGCCTGTGGTGGGCGGCTCGGATCGTCCGAGGAGGGGAGCGGGTGTGACCGGAGAGTTCGTCCACAGGCTGGGGGTGACGGCCGTGGTGCTGGCCTCGCTCGCCTGGGCGGCCTGGACGGTGGCCGACCGTCGGCGCGAGCGGCGGACCCGGAAACGGATCGAGGCCCTGCTCGGTGTCGCGCCGGCACGGGGGCGCCGGTTCGAGAGCGGTTGCCCGCCCTGGCTGAGGACCTGGGCCGCTCCGCTCGCGGCGGCGGCCCTCGGGTGGGCCCTCGTCGGTGGGGTGCCCGGGATCCTGGCGGGGATCGCGGCGGGCTTCGGCGTACGGCGGTGGAGCGCGCGCCGCGCCCCGGTGACCGGCGACGAGGACGAGGCCGTACGCCAGCTGCCCCTCGCGGCCGACCTGTTGGCGGCCTGCGCGTCCGCCGGGGCGGGGCCGGGCGAGGCGGCGGAGGCGGTGGGGCGCTCCCTGGGCGGGCCCCTCGGCGAGCGGCTGACGCGGACGGCCGGGGAGCTGCGGCTCGGGGGCGAACCGGCCGACGTGTGGCGGAGGTTCGGCGCGATACCCGGCGCCGAGGCCCTGGCCCGCTGCCTGGAACGGGCCGGCTCCTCGGGGGCGCCCGCCGCCGAGGCCGTCTCACGGCACGCGACCGACCTGCGCGCTGAGCGGGCCCGCAAGGCGGCGGCCCGGGCCCAGCGGGCCCAGGTCCTGATCACCGCGCCCGTGGGGCTCTGCTTCCTGCCCGCCTTCCTGGCGGTGGGCGTGGCCCCGGTGGTGATCGGCCTCGCGACCGGACTGCTGCGGAACTGACCGGAACGACGAGCACGAACACGAACACGACGACTGCACATGGGGGTTGGAATGACGAAGATGCGACGGATGGGCGCCTGGTGGCGGGACCGGCGGGACCGGTGGGTGGCTGCGCGGGGTGACGCGGGGATGACCACCTCGGAGTACGCGATGGGGACCATCGCGGCGGCCGGGTTCGCGACGATCCTGTACAAGATCGTGACCAGCGGTTCGGTCTCCGGGGCGCTGGAGTCGGTGATCGGGAAGGCGCTCGATGCGCCGTTCTGACGACCGGGGCGCCGTGACCGTGGAGGCGGCGATGGCCCTGCCGACGCTGGTGCTGTTCACCATGGCCCTGGTCTGGGCGCTGGCCGCCGCCGCGGCGCAGATCCAGTGCGTGGACGCGGCACGGGCCGGGGCGCGGGCGGTGGCGAGGTCGGAGCCGGTGACCGGCGCCGAGGCCGCCGCCCGGGCGGCGGCGCCGGAGGGCGCACGGGTCTCGGTCACCCGTTCGGGCGAGTTGTGGCGGGTGACTGTGGAGGCCCAGGCACCCGGGCCGGGCGGGCTGGGCCTGACGCTGCGCGCCGGAGCAGCGGCGCTCGCCGAGGACGCGGTGGGGGTGACGGCACCGTGAGCGGGACAGGAGCGGTCGGAGTCGCAGCCACGGCCCCGGTCACGTCCACGTCCTCGACGGCGGCCCTGGTGCGGGGTGCCGGGCGGGATCGGGGGATGGCGACGGTGTGGACGGCCTTCGCGGCGTGTGTCCTGTGCGTGGTGTTCGGTGCGGTTCTCGCGCTGGGGCAGGCGGTGGCGGCTCGGCACCGGGCGGGCGGGGCCGCCGACCTGGCCGCGCTCGCCGCCGCCGACCGGGCCCTGTGGGGCGAGGAGACCGCCTGCGCGGCGGCGGACCGGGTCGCCGCAGCGCAGGGGGCGGCCGTGGTGCGGTGCTCGGTGCGGGGCGACCTGGCGGACGTGACGGCGACGGTGCGCCTCGGGCCGTACGCGCCGGAGGTCAGGGCGCGGGCGGGGCCTCCTCGGGCGCTGCCGGGGCTTCCCGCAGCAGTTCCGTGAGCAGGCGCACGGCGCCGCGCTTGTGGAGCGGGTCGTTGCCGTTGCCGCACTTCGGGGACTGGATGCACGAGGGGCAGCCCGCCTCGCACTCGCAGGAGGCGATCGCCTCCCGGGTGGCCGTGAGCCAGGCGCGGGCGGTGTGGAAGGCCCGCTCGGCGAAGCCCGCGCCGCCCGGATGCCCGTCGTAGACGAAGACGGTGGGCAGCAGGGTGTCGGGGTGGAGCGGCACGGAGACCCCGCCGATGTCCCAGCGGTCGCAGGTGGCGAAGAGCGGCAGCATGCCGATGGAGGCGTGCTCGGCGGCGTGCAGGGCCCCGCCGAGGATCTCCGGGTTGATCCGGGCGGCGTCGAGCTGGTCCTCGGTGACCGTCCACCACACGGCCCGGGTGCGCAGGGTGCGGGGTGGCAGGTCGAGCTTGGTCTCGCCGAGCACCTCGCCGGTGATCAGACGGCGGCGAAGGAAGGAGACGACCTGGTTGGTGACCTCGACGGAGCCGTAGCAGAGGCGGCCGGCGCCCCAGGGGATCTCGGTGTCGGTTTCGAGGACGGAGATGGAGGTGGTGTCGCGGGCGGTGGTCGAGTACGGCGGGGCGGCCTCCTCGACCAGGGCCACGGAGTCCTTCAGGTCGAGGGTCTTCACCAGGTACGTACGGCCCTGGTGGAGGTGGACGGCGCCCTCGTGGACGGCGGTGTGCGAGGCGGCCTCGTCGACCGTGCCGAGGAGGCGGCCGGTGGCGGCCTCCACGATCTGGACGGGGCTCCCGCCGCCGCCCCGGATGTCGGTCAGGTCGGCGGCCCGCTCGCGGCGGGTCCAGTACCAGCCGGTGGAGCGGCGGCGGAGCAGCCCGGCGGCCTCCAGCTGGGGCAGCAGGTCGGTGACGGCCGGGCCGAAGAGGGCCAGGTCGGCGTCGGTGAGCGGCAGCTCGGCGGCGGCGGCGCAGAGGTGCGGGGCGAGGACGTAGGGATTGTCGGGGTCCAGGACGGTCGACTCGACCGGCTGCTGGAAGAGCGCCTCGGGGTGGTGGACCAGGAAGGTGTCCAGCGGGTCGTCCCGGGCGACCAGGATCGCCAGGGCGCCCTCGCCCGAACGGCCGGCTCGGCCCGCCTGCTGCCACAGGGAGGCCCGGGTGCCCGGGTAGCCGGCGATCACCACGGCGTCCAGGCCGGAGACGTCCACGCCCAGCTCAAGGGCGGTCGTGGCGGCCAGGCCGAGGAGCTCGCCCGAGTGCAGGGCATGCTCCAGGGCCCGGCGCTCCTCGGGCAGGTAGCCGCCCCGGTAGGCGGCGACGCGGCGGGCCAGGGAGCGGTCGACCTCGGCGAGCCGCTCCTGCGCGATCACCGAGATCAGCTCGGCGCCGCGCCGGGAGCGGACGAAGGCGACCGAGCGGACGCCCTGGACGGTCAGGTCGGTCAGCAGGTCGGCGGTCTCGGCGGTGGCCGTGCGGCGTACGGGAGCGCCCTGCTCGCCGTGCAGCTCGGTCAGCGGCGGTTCCCAGAGGGCGAAGACCAGCTCGCCGCGCGGGGAGGCGTCGTCGGAGACCTCCGTGACGGGCAGGCCGGTGAGACGTCCCGCGGCCTGGGCGGGCTCGGCGGAGGTGGCGGAGGCCAGGAGGAAGACCGGGTCCGCGCCGTACCGGGCGCAGACGCGGCGCAGCCGGCGCAGCACCTGGGCGACGTGGGAGCCGAAGACGCCCCGGTAGGTGTGGCACTCGTCGATCACGACGTAGCGCAGGGAGCGCAGGAAGGAGGCCCACCTGGGGTGGGAGGGGAGTATGCCCCGGTGCAGCATGTCGGGGTTGGTGAGCACGTAGTTCGCGTACTGGCGGACCCACTCGCGTTCCTCGACGGGCGTGTCGCCGTCGTAGACGGCCGGCCGGATCCGGTTGCCGAGCGGAGCCGCCAGCTCACGGACCGCGCGCCGCTGGTCGGCCGCGAGGGCCTTGGTGGGCGCCAGGTAGAGGGCGGTGGTCCCCCGGCCGTTGGCGGCCTCGGAGCCGTCCAGGAGGGTCGTGAGGACCGGGGCGAGGTAGGCCAGGGACTTGCCCGAGGCGGTGCCCGTCGCGATCACCACGGACTCGCCGTCCAGGGCGTGCTCGGCGGCCTCCGCCTGGTGGGCCCAGGGGTGCTCGATGCCCGCGGCCTGGATCGCGCTGATCACCTCCGGCCGGATGCGATGCGGCCAGACTGCATGGCGACCCGCCCGGGCGGGCAAGTGCTCCGTATGAGTGATGCGCGCGGCCCGGCTCTCGCCCGAGGAGAGCCGGTCGAGGACCATGCCGGGGGAGGGGCGGCTGCCCCTCTCCCCGGCTGGACGACTGGGGCGGTGATTCTTGGCCATCGGCACCGAGTGTGTCACTGGCGTGACGGACAATGTCCCAAGGCGTCGTGCATGGCTGCTGGTAAGTGATTGAATGCCATCGCGGCTGGCGATCCGTCCTCCCGACTCCGCCGGGGAGACTTGAGGGACGACCGCTCGATAGCAAGGTGCTGGAGGATCCGTGGACCTGTCCCTGTCGACTCGCAATGTGTCCGGCCCGAGTGGCGACCGTACGGTCGTCGAGGTCGGTGGCGAGATTGATGTATATACCGCGCCCAAGCTGCGCGAGCAGTTGGTCGAGTTGGTGAACGACGGCAGCTACCACCTGGTTGTCGACATGGAAGGCGTGGACTTCCTGGACTCGGCCGGCCTCGGCGTGCTGGTGGGTGGCCTGAAGCGCGTGCGCGCGCACGAGGGCTCGCTGCGCCTGGTCTGCAACCAGGAGCGCATTCTCAAGATCTTCCGGATCACTGGTCTGACCAAGGTGTTCCCCATCCACACCACGGTCGACGAGGCCGTCAGCGCCACCGACTGACGGCCCGCAGAGGCCGGAAGAAGGAGTGGAGAACCGGGCAGGACACGCCCGGTCCTCCGAGTTGCCCGCCCAGACGTCTCCAGGGGGACCGCATGGCCACCGTTGAACTCCGCTTCAGCGCCCAGCCCGAGCACGTCCGCACGGCCCGCCTCGTGGCGGCCGCGGTGGCGCGCAGGGCCGGGGTGGACGAGGCGGTCCTCGACGAGGTCAGACTCGCCGTCGGCGAGGCGTGCTCCCGCGCTGTCGGACTGCACCGCAGCAACGACGTGAGCACCCCCGTCCGGGTCGTGCTGACCGAGGAGGAGAAGACGTTCTCCATCGAGGTCGGCGACGAGGTCCCGGGCGCGGGTGTCGCGGCGGCCGACGCCGCCGGGGTGCCCGGCGCGCGGGACGAGGCGCCGGCCGAGGAGTTCGACGACGCCGACGGCGAGGACGAGATGGGTCTCGCGGTGATCCGGGGGCTCGTCGACGACGTCGAGGTCCGGGCCGGCGAGGAGGGCGGCGTCATCAGGATGAGCTGGCCGATTCACCCGGCCGTCGTGCTTCCCTGACGCACCCCGACCCACCTCGAAGACCCGCCGAAGCCCCACCCCGATCGAAGATCGCGTCCCAAGCGAAGATCGCGTCCCAAGCGAAGATCGCGTCCCAAGCGAAGATCGCGAAAAGAGGCCCTGCCGAGCAGGGCCTCTTTTCATTTCTCTAGATCATCGATCATGTGCCAATGCTTTTGGCCCATTACCGCTTTTGGTGGAAAGATCAAGGCAATGGGGAATTCCATTTGCGGCGCCCTGTTTTGATCAGGTTCCGCTCCCTACAATCCGTCCACATCTTGAGCTCGCAAACGTCAAGGAGGACGAATGGCGGGGCTCTTCAACCCAGACCTGACCGGACACCCCACTTCTCTCGCCGCAGCGGTACTCACGGACGAGAACCGTACGATCGTGATCGTCATCGCGGCCGTCGCGCTCGCGGCCCTGCTCGTCGCCCAGGTCCTGACCCGTCAGGTGCTGGCGGCAGGTGAGGGCACCGACGCGATGAAGAAGATCGCGGCCGCCGTGCAGGAGGGCGCCAACGCCTATCTCGCCCGGCAGTTGCGCACCCTCGGGATCTTCGCCGTCGTCGTGTTCTTCCTGCTGTTGCTGCTGCCCGCCGACAACTGGTCGCAGCGCGCCGGACGTTCTCTGTTCTTCCTGGTGGGTGCGCTTTTCTCGGCGGCCACCGGATACATCGGCATGCGCCTTGCCGTGCGGGCGAATGTGCGCGTGGCTGCGGCCGCGCGAGAGGCGACTCCGGGGCCCGGTGAACCGGAAAAAGATCTCACGACCGTCGCGCACAAGGCGATGAAGATCGCTTTCCGCACCGGCGGAGTCGTCGGCATGTTCACCGTCGGCCTCGGCCTGCTCGGTGCCTCCTGCGTCGTCCTCGTCTACGCGGCCGACGCGCCCAAGGTGCTCGAGGGCTTCGGCCTGGGAGCCGCCCTCATCGCCATGTTCATGCGTGTCGGCGGCGGCATCTTCACCAAGGCCGCCGACGTCGGCGCCGACCTCGTCGGCAAGGTCGAGCAGGGCATCCCCGAGGACGACCCGCGCAACGCCGCGACCATCGCCGACAATGTGGGCGACAACGTCGGCGACTGCGCGGGGATGGCCGCCGACCTCTTCGAGTCGTACGCCGTCACGCTCGTCGCCGCCCTCATCCTGGGCAAGGCGGCCTTCGGCGACCTCGGCCTCGCCTTTCCGCTGATCGTCCCGGCGATCGGCGTGGTCACCGCGATGATCGGCATCTTCGCGGTCGCCCCGCGGCGCTCCGACCGCAGCGGAATGTCCGCCATCAACCGCGGCTTCTTCATCTCCGCCGTCATCTCCCTCGCCCTGGTCGCGATTGCCGTCTTCGTCTACCTGCCGTCCTCCTACGCCGACCTCAAGGGCGTCACCGAGGCCGGGATCAGCGAACACCCCGGCGACCCCCGGATCCTCGCCCTGGTCGCCGTCGCCATCGGCATCGTCCTGGCCGCCCTGATCCAGCAGCTCACCGGCTACTTCACGGAGACGACACGGCGCCCGGTCAAGGACATCGGCAAGTCCTCGCTCACCGGCCCCGCCACCGTCATCCTCGCCGGCATCTCCATCGGCCTGGAGTCCGCCGTGTACACGGCGCTCCTCATCGGCCTCGGCGTCTACGGTGCGTTCCTGCTCGGCGGTACGTCCATCATGCTGGCGCTCTTCGCGGTCGCCCTGGCCGGCACCGGGCTGCTCACCACGGTCGGCGTGATCGTGGCCATGGACACCTTCGGTCCGGTCTCCGACAACGCGCAGGGCATCGCCGAGATGTCCGGCGACGTCACGGGCGCGGGCGCGCAGGTCCTCACCGACCTCGACGCCGTCGGCAACACCACCAAGGCCATCACCAAGGGCATCGCCATCGCCACCGCCGTCCTGGCGGCGGCCGCGCTGTTCGGCTCGTACCGCGACGCCATCGCCACGGCGGTCGCCGACGTCGGGGCGCAGGCCTCCGGGATGACCCTCTCCATGGACATCTCGCAGCCGAACAACCTCTTCGGGATGGTCCTCGGCGCCGCGGTCGTCTTCCTCTTCTCGGGGCTCGCGATCAACGCGGTGTCGCGCTCGGCGGGCGCGGTGGTCTACGAGGTGCGGCGGCAGTTCCGCGAGCACCCCGGGATCATGGACTACACCGAGAAGCCCGAGTACGGGCGCGTGGTCGACATCTGCACCAAGGACGCGCTGCGCGAACTCGCCACGCCCGGGCTGCTCGCCGTGATGGCGCCGATCGCGGTCGGCTTCACGCTCGGCGTCGGCGCGCTCGGCTCGTACCTCGCCGGCGCCATCGCGACCGGCACCCTGATGGCCGTCTTCCTCGCCAACTCCGGTGGCGCCTGGGACAACGCCAAGAAGCTCGTCGAGGACGGCCACCACGGCGGCAAGGGCAGCGAGGCGCATGCCGCCACCGTCATCGGCGACACCGTCGGCGACCCGTTCAAGGACACCGCGGGACCGGCCATCAACCCGCTGCTCAAGGTGATGAACCTGGTCGCCCTGCTGATCGCGCCCGCCGTGGTGCAGTTCAGCTACGGCGACGACGCGAGCGGCGGACTGCGGGCCCTGGTCGCGATCTTCGCGATCGTCGTCATCGTCACCGCGGTCTACGTCTCCAAGCGGCGCTCCGTGGTCGTCGGGGACGACGAGAGCGACGACGTGGGTGACGAAGGCAACGCCGCGCGACGCTCGGCGGCTTCGCCGGACGCACCGGTGATTTCGTAATACCAGGTCAGAAGGCAGGCGGGCAGCACGTTCTGACGTGCTGTCCGCCTGTCCCGCGTCCCGCGTGAGGTGTGTCTCCCATAGTGCAATCGGCTGCAATATGGGATGAATCCGTCGCCTGAAAGGTGGAAGCCGTCCGCTCGGCGTGTATGTTCCGGGGCCGAGAGCCTTGGAAGGGACCGATCCGTGAACAAGAAGCTTGCTGTCGCGCTGTCAGGCGCCGCTGTACTGGTGCTCACGCTGTCCGGCTGCAGCGACGACGGCGACAAGGTGAACGACTGGGCCAAGACGGTCTGCGACCAGGCGAAGCCCCAGATCCAGAAGCGGGCCGACGCCCAGCAGCTGATCATCTCGACGGCCGCGGACGGCAAGCCGGCCGACATCCAGGCCGCCGACTCGAAGGCCTTCCAGGACATCGCCAACGCGGACCGTGCCCTCGCCAAGGCCATCGAGGGCGCGGGGGTGCCGCCCGTCGACAACGGCGAGAAGCTCCAGCAGGACGCGGTCAGGGAGCTCAACGCCACGGCGGTGGCCTACGAGGGACTGAAGAAGCAGGTCGACGCGCTCGACCCGAGCAACCAGCAGAAGTTCGCGGACGGTCTCCAGGACGTCGCCGACGGTCTGAAGAAGATCGAGAAGATGGACCAGGACGCGCTGGCCAAGCTGCAGTCCGGCGAGCTGGGTACGGCGATGGCGAAGCAGCCGGGCTGCCAGAAGGCCACCCCCGCGCCCGCCGCGACCTCGCCGAAGGCGGGCTCCACGCCGTCCGGCGGGGCCTCCGTCAAGCCGTCCGGCTCCGCGAGCAAGAGCTCGGAGTAGCACCGCCGTACGAAGGCCCCGGGACGAGCCGGCCTCGCCCGGGGCCTTCGCGCGCGCCCGGGGCCTTCGTACGTGCCCGGCGCCTCCGTACGTGACCGGGGCTTCCGTACGACCGCACTTGCGGCCCCCACGCGTGCGGGGCTGACGCGGCAATGTCCGTGGCGCCCGCCACAATGGTGGGGTGAGTACGACCAGCCTGACCTCCCGCCTCCCCGTCCCCGCGCGTGCCGCCCGGCTCCGCGAGGCCCTGCTCGCCGCCGACTTCACCGCCGACGGCCTGCTCGAACTGCTCGGCGCCCCCGCGTATGCCGCGCTCGCCCGCAGCGAGACCGTGCCCGCGTTGCGCGCCACCCGGGGGGACTCCGCGCTGGAGACCCTCGTCCGGCTCTTCCTCCTCCAGCAGCACGTCTCCCGCGCCCGCGCCGCCGCCGCGCTGCCGCTGGAGGAGTGCCTGGAGGACGGCTGGCTGGTCCCGGAGGGCGAGCAGGAGATCGGCGCGTCCGTCGACGTCCGGCCGTACGGCGGGCCCGACGGGCAGGACTGGTTCATCGTCTCCGACCTGGGCTGCGCGGTCGGCGGGGCCGGCGGCATCGGCAGCAAGGACGAAGGGGTCGTCCTCGGCGTCGGCGGCGCCTCCACCACCCTGGCCGGCATCACCGTCCGTACGCCCGTCTCCTCCGCGCTCGACCTCGGCACCGGTTCCGGCATCCAGGCCCTGCACGCCGCCCAGCACGCCACGCTGGTCACCGCGACCGATCTGAACCCGCGCGCCCTGGACTTCACCCGCCTCACCCTCGCGCTCTCCGGAGCCCGCGAGGCCGAGCTGCTGCAGGGCTCGCTCTTCGAGCCGGTCGACGGGGACACGTACGACCTGATCGTCTCGAACCCGCCGTTCGTCATCTCCCCCGGCGCCCGGCTCACCTACCGCGACGGCGGGATGGCCGGCGACGACCTCTGCCGCACCCTCGTCCAGGAGGCCGGGGAGCGGCTCAACGACGGCGGATACGCCCAGTTCCTCGCCAACTGGCAACACGTCGAGGGCGAGGAGTGGCAGGAGCGGCTGCGCTCCTGGGTGCCGCGCGGCTGCGACGCCTGGATCGTGCAGCGCGAGGTCCAGGACGCCACCCAGTACGCCGAGCTGTGGCTCCGGGACAGCGGCGACCACCGTGCGGACCCGGCGGAGTACACGCGGCGGTACGGGGCCTGGCTGGACGAGTTCGAGGCCCGGAAGACCAAGGCCGTCGGCTTCGGCTGGATCACCCTGCGGAAGAACGCGGCCGTGGCCGCCGGCGCGGTCGAGCCCTCGATCGTGATCGAGGAGTGGCCGCACCCCGTCGAGCAGCCGCTCGGCGACACCGTGGTCGCCCACTTCGAGCGCCAGGACTACCTGCGCTCGCGCGACGACGCGGCCCTGCTCGCCGACCGCTTCGTCCTCGCGGACGAGGTCGTGCAGGAGCAGGTCGGGCTGCCGGGCGCCGAGGACCCGGAGCACGTGGTGCTGCGGCAGAACCGGGGCATGCGGCGGGCGACCAAGGTGGACCACGTGGGGGCCGGTTTCGCGGGCGTCTGCGACGGGACGCTCAGCGCGGGCCGGATCCTGGACGCGATCGGTCAGCTGATGGGCGAGGACCCGGTGCTGCTGCGGGACCGTACGCCGCAGGCCATCCGGCTCCTGGTGGAGGAGGGCTTCCTGCTCCCGTCGAGGTGAGGCCGTTGAGCCGACGCCCACGGCCTCCGTCGAGCTGAGCCCCGGCGAGCCGCCCCCGTCGAGCCGAGGCCGTCCGTCCGAATCGTGACGCCCGACACGCCCCGCGCCGTCGCGAGGTGACGGAGGAGGCGGCCGGGGATGGGGGCACTACCGGCCATATTCGTGAACCCGTACGGGACCGTCCGCGTCGTTCACCCGGAATTCGCACCGGAGACGCCGGGAGGTGCCAGCCTCTGCCTTCAGGGCCACCGGGCGCCACCAGGGCCCGTGAAGGGAACGGGGTACGGGCATGGAGAGCGGGCCTGCGATCTTCGCCGGAACGGCGTTCGCGCTGTTCGGAGCCGCACTGCTGCTGTGGACGGGGGTGCGCGTGGCGCACGGGGAACCCGTCGCGCAAGGGGTCGCCACGCGGGTCGCCGCCACGCTCACGACGATCTTCGGACTGGTCTTCCTCCTCCTCGGCGTGTGGTGCTTCGGCCGGGTGTGACGAGGTCGTTCCGCTTGCTCACGCCTCACCGGACCTGGAGTCCGGGCGGCAGGAATGCCAGAAGTCGGGTTACCGTTCGAGTGGCCGTTGCGGGCTTTCGCCGTTTGACACGGGGGCGGGTTGTACCGTCACACTCCGCAGCGATGGCAGCGTCACCGTGCGTGCCGCCGCCGTGCGTGCCGGCGGAATGCCGGCGCCGTACGTGCCACCGAGCGTCGACCGGAGAGAAGAGCGAAGTTGTCCCCGACCAGCGAGACCGCACAGGGCGGCCGCCGACTCGTCATCGTCGAGTCGCCTGCCAAGGCGAAGACGATCAAGGGCTACCTCGGCCCCGGCTACGTCGTCGAGGCGAGCGTCGGGCACATCCGCGACCTCCCGAGCGGCGCCGCCGAGGTGCCGGAGAAGTACACCGGCGAGGTGCGCCGCCTCGGCGTCGACGTCGAGCACGACTTCCAGCCCATCTATGTCGTCAACGCCGACAAGAAGGCGCAGGTCAGGAAGCTCAAGGAGCAGCTGGCCGGGGTCGACGAGCTCTACCTCGCCACCGATGAGGACCGCGAGGGCGAGGCCATCGCGTGGCACCTCCTCGAGGTCCTGAAGCCCAAGGTCCCGGTCCACCGGATGGTCTTCCACGAGATCACCAAGGACGCGATCCAGGAGGCCGTCCGCAACCCGCGCGAGCTGAACCAGCGCATGGTGGACGCCCAGGAGACCCGCCGCATCCTCGACCGGCTGTACGGCTACGAGGTCTCGCCGGTCCTGTGGAAGAAGGTCATGCGCGGCCTCTCCGCCGGCCGTGTCCAGTCCGTCGCCACCCGGCTCGTCGTCGAGCGGGAGCGCGAGCGCATCGCCTTCCGCTCCGCCGAGTACTGGGACCTCACCGGCACCTTCTCCACCGGCCGCGCCGGTGACCCCTCCGACCCGTCGTCGCTGGTCGCCCGCCTGAACACGGTCGACGGGGCGCGCGTCGCCCAGGGCCGTGACTTCGGCGCCGACGGCCGGCTGAAGAGCGCGAACGTGCTGCACCTCGACGAGGAGAAGGCGCGGGCGCTCGCCGCCTCGCTCGCCGACACCTCGTTCGGCGTCCGGTCGGTCGAGTCGAAGCCGTACCGCCGCTCGCCGTACGCGCCGTTCCGGACGACCACCCTCCAGCAGGAGGCGAGCCGGAAGCTCGGCTTCGGCGCGAAGGCGACCATGCAGGTCGCGCAGAAGCTGTACGAGAACGGCTTCATCACGTACATGCGTACGGACTCCACGGTCCTCTCCGACACCGCCGTCTCCGCGGCCCGCGCACAGGTCACGCAGCTGTACGGTGCCGACTACCTGCCGGAGAAGCCGCGCGTCTACGCGGGCAAGGTCAAGAACGCGCAGGAGGCGCACGAGGCGATTCGCCCTTCGGGTGATCGTTTCCGCACCCCGGCCGAGACCGGTCTGACCGGCGACCAGTTCCGGCTCTACGAGCTGATCTGGAAGCGGACCGTCGCCTCCCAGATGAAGGACGCGACCGGTAACTCGGTGACCGTGAAGATCGGCGGCCGGGCCGCCGACGGCCGGGACGTCGAGTTCAGCGCGTCCGGCAAGACGATCACCTTCCACGGCTTCATGAAGGCGTACGTGGAGGGGGCCGACGACCCGAACGCCGAGCTGGACGACCGCGAGCGCAGGCTGCCGCAGGTCGCCGAGGGCGACGCGCTCTCCGCCGAGGAGATCACGGTCGACGGCCACGCGACCAAGCCGCCGGCCCGCTACACCGAGGCCAGCCTGGTCAAGGAGCTGGAAGAGCGCGAGATCGGCCGCCCGTCGACGTACGCGTCGATCATCGGCACGATCCTGGACCGCGGCTACGTCTTCAAGAAGGGGACGGCGCTCGTGCCGTCGTTCCTCTCCTTCGCCGTGGTCAACCTGCTCGAGAAGCACTTCGGCCGGCTCGTCGACTACTCCTTCACCGCCAAGATGGAGGACGACCTCGACCGCATCGCCCGGGGCGAGGCCCAGGCCGTGCCGTGGCTGAAGCGTTTCTACTTCGGCGAGGGCGAGGCCTCCTCGGCGGGCGGCGCGGCCGACGCCGGGAACGGCGACGGCGACCACCTCGGCGGACTCAAGGAGCTGGTGACCGACCTCGGCGCGATCGACGCCCGGGAGATCTCCTCCTTCCCGGTCGGCGACGGCATCATGCTGCGCGTCGGGCGCTACGGCCCGTACGTCGAGCGGGGCGAGAAGGACACCGAGGGCCACCAGCGGGCGGACGTGCCCGAGGACCTCGCGCCCGACGAGCTCACGGTCGCCCACGCCGAGGAGCTGCTCGCCAAGCCGAGCGGCGACTTCGAGCTGGGCGTCGACCCGGTCAGCGGCAACCAGATCGTCGCGAAGGACGGCCGCTACGGCCCGTACGTCACCGAGATCCTGCCCGAGGACACCCCGAAGACCGGCAAGAACGCGGTGAAGCCGCGGACCGCCTCGCTCTTCAAGTCCATGGCGCTCGACACGGTGACCCTGGAGGACGCGCTCAAGCTGATGTCCCTGCCGCGCGTGGTCGGCGCGGACGCCGAGGGCGTCGAGATCACCGCCCAGAACGGCCGCTACGGCCCGTACCTGAAGAAGGGCACGGACTCGCGCTCCCTGACGGAGGAGGACCAGCTCTTCACGATCACGCTGGAGGAGGCGCTCGCGATCTACGCGCAGCCCAAGCAGCGTGGCCGGGCGGCCGCGAAGCCGCCGCTGAAGGAGCTGGGCACCGACCCGGTCAGCGAGAAGCCGGTGGTCGTCAAGGACGGCCGCTTCGGCCCGTACGTGACGGACGGCGAGACCAACGCGACCCTGCGGACCGGGGACAGCGTCGAGGACATCACGCCGGAGCGCGGCTACGAGCTGCTCGCCGAGAAGCGGGCCAAGGGGCCGGCGAAGAAGACGGCCAAGAAGGCGCCCGCGAAGAAGGCGGCCGCCAAGAAGGCCGCTCCGGCGAAGAAGACGGCGGCCAAGAAGACGGCCGCGAAGAAGACGACGACGGCCGCCGCCAAGACGACCGCGGCGAAGAAGACGACCGCCGCGAAGAAGACCGCGGCGAAGTCGGAGTAAAGACGGCGCCGAAGTCGGAGTGAAGCGGAACCCGACGCTCTGCGGCGGGGTCTTGTAAGGGGCGGGGGCAAGTGACCCCCGCCCCTTACACGTTTCCCCGCCTCCCGACGTTTGTTCGGATGCAGGCCACGGGGAGTCAGAGGGTCCGGATAGGGTGGACGGATGACGCGAGCAGAGCAGCCAGACTCCGACGTCGCGCTTGTCGCAGACTCAAGGGAGCGTGCCGTACGGGCGCTGTTGCGCCATCAGCCCTTGCGACGGTTGTGGAGCGCCCAGTTCGTCGGCGGTACGGGTGACGCGCTCGCCGTGCTCGTCCTGGTGCTCCTCGGGCTCCAGGCCGCCGTCTCCGAGCAGGCCTTCGGGGGTGGATACCGGGGCGCCGCGCTCGCCGTCGCCGCCGTGATCGGCGCCCGGCTGCTGGCCTCGGTGCTCTTCGGGGCCGTCCTGCTCGGCCCGCTCACCCAGCTGACCGGGCCGAACGGGCCCCTCGACCGGCGCTGGACCATGATCGGGGCGGACGCCCTGCGGATCGCGCTGCTCGTGATCGCGCCCCTGTGGATCGACTGGACCCCGGACAAGGCCCTCGGGTTCCTGCTCGGCACCGTCTTCGTCGTGGGCGCTGCCGAACGGCTGTGGACCGTCGCCCGCGAGGGCGCGGCCCCCGCGCTGCTCCCTGCACCGCCGCTGGAGGGCGCCGCCGTGCGCCCGCTGCCGGACCACCTCGACGCGCTGCGGCGACTGTCGCTGCGTACGGGCTTCCTGGCCGTACCGGCCGCGGCCGCCGTGCTGCTCGCCGCCACCCTGGTGAGCAACCTCCTGGGCGCCGGCATCGACTGGTTCACGCTGCACCAGGCCGCCCTCGGCTCCTACGTCGCCGCCGGTCTGTTCGCCGCCTCCGTCTCGGTCCTGTACTTCGTGGAGCTGCCCGGCGGGCAGACTCCGAGGCCGCGTTCGCCGCTGGAGGGCCTGCGCCTGGCCGGCGCGGAGAAGGGCCGCACGGGCGCGGTCGGCCTCCTCGTGATCGCCTGTGCCACGGTCGCCGGAGCCGTCGCCGCCGCGGCGGCGGTCGCCGTCCTGCACGCGTACGACCTGGGCGGTGGCCCGGTCACGTACGCGCTGCTGATCCTCGCGCTGAGCGGCGCCACCGCCGTCGGCATCCGCACGGCCGGTTCCGTGCTCACCGTCCTCTCCCGCCGCCGGCTCCTCGCCCTCGCGATCGCCCTCACCGGCATCGCGCTGCTCGCGATGGGCCTCGTGCCGGACACGGCCACGGTGCTGCTGCTCTCCGTACTCGCCGGGTACGCGGGCGGGGTCGCCGCCAACACCGGCCACACCCTCATCGACCAGGAGACCGAGGAGGCCCGGCGCCCCAAGGTCACCGAGCACCTGCAGGCCGTCGTCCGGGTCGCCATGGCCGTCGGCGCGCTCGCCGCGCCGCTGCTCGCCGCCGCGATCGGCCCGCACCGGCTCGCCTCGGGCAGCTTCGTCTTCGCCCACGGCGGCGCCGCGTTCACGCTGATGCTGGTCGGCGCGCTGCTGCTGCCCGTCGCGGCCCTCGTCCTCGCCAAGACCGACGACCGGGCCGGCGTACCGCTGCGCCGCGACCTGCGCGACGCGCTGCGCGGCGCCGACCCGGTGCAGGCGCCCGCGCCGACCGGCTTCTTCATCGCCCTGGAGGGCGGCGACGGCGCCGGCAAGTCCACCCAGGCCGAGGCGCTCGCCGAGTGGATCCGCGCCAAGGGCCACGAAGTCGTCGTCACCCGCGAACCGGGTGCCACCCCGATCGGCAAGCGGCTGCGGTCGATCCTGCTCGACGTCTCCAGCGCCGGGCTCTCCCACCGCGCCGAGGCGCTGCTGTACGCCGCCGACCGAGCCGAGCACGTCGACTCGCTGGTCAAGCCCGCCCTGGAGCGGGGCGCGGTGGTCATCTCCGACCGGTACATCGACTCGTCCGTCGCCTACCAGGGCGCCGGTCGCGACCTGTCGCCGACCGAGATCGCCCGGATCAACCGCTGGGCCACCGGCGGGCTCGTCCCGCACCTGACCGTGCTCCTCGACGTCTCGCCGGAGACCGCGCGGGAACGGTTCACCGAGGCCCCGGACCGGCTCGAGTCCGAGCCGCCGGAGTTCCACGCGCGCGTGCGGGCCGGTTTCCTCGCGCTCGCCGCCGGTGACCCCGGCCGCTACCTCGTCGTCGACGCCGGCCAGGAGCCGGAGGCCGTCACCACCGTCGTACGCCACCGGCTCGACCGGATGCTGCCGCTGTCCGAGGCCGAGGTGAAGGCCCAGGAGGAGGCGCGGCGGAAGGCCGAGGAGGAGGCCAGGCGCAAGGCGGAGGAAGAGGCCGCGCGCAAGGCCGAGGAGGAGCGCCTCGAGCGCGAGCGCCAGGCCCAGCTGGCCAAGCTGCGTGCCGAGGAGGAGGAGCGCAAGCGCCAGGAGGAGGAAGAGGCGCGGCGCCGCGAGGCCGAGCGCCAGGCCGAGGAGGCCCGCCGCCGCGCGGAGGAGGCCCGGCTCGCCGCCGAGGAGGAGCGCAAACGGCGCGAGGCCGAGGAGAAGGTCCGCCGCGAGGAGGAGGAACGCCGCCGCAAGCAGGCCGAGGAAGAGGCCCGGTTGCGCGCGGAGGCGGAGGAACGCCGCCTGGAGAAGCAGCGCAAGGCCGAGGAGGCCCTGCTGAGGGCCGAGGAGGCCCGCCGTCTGGCCGAGGCGGCCACCGCGAAGGCTGCTGAGGAGACCGCGAAGAAGGCCGCGGCGGAGGCTGCGGCCGAGGCGGCGCGGCAGGCGGAGTCGGAGAAGGCCGAGAAGGCGGCGGAGGCCGCGCGGAAGGCCGAGGCGGAGAAGGCCGCGAAGGCGGCCGCGGCGGCCAAGGCCGCGGAAGCGGCGAAGTCCGCGGAGGCTGCGAAGGCGGCTCAGGCTGCCGAGGCGAAGAAGGCGGCGGAGGCGGCGGCGAAGGCTGCCGAGGCCAGGAAGGCGCCCGAGTCGGCGAACGAGATCACGGTCCCGACGCCGGTCGTCCAGCCCGAGACGCGGTCCGAGGCCCTGCCCGACGACGTGACGCAGGCCGTGCCCGTGGTGTCGCCGAACGAGATCACCGTCCCCACGCCGGTCGTGCGCCCGGACGAGCCGCGGCCCGAGGAGCGGACGACGGTTCTCCGCCCGGTGCGGGATGCGGAGGAGACGACGGTCCTGCCGCAGATGCCGGCCGTCGACGAGACGGCGGTGCTGCCTCCCGTACGGGACGCGGCCCCGGCGGACCGGGTCCCGCAGGGCATCTTCCGCGACGAGCCGGCCCAGCCGAACGAGCCGAACGAGCTGACCGGTGCGAACGACCGGACGCGCGAGCTGCCCCAGCTCGACGAGCAGGGCCGCCCGAAGCGCCGCTCCGACTGGGCGGAGGAGACCCCGCTCGACGACCTCCCGTCCCTGGCGGACGAGCTGCTCGGTCCGCACGACGACGAGAACGACGGCCGCCGCAGGGGCCGCGGCCGCTGACGCCGACGCAGTGACGTAGCAGGGAGCCTTCGGCCGCCCGTCGTGATCCGGCGGGCGGCCGAAGGTGTCAGTGGGGTGCCCCACAATGGAGGGCGTACCTGAGGAGGGCACATGACCGTATGGGACGACCTCGTCGGGCAGACGCGGGTGGAGGAGCAGTTGGCCGCCGCCGCGCGGGACGCCGACGCGTTGGTGACGGCCCATGCCACCGGTGCGCCCCTGCCTGAGGCGTCCAAGATGACCCACGCCTGGCTCTTCACCGGCCCTCCGGGCTCCGGGCGGGCGACTGCGGCGCGGGCCTTCGCCGCCGCGCTGCAGTGCGTGAGCCCGGACCGGGCGCTCGGCGGTGCGCCGGGGTGCGGGTTCTGCGACGGCTGCCACACCGCCCTTGTGGGGACCCACGCCGACGTGGAGGTCATCCGTACGGACCTGCTCTCCATCGGTGTGAAGGAGACCCGTGAGCTGGTCCGGCGCGCCCAGCTCTCCCCGGCGGTCGGCCGCTGGCAGGTGATCGTCCTGGAGGACGCCGACCGGCTCACCGAGGGCGCGGGGAACGTGCTCCTGAAGGCGGTCGAGGAGCCCGCGCCGCGCACGGTCTGGCTGCTCTGCGCGCCCTCCCTGGAGGACGTGCTGCCGACCATCCGCTCGCGCTGCCGCCACCTGACGCTGCGGACGCCCCCGGTGGAGGCTGTGGCCGACGTGCTCGTACGACGGGACGGCATCGAGCCCCAGGTCGCCGCGGCCGCCGCCCGCGCCACTCAGGGCCACATCGACCGCGCCCGCCGCCTGGCCACCGACGAGCGCGCCCGGGCCCGGCGGGCCGTGGTCCTCAAGCTGCCGCAGCGGGTCGGCGACATCGGCGGCTGCCTCAAGGCGGCCCAGGAGCTGATCGACGCGGCCGGCGAGGACGCCAAGCAGGTCGCCGAGGAGATCGACACCAAGGAGACCGAGGAGCTGAAGGCCGCGCTCGGCGGCGGCCAGGGCGGGCGGATGCCGCGCGGCACGGCCGGCGCGATGAAGGAGCTGGAGGAGCGCCAGAAGCGGCGCAAGACGCGTACGCAGCGCGACAGCCTGGACCTCGCGCTCACCGACCTCACCGGCTTCTACCGCGATGTGCTCACGCTGCAGCTGCGTACGCGCACGCCGATAGCCAATGAGGACGTACGGGACGCGGTCGAGCGGATCGCCCGGGACACGGCGCCCGAGCGGACCCTGCGCCGGATCGAGGCGGTCCTCGCCTGCCGCGAGGCGCTGGACCGGAACGTGGCCCCGCTGCTCGCGGTCGAGGCGATGACGATGGCGCTGCGCGACTGAGGTCGCGTCCGGGGCGATTGGACACGCTCCGTACTCGTACGGATACCCTCCGGGCATGGACTCCAGGCGTTTGCTCCGTACGTCCGCGACGGCCGTCGTCGCCGCCGGACTGATCCTCTCCGGCTGTACGGGCGGCAGCGACGCCGCCGCCCCCGCGGGGGCGCTGGCGTCGTCGTCGCGGAGCGCGCCCGCCACCCCCGACCCGGCCCTGCGGAGCTTCTACGCGCAGAAGCTCACCTGGCGGGACTGCGGTGTTCCGTCGTTCCAGTGCGCGACGCTCCGCGCCCCGCTCGACTACGCGAAGCCGGCGGCCGGCGAGATCGAGCTGGCGGTCTCCCGGGTCAAGGCCACCGGGCCCGGCAAGCGCCTCGGCTCGCTCCTCGTCAACCCGGGCGGACCCGGCGGCTCCGCCGTCGGATACCTCCAGGGGTACGCGGGCATCGGCTACCCGGCGGCGGTCCGGGCCCAGTACGACATGGTCGCCGTCGACCCGCGCGGGGTGGCCCGCAGTGAACCCGTCGAGTGTCTGACGGGCCCACAGATGGACACGTTCACGCAGGTCGACCAGACCCCCGACGACGGCGCCGAGACGACCGCCCTGACCAGCGCCTTCAAGGGGTTCGCGGCGGGCTGCGCGAAGCGCTCGGGTCAGGTGCTGCCGCATGTCTCCACCGTCGAGACGGCGCGGGACATGGACATCCTGCGCGCCGTGCTCGGCGACGAGAAGCTGACGTACGTGGGTGCCTCGTACGGGACCTTCCTGGGCGCCACGTACGCGGAGCTGTTCCCGGACCGGGTCGGGCGGCTTGTCCTGGACGGGGCGATGGACCCCTCGCTGCCCGCGATCGACCTCGCCCGCGACCAGACCGCCGGCTTCGAGACCGCCTTCCGGGCCTTCGCGGCCGACTGCGTCACGAAGACCGACTGCCCGCTGGGCACGGAGTCCGTCGAGGCCGCCTCCGACAACCTGAAGGCCTTCTTCCGCACGGTCGACGCCGAACCGGTGCCGACCGGCGAGAGCCGCCGGCTCGGCGAGTCCCTGGCGACGACCGGGGTGATCGCGGCGATGTACGACGAGGCGGCGTGGCCGCAGCTGCGCGAGGCGCTGACCCGGGCGATGGGCGGCGAGGGCTCGGGCCTGCTCGCCCTGGCCGACAGCTACTACGAGCGCGAGACGGACGGTACGTACGCGAACCTGATGTTCGCCAACACCGCCGTGAACTGCCTCGACCTCCCGGCGGCGTACACCGGCCCGGCGGACGTCGAGAAGGCGGTCCCGTCCTTCGAGAAGGCCTCCCCGGTCTTCGGCGAGGGCCTCGCCTGGGCGGCCCTGAACTGCGCCTACTGGCCCGTCGCCCCGACCGGCCGCCCGCACCGCATCACCGCCGAGGGTGCCGCCCCGATCGTCGTCGTCGGCACCACCCGCGACCCGGCGACCCCCTACAAGTGGGCCGAGGCCCTCGCCTCCCAGCTCTCCTCCGGCACCCTCCTGACCTACGAGGGCGACGGCCACACGGCCTACGGCCGGGGCAGCGACTGCATCGACACCGCGATCAACACCTACCTCCTGACCGGCACACCCCCGACCACCGACAAGCGCTGCACGTGAGGGGTGTCGCGGACCACAGGACCATGGTCAGGAGCACCCCGGAAACTGTGTAGACTTGGCGAGGCCGCTGCGCCCAACATGGGACCGCACGGCATGCCGCCTTAGCTCAGTTGGCCAGAGCAACGCACTCGTAATGCGTAGGTCTCGGGTTCGAATCCCGAAGGCGGCTCATCTGGAACCCCAGGTCAGATCCACTCTGACCTGGGGTTTCGTGGTTCAGCGGACGCGGCGCCGTAGCCGGGCACGGGCGGCCCGGGTGTCACTGGTCTCAGTCCTGGTCTCAGTAGGGGGCCGAGTTGGCGCTACGGGCTTGGGCTGGATCTGGGGCAGGAACGCCTCTCCCATCCGTCGCATGGCGTCCATGGACTGCTCGGATCGGCCCTTCACGTACCGCCGCGTCTGAGTGACCTGGGTGTGCCGCAGGATCTCCATGATGGTCACCAGCGGGACGCCGAGTTCGTTCAGGATCGTGCCGGCCGTGTGGCGACTCCCGTCGTACAGGCGCCGGTCATCGATCTCAGCCTCCTCCAACAGTTCCTTGAACTCCTCCCAGTCCTGGCGGGGGTCGAGCGGTCGCCCGTCGGGACGGGCGAACAGGACGTCGTGCTCCTGCCACAGCTCACCGGCGGCTGCCCGCTCCTGCTCCTGGAGGGCTCGCAGCTCCCGCAGGGGCGGTACGAAGGGCGGTGGGATCGGAACGGGCTCCCTGCTCTTCTTCGTCTTGGGGCGGGTGAAGACCAGTCCACCGTCCTTCCGCTCGGGGCAGGTGCTCGCGTGCTTCGTGCACGTCTTGCCGCACGGCTTTGGGCATCCCCGCTTGTAGCCCTTGTGGATGGTGCAGGACGGCGGGCAGGGCTCGAACCGATGCAGTCGCTCAGCGCAGGCATGCGGGTCCGAGCAGCCATGCCTCCAAGTGAGCCGTTGGAGCTGCCAACGCGGGTGGAAGAGCGCCGCGTCCAGGTCTACGTACTTCCACCGCATCCCGAGCGTCTCTCCCTGCCGGAACCCCATGCCGACACCCACCAGCCAGCGGACGAACGTAGGTCGCTTGGCTGCCGCTTCCAGGAACGCTCGGGCCTCGTCCTGGGTGAAGGGGTTGGTCTCGGTCTCGTCCACGGTGGGCGGATCCACCAGCGTGGCGACGTTCTCCACGATCATCCGGCGGCGGTGAGCGATCTTCAGGGCCCGCGACAGGATGCGGTGGACCTTCAGGACGTGGGAGGGCGCGTGGCCCTCACGGAGCATGGCCGCGTACATCGTCTCCAGGTGCTCTGGCTCCAGCTTGTTCAGCCGGTGCTGGCCGATGCCCGGGATGATGTCGTTGCGGGTCTTGGACCAGTAGTCGTCCAGGGAGCGGGGCTTGAGCTTCAGGCTCGCGATCGTGGTCAGGTACGTCTCCATCCACTGCTGCACGGTCGGAACGCGGCCCGCCTTCGGTGCCCGCTGCTCGTCGCGCAACTTCTCCAGCGTGCGGACCTTCCGGGTCACCTCGGCCTCGGTCCTGGCCGTACGGTGACGGCGGTCCGGACTGCCGTCCGACTTCACGCCCATGGTCACGCGGCCGTGCCAGAGACCGTCGCTCCCCAGGTAGATAGAGGACTCCATGTTCGGCTTGCGGGGGCTCATTTCTTCCTCTCATGGGTGAGGCGGCCCCGATGAACTCCGGGACCGCCTCAGGTGATTCACGAATCAGCCGGTGTACGCGGTGAGTTCTGCGGCGAACGCCTCCAGGTCGGTGCGCCTGATGCGGCGGGCGCGTCCGACCTTCACGTACGGCAGGACGCCGGCGGCCATCAGCTCGTAGATGGTCGAGCGGCCGAACGAGAGCGCTTCGGCGGCGGCGTCCACGGTGAGCAGGATCCGATCGGCAACGGGCAGGACGGCGGTGGTCACTACGAATGCCTCCTCGGCGAGTTGGGGGCGCCTGGCCCCTTGTCCCTGAGGTCCGCTACTTCCGCTACCGCCGCTACCGCCCTGGTCAGGAGCATGATCGAGGTAGCGGATAGGGGTAGCGGTAGCGGATGTGTGCCGCCACCGGCCCCGGCGTTCGGGGCGTGGGGCCGGTAGCGGGGTAGCGCTCAGGTAGCGGACGGGAAGAGCCCTTCCGCTACCGTTTCCAGGCCGTTGACCTGCGAGGTAGCGGAGGTAGCGGAAGTAGCGGCCCTGGGAGAGGGGGGAGTGCAGTACCGCTGCCACGCGTCGTGGAGGTCGAGCGCGTAGTAGCCCTTCAGGACGGTCCCGGCGGTCTTGATGTTGCGGGCCTTGATCGGGGTGTTTTCGCTGGTCATGTACTCGCCCAGCATCTTGGCGAGCATCCGGGAGTCGAGGGGCCGGCCGCTCATGTCGGCCCAGGGCGCCTCGTCGAGCGCGCACAGCCGGTCCAGGACGGCGACGGTGGGCATGCGGTCGATGCCCGCCATGACGTGGTCGCGCAGGTCGGTGAGCAGCCTGATGCCGAGGCTGCCCTTGTCGTCGGCACGGGAGGCGTTGACCAGTTCCACGCACGCGGTACGGGCACGCTCGGGCCAGTCGCCCCCGGCGGCGTCGGCGACCGCGATCAGCGGTTCCCACACGTCCGCCGGTCGGTCGGTGACGCCTTCGGGCATCTCGGGCCAGCGTCCGGCCACATCGTCCCGGACCTGGTCGGCCCACTGGGCGAGCCGGTCGCGGAGCTTGTTGCCCTGCGCCTCGTGCAGCCGGGCCCGGAACGGCTCCACGTGCTCGTTCCTCGCCCGGCGGCGCATGCGGATGATGACTGAGCGGGTGGTGATGGTGTCGGGCAGGTAGCCAAGTCCGCCGACGGCGACGGCGGTGTAGGAGGGGAACTCCACCACGGTCTGGTTGCCACCGTCACCGATGCACCGGTAAGTGACTCCGGAGCGGCGGTGGCCGGCGTTGAGGAAGCCGCGCAGTTCCTCGTTGTCCCCGGCCTTGGGGCCGAAGACGGTGTCGATCTCGTCGAACAGGATCGTGGGCCGTCCGGCGGGGTCGGAGACGGACCGGAACAAGGCGGCGGCCCGCGCGTTCACCGCGAGCATCGGACGCGGCACGAGCGTCTCCACGACCTCCAGGGCCCGGGACTTGCCCGAGCCGGGTTCCGGGGACAGGAACGCGAGACGTGGGGTGGAGTCGAATGCGTCGAGGAGGTGGGCGTGGGCGTCCCACAGGGCGACGGCAACGTAGGCGGCCTCGCGGGGGAAGACGTTGAACCGGCGGTGGAAGCGCTCGACTTCGGCGAGCAGGGCGGCGCCGTCGATGGGCTGCACGCTCATGCGGCAGACCTCCCTTCGGAGTGCGGGGCCGGGGCCCCGGTGCAGGCGGACTTGTGGGCGTCGTACTCGGCGACGAGCGCGCTCGCGGCCTGAAGGCCGGCCGCGGCGGCGGTCTGCCCGCAGGCGCAGGCGTAGGCGGCGTTGGGGGTGTCTGCGGTGCGCTTGGACCAGCGGGCGCCGTCGTAGTGGTGCCGGTAGACCGGCGGGGCGTAGATGCGGATTCCGGGCTGGTCCGGTGTCGGGTCGCCGGGGTTCGGGACAAGGTCAGAAGGGACGCCTTCGGCGACGACCTTCGAGGCGCCCACGGCCCGCAGGCGCCGGGGCTGCTCGGCGACGGCGGGCCGGTCGCTGGTCGGGGTGATGCTTTTCAGGCGGGGATTGGGGCGGTCGCTCATGCCGTCTCCCGGGGCCGGGCGTTGCGGATGGACCAGTTCAGGGCGCTGCGCAGGGTCGAGCGGCACTCGGCCGGCCGCAGTCCCGCCGACTCCCCCGCCGCCTGAAAAGCCTCCTCAACCGTGTGCCGGTCGAGGTCGCCCCACGCGACGAACCGCCCCACAGCGCGGGCGGCCCGGAACAACTCCGCCTCACGACCGCCCTCCAGAGCCGCAGCGACAGCGGCCATCTCGCGCTCCAAGACCACATCCGCGTACCGGCTCGCCCGGCTCGGCATGGCCAGCACCACGGGCCGCGCGGGCCTTTCCGGGGGAGTCAGCGCCTCCAGAAGCCACGCAGACAGTTCAGCAACCGGAGCGTCGCCGAGAACGCTGTAGGAGCCGCTAGGGAGGGTCGAGCCGGGGGCGACGACGTAGCCGCCCCACCCGCGGGTGTCGACGTGGGGGCCGAGCCGTCCGGCGCTGGACTTCAGCCGGACACCGGCCGGGGCGGTGAAGTACAGGTGCTCTCCACCGCTCGCAGTCCGCACCCGGAACGTAGTGGGGACGGGCTGCCCGGCGCGCTCGCAGAGCGCCTGCAATGAAGTGGCGCCGTCAGGCGTCCCTTTCGGGTCTTTCGGCTTGACCGTGTCGAGGTCCAGCACGAGCAGACCGGCGGGGCCGGTGGCGATGCCGACGTTGTACGGCCGCTTCGTCCATGCGGCGCGGATCAGGTCCGGGTCGAGGGTGGCGCGCTGCTCGGGCACGAGGTGGCCGCCCGTGCACCGGCCGGTGCCGGGGCAGCTTGCTTCGGGGTGGCCTGCGGGTCGCTTGTCGCCGGGGCGTAACGGGAACACGGGCCAGCCGCGTTCGGCGGCGTCCAGTGCTGCATGGAGCAGCGCGGGACGGGGGTCATGGGTCATGCTGGAGTCTCCAGTTCTGTTGCTGGTGGACGAGAGCGGCCTGGTCTTGGCGGACATGTGGGGCCGCTCTCGGCGTTCGTGGGGACGGCAACCGGAATCGCTGGTTGCGGTCGTTCAGGGAGGCGTGGGCACCCCCTGCCGGATGGCTCCTGGAGGGGGTTTCCGCAGGTGGCGGCGGGGTGCCTCCCTGCCTCCCCGGTAGATCGTTTGCGCAGGTCAGGGCAAGGGAGGCGAGGTAGGGAGGGGGTCAGGGAGTTCTCCCTGCCTCCCTGCCGGTGCGGGGGTCGCTTCCCTGTCATGCGTGGGCGGAAGCGGAACCTTCGTCGGGGCGGTTGGCGAGGGCGCGGGCGACGCGTTCGCGGCCGACGACCATGCGGCCGTCGGACTTGTACGGCTCGGCGCCGGCGCCCTCCAGGACACGCTTGAGGTCGCCGGGCGTCCAGGTGCCGTAGGTGTTCTCGCTGAGCGCGGACAGCCGCTTGAGGACGTCGGCCGTCAGTGTGCGGGCGGTGTCGCCGAGGACGCTGTAGATGTCGGCGAGCGCGTCGCGCTCCTCGCTCTGGTCCACGGCGTTCAGGGTCGTGATCCCGTCGCGCAGGGCCTTGGCCCGCTCCGCGATGGCGGTGGCGGTGTCGGTGTCGATGTAGTGGGTGCGGACGGTGATGGACGCCTGTCCGGCGGGGATCTTGATGCCGTCGGAGGCGATGACGACGGTGCCCTTGTCGAGTCCCGGGCGGAGCAGGTGCGGGGCGGCGCCGCCGTCGACGGCCTTGTCTCCCAGCGCCATCCGGGCCTGGGACTCGGTGCCGAGCGCGAGGGATGCGCGGGTGTGGGCGCCCTCGCGGACGAGCTTGGGAAGGTTCTGGTCGGTCGGGTCCTGCGTTCCCTGCCAGAGGATCACGTTCACGGCCCGACCCTGGTTGTGGATCTTCCGTGCGGCCATGAAGTACCGGGACGTGGCTTTCGAGCCGCCGTAGGGCCGCTTGTCCTTGCCCTTGCTGACGGCGGGGCACATGAACGCCACCTGTGCCTCATCCACGATCAGGCAGAGCAGCGGGAAGGCGGTTCCGGGCGGGGCCTGAAGACGGCGTTCCATCTCCCTGACCCCGCCTTCCAGCATCTGGGTGGCCTCGATGACGTGCTCGTCGGTCGGGCCCTGGATCAGGACCGTGGCCATCCCGTCCCACATGGCCCAGTCCCCGGCGCCCTTCAGGTCCGCCACCCGGAACTCCACCGATCGGTCCAGCGCCAGCCACAGCGCCAGCGAGCGCAGCGCGGCGGTCTTGCCCTGGTTGGACAGACCGGTGATGAGCAGGTGGCGCTGAAACAGGCTCAGCGTCGCCGCGTCCCCGCGCAGGTCCTGGCCCCACGGGGCCTTGCCCTTGGTGTAGTCGGCGGTCATCGTCTCGTCCGTCACGAGCGGGGACGGGCCGATCGGCTCGTCCAGCGCCCCGGAATCGGCGATCCACAGCCGGACGGTGCGGGCGGCGGTCGGCAGGGTGATGAACACTTCGTGCTCGTGCCGGGCAAGGTTCTCCGCGAGCTTCCGCCGTCGAGACTGCACTTCCTGCGTGGAGACACCGGAGGGGAGGGTGACGTCGACCTCGACGCCGCATCCGGCGATCCGGATCGGGCCGAGCATCGCCGCACCCGCGTCGCCCATCTCCTTGATGGCCTTCCGCAGCGGCGCCACGCCCAGGTCTCGCAGCGCGGTGACCACAACGGACGGCGTGATCGGTGCCCCGGCGTCGTCGCTGCGGGCGTTGGCAGGAAGGGCCCACTGCGGGGCGGCGCCACGGTGCCGGCCGGCCAGCCACACACCCGCGAGCGCGAGCCACGGGCCGATGGCGACCAGCGGGCCCCACAGGATCGTGACCAGGGTGACGAGCAGCCGGATCAGCTCGATCAGGGCCATGAGCGGGGTGAAGACGTCGGAGGCGTCCTTGTTCGCTATGGCCAGCGCGATCCCGATCGCGATCAGTGCGCCGAGCGAGCTGCCGGCGCCGTAGGCGGCGCCCTTCACCAGCTTTTCCGGGGCCATGAGCAGGTCCATGCGGCGCTTGTGGCGCTGCTCGCGGAACCGGTGCAGGCGCTCCTCCCACTCGCCCGCGGCTTCGTAGTTCCCGGTCGCCTCGGCCGCGCGGAGCAGCCGCTCGTAGCGGGCCCCGGTGCGGCCGTCCCACGCCCGGCGGGTGACGATCCGGGTTCCGCCGATGACGTACGAACCGTGCCGGACCACGGCCCGGCCGGCGCCCTTGGTGCGGTCGTGCGTGGCCGCGTGGACGATGGCGCGGCCGGTGCGCTTCCAGACCCGTACTGGCTTGACCGGCTCCGGCAGGGCCGCGACCGGGGCGGTTGCGAGGGTGGTGTCTTCGGTCTGGGGGTCTTTGAACAGGGGGATGACGTTCTCGGTCATGCTGGTCTCCTGCTGCTGCTCGAAAAGGGTGGCGGTGCAGGGCCCGGGGCGGCCCGATTCCTTGCCCCGGGACGGCCGCCCCGGGGCACGGCTACTTGCGCTTCTTCTCCTCGCGCTCGGCGCGCTTGCGGGCGCCGTCGAGGATCCGGTCGACGTTCCGCTCCAGATCGGCCTGGTGGACGTTGTCACCGGCGATGGAGCGCTTGGCCATGCGGGCGACGTTGAGCGCGATCCGGGCGTGCTCGCCGGCGGTGAGCTTGGGGTAGTTGGGGTCGGTGTTCGCCATCAGTGCGTCTCCGTCTTCTCGTTGGTCTCGGTGATCGCGGCGGCGGTCGCGAGCTGTGCCCACACGGCCGCCTGCTCGACGACGGCCGGGTCCAGGTCGAGGTGGTGCTTGCTGGTCAGTAGCTGTTCGGCGCGGGCGCGGTACTCGTGGCTGTCCACAGGGATCCCTTCCAGGGCCGGTCTGTCCGGCTCCCCACCCGCCCCCTGGTGAGACCGGGGGCGGACAGGCAGCCGTCAGCGACGGCGACGGGACTTGGCGAGCGTCTTGGCGGCGGCCTTGCCGTCCGGGCCGCCGACCGACTTCACGACCGTGACGACACCCCAGGCGAGGACGACGGCGAGGAACGCGAGCAGGGCCAGGTTCGCGGCGATCGCGGTCAGCGCGCCGACGAGCAGCGGGCCGAAGTAGACCCCGGCGGCGACCGCGCCGGCGCCGACGCCCGAGCCGAGCGCGAGCCGCTGCACCGTCCGGTCCGGCGGGGCCTGGTGGATGTGCTGGTGGACCACCTGAGGTGCAGCGGTCGGCTGGTGGATGCAGGGCAGTTGGTCGGCGTAGGTGTAGGTGCCGTCCGGGAGTTGCACGACCCGGGCGGGCTCGGGGAGGGATTCCATATGTTCTCCCTGGTCAACGGGCCGCTAGAGTCGCGGCCATGGGGGCCATTGAGATTGAGTTCGATCCACTGCCGTGTCGCTGGTGCCAGAAGCTGATCAAGCAGCCCAGGTGGTGGCGCCTGAAGCGGTTCTGCAGCCGCTGGTGCCGCCTCAAGGTCCAGGTCGCCCGGGTCGCGGACTTCCTGCTGGGCTAACCGTCAGCACCGCTCACGCCGCGCCCCCGCCGGGATAGGCGCAGAGGGTGCACATGCCGAGCGAGGACGGGATGCGGTACCCGGCGTCACGACGGCAGGTCGGGCAGACCCGGCGTGCTGCGTTCGCCCGCTCCAGGGCCGCGCGCTTCGCCGCGGTCATGGGGCGGACGGGCTTGGCCAGGTCGACCCGGTACAGATAGGCGACCAGCGGCCCCCGCCGACGGCGAGGGCGTTCGAGCTGAGCCACGACCGGCTGACCACCCGGCCGAAGGCCCCGGGCACGGAGCTGCCGGAAGGTGGCCAGTCCGTCGGGTGCGAGGCGCCATTGGTAGACGGGGATGGTGCCCATCACGCCACTGCGACCGGCTCAGGGGCCTGCTCGGCGGTGCGCTCCGCCTTCAGCGTGTCGCGCAGCATCCGGGCCTTGTCCGGGGACGTCCGCAGTTCCTTGCGGATGCCCTCCGCGGTCAGCTGCCCGACCGTCCACGACGCAGTCAACCGCCGGGCCTCGGCCAGGAGTTCATCTGCCGTACGGCGGGGGCGGGTCGATCGGGCCGCGTCCGGGACCCGACCGGTCGCCCGACGCGGCACCGACTGCTCGGCCGCGACCGCACGAACGGCGACCCGATCGGTCGACTCCTCCTCAGCCGATGAATCGACCTGCGCGGACCGCTCGATGGCGACCATCTCGACCTGCGTGGGGATCGGCTCCGGGGCGGGTTCGACCACGTCAGAGGTAGACCGTTCCGTTTCGATCTGAGTCGATTTCTCCGCTTTCGTGGGGTCGATCGGTCGATGGTGCAGGACCTTGGCGACCAGATCGGAGCCGAAGTAGATCGACCCGACCGGCAGCGATGTGGCGAGCAGGACGAGCAGCCAGTTGACCGCGTCCCAGTCGGCCAGTCGGGTCCAGTCGACCGACTCGCCGTGCAGCTCCGGGACGAGACCGTGCACGAAGTTCAGCACCAGCGAGGCGGCGGTGTAGGCGGCCAGGACCCGCAGCGCGAACTTCTTGTCGGACCGATCGGTCAGCACCAGGGTGGCGACCAGGGCCAGGGCCATCAGCCCGTCCACGACGAACGGGTACAGAGTTGCCCCGGTCTCATCCGCCCCGACGGCGGTGGCAACGTCCCGCAGTGCGTTCCACGAGACACGGAACGCCATCCCGACCACGGCGACCAGCGCGAGGACGAGCGCCGTCTTCCCAGCGCGGTTCATCGGCCCCACCGCCGCTTCGGCTCCTCGCGGAAGGTGGCGTAGTCGCCGGGAGGGTAGACGTAGTTGCTCAGCGCACCCTCGGCCGCGACCGCCGCCGCTCCCAGCAGGGAAACGCCGGCGGCGGCGACGGTGCTGTGATCGGCCGCCGCGTCGGCAATGACCGAGGCAGCCTGACTGGCGCGGCGCGCGGCGTTCGGCGTGCCGTTGGGGTCGGTCATGTGACCGATGGCGAACTCGGTGATCCGGTCGCGGATACCCATCACGCCACCTCACCGGTACCGACGCGGTTGGTGAGGTCGCGGCGGGCCGCCATGACCTTGTTGCGGGCCCGGCGGATGCGCCGCTCGTCCAGCATCGTGGCCGGACGGTCGAGCGTCATGATCTCCGCGTCGAGCAGGTCGACCTCCGCCAGGATCAGCGGCATCTCCTGCTCGATCGCGTCCAGCTCAGCATCCGACGGCTCACCGTCGAACGAGGTGGCCGTAACAACGGCCTGAAGTGCAGCGATGAACTTCATTGGGTGTGTTCCTCTCAGACAGGAACGGCCCGAACCGAGGCCCCGGAGTTGCACCTCCGGGGCCTCTCGCCGTTGGAACCAGGAATCCGGCTCCCCTCAACCCCGCCCGTACGGCCGAAGCCGGACGGACGGAGGAGGCAACCGGCCGCAGCCGTCGAAAGCCGCGGAAAGTTCGAGTGCGCGGACCTGTGCCGCGCCGGCCGCCTTGTTGTGCCTAAGGACAGGCGGCGAACCCTCATCACGCTGTTCAGTTCTCAAGCACCAGTCGCTTCCATCGAGCCGACCCGCCTTCACGGAGCTCTCCAGGCGCCGGGAGCAGCCCCAAAAGAGCCCTCCCGTGCTCGCTGTCCTGGGACTGCGAAGCACTTGAGAAGACAATGGCTCACAGTCCCGGGACTGTCAACAGTCCTGGGACTGTGTTTGACTGGACCTAGTCGAGAGGAGTTCGCGTGGCACCGAAGTGGCGGGAACTGGCGGACAAGCTGGCCGAGCAGATCAGGAATGGGGACTACGCCCCTGGCCAGCAGCTTCCGCAGATCCGGGACCTGGTCGAGGCGGGCGAGGGGTCGAAGACCACCGTCCACGCGGCCTACAAGGCGCTGGAGGCCGAGGGGCTGGTGACCTCATCCCGTGGGCACGGCACCGTCGTGCGGGAGCGGGCGCCACTCAAACGGCTGGGTATCGCCCGATACGACAAGGCGAAGTGGCGCGACGGCGACGAGGTGGCGTTCATCGCAGACCGGGTTGCGTCCGGGCGCGCTTACAAGCGAGGCGAGCAGACCCAGACGGTCAGTCGCATCACGGCGCCGCCCGCCGCCGCGGCGGCGCACGGTCTGCCTGAGGGGGGCGAGGTGTACGCGAGGGCCCGCCTGGTGAAGGAGGGCGACCAGCCGACGCACACCCTGACCAGCTACTACCGTCCGGAGCACGTCGAGGGGACGCGCATCGTCGACCCGACGCCCGGACCTGCCGGCCGGGGCGGCGGCTTTCGAGTGCTCTACGACGCCGGGTACGAGATCGACCACATGCGGGAGGAGCTATTCGCCCGGGCGGCCAAGCCCGCGGAGGCCGAAGAGCTCAAACTCCTTCCGGGGGAGTGGGTGGTGGAGCTCCACCGCACCACGTTCACGGCAGATGGCACTGTCGTGGAGTTCGCGATCGGTGTCCACGCGGCAACGCGGTTCGCCTGGGCGTACGACTTCAAGGTGCCCGACTCGGCGGTCGAGGAGAGCAAGTGATCTCCGCTCAGAGCTGGGTCGATGCCCACACGCTGTGGGACTTTCAGCAGATGGGCCACGAGCCGCGCCCCTGCTCGGTGGGCATCGGGCTCGGTAGCCACGATCTCGGAGTAGCAGACGCCACGGTCAACCTGTATCGGCGCGGCATGTTCCCGCTCATCGTCTTCACCGGCGCCACCAGTCGGACCACCGAAGGGCGGATGCCCAAGGGGGAGGCGGAGCACTACCGCGAGCGGGCGCTGGAGTTGGGGGTGCCTGCTTCCGCGATCCTCGTCGAGCCGAACGCCCGGAACACGGGCGAGAACATCCGCTTCTCCCACGCCCTGCTCGACGAACAGGGCGTGGACGTCTCGTCCGTCCTCCTCGTCAGCAAGCCGTACGAGGAACGGCGGGCGTATGCGACCGCCCGCAAGGTATGGCCGGAGGTCGACGTCGTGAGCGCGTCCACGAACATGAGGCTGGAGGAGTACACCGACTCGATCGGGGACGCGCGTCTCGTGCTGGACATGCTCGTTGGCGCCCAGCAGCGACTCCTGCTCTACCCGGGGCGCGGCTTCACGATTGCTCAGGATGCACCGGAGGGCGTTCTAGCGGCCTACGGGCGACTTCGGGATGGCGGATTCACCGGCCGTCTCCTGCCGGAGTGAGTTGCTCTCTCCGGCGCCGGAATGTCGCTCCCGTAACCGGCAGATCGCGGACGCGCTCCGCCGCGACATCGACAACGACGTCTACACGCCGGGCTCGCACCTGCCCTCCGAGGCCGATCTGTGTACGCGCTTCGACGCTTCGAGGAACACCGTCCGATCCGGCCTCGCCCTGCTGGTCAGCGAGGCTTTGGTCTCGTCGAGCCATACGGGGGGCGCCCTGTGACTCATGGAATCTGAAGGCCGGTGCACCTACGGAGATCGTCTTTTGCTTGAAGGGTCGACTTGTCGTCATCCCCGAGGGTGGAGATCATCTCGGGGATAATCGCCTTCAAAATTTCAATCGCCTGCTGAGTGTCGCCCGCCTTCTCGGCGACCCAGGCCATACGTCTACGGCAAAGCAACGCCTGCAAGTGCCGAGGGCCCAAGATATGCAGCATGTCGGCGAGGAGTCGGTCCAGCATTTCTGCGGCTTGGGGGAGGTCGCCAGATTTGGCTGTCCACTCGCAGAGGAAGCGACGATTGACGAGTGTGTCCTGATGGTAGGCGCCTTTAATGTGAGCCGTATCGGCGACCAGTTCGCGAAACATCTCGGCAGCACCATGAGCGTCACCCGCTTTGCCGGTACTTCGAGCCAACAGCCTTCGCGTGATGAGAATTTCTGGGTGATTGTTACCCAGAGCTTCTCTCATGTCGGAGATCAGGAGAGTGTAAACTTCAACAGCGCGCTCCATCATCCCTGAATCCGCAAGTGCAGCGCCGAGATGGCTTCGAAGGTAAAATGGGCCTAGAGGGTCCATCTCAGCTGCCTGGCGTGTTTCGGAAACAAGATCTTCGAAAATCGCTACAGCTTGCTCCGGATCTCCTGCGTCGACGCACCAGTATCCCAGGTGAGAGCGGACGCTTACGCCTGCTTCTGGGCCATGGGAGCTGTCAAGGGACTCCAGCGTTGCGGTAAGGAGCTTGACTGCCTCTTTCGGGCGTCCGGACTTGCCAACGCATTGAGCGTGTTGAATACGGAACTCGATAATATTCGGATTCGAGGGACCCCAAACTTGGGGAGCGGCATCAGCTAGGAGCAGGTAGAGGCGGCCCGCTTCCTTTAGATCATTAGTCAGCTCGGCGCGCTGGGCGTTGGTTAGAAGTTGCCGCAAGAAATCTTCTGTGGGCGGGTCGACCCTGGCGGGGTAGACTACCGGATCGATTTGTGCGAGTGGAGGCTCCGGATTGCCGAGTTGGAGAGAAATTCGCTCGACGACTTCGGCTTCGGCGTCGTTGATTGATGTCGCTCTAGTTAGGGCGGCTTCAACGTCGTCGATTTCGCTATCTTGCGATGGGGTTGAGGTATCCCGGTCAAATTCCTCCAGCAGGCCGTGATTCGCTTGCCTTAGGAATTCGTCATTCTTCTGTCGGTTGAGCTGCTCCGTGAGATGGTTAATCTGTCTCTGAAGATGCTGGGCGAGCTCTTCAGCTTGGCGTTGCTTCCTCTTGGCCCGCTCCAATTCGTCGCGAGCTCTATCCTCATGCTTCTCGGTGCGAGCAAGTTTTTCTTGTGTCGCCTCTAGAACTCGACTTTGACCAGTGGGGTCCGTCCGCTGTAGTCGGTCGCGTTCTTCGGTGAGGTTGGCTGCTCGGCGTTCGAGGTGATAGATCATCCCGAGGAGCACCATGACGAGACTTGCAGATTTATCAGCGGCCTGGCGCAGCTCTGCCTGTTGTTCAAGAGCCCGTGTGAGTCGATCGTAGAGGTCGATCTGCTGCGCCTGTACTCTCTCGACGCCGGCCATGTTCCCGGCCTGCGGGGCGGGCGCGGTCGGGCGCGCGGGGTGCAGAGCGTCGTAGAGCAGCTGCTCGACCTCTGTCTGGCGCCGGTCTCGCAGCGGAGCAGGCACCGTCGCCTTCACTAGCGCCGTTACGAACCGTTGGGTAGGGATCTTGCCCCCAAGGTACGTGCTGATCTGCGAAGTTGACATGCTGATGTCGTTTGACAGCGTCGCGAGAGTCTTGCCTGACTCGTCCACCCGTGCCCGCAGGAACGATGCCAGCCGATGAGCCTGCGGGTTCACTGCTCGAATGTCACCCCACGGCCGTCCGCCCGCCCTGTTGCTCACCGCGCATCCTCGTTGTCCGCTCGGGTCCGGTCCGCACCGGACAACTGCCCCACCATCCGGAACATACCTGCGTTGTCCGGCTTTGGGCTCCTGAACAACGCAACTCCCCTCGAAGGTCTGCCTTCAAGAACCACAGCTCGAAGCTAGAGGGAAGGCATGACCATGCACGAGTACATCTCTGTGGCTGCTGACGTTGTCACCGCGATCGGCGCCTTGATCACACTCGCTCTTCAGGCCCGGGGCAGCCGGAGCAAGTCGCAGCGAGATGCTGGCGAAGGCTGATGTCAGATGTCAGCTGTGCTGTCTCGGCATCGAGCGAGGGGCCCCACGGTCTCAGTTGAGGTCTCAATGTGCACCCGATCCAGGGCTGTCCGCCATCGTCTGTCTCCGTCTGGGCAGCCTTCGGGCCAGCGGCGCAGCTGCCTAACCGTACGGAGGCGGACGTCTATGGAGCCCGATCCGACAACTCGTAATGCGTAGGTCTCGGGTTCGAATCCCGAAGGCGGCTCCACTGAAAACCCCAGGTCATATCTCTCTGACCTGGGGTTTTCTGTTGCTCGGAGTGGGTCAGCCCGCCGCGCCGTCCAGGAGGGTGTGGCGCAGGCGGAGGGCGCGTTCTCTGCTGGCTGCCAGGGTGGCGAGGCCGATCGTGATGTTGGCCCACGTCGGTACGTCGATGGGTGCGGTGAAGGTTCCGGTGTGCTGGGCGATGGCATCGGGCTTGGTGAGTTGTTCGGCGAGTTGGGGGACCAGGACCGCCAGGGCGGTGACCAGCACGCCAAGCGAGACGAGGCCGATCGTGCGGCTCAGCGTAGGGTGCGTGCGGTCCAGGCGGGCTCGGCGGCCTTCGGCGGAGGCGGGGTCCGGGATCAGTTGGGACTCGTGGCCTTCGGTGGTGACGTAGTGGCAGCGCTTGAGGCCGAATCCGCTCATCTTCACCTCGACCGTGCCGCCCGGGACGGGGAAGACGGCCGGGAGCTTGGAGACGGCGTGCTGCCTGCCGTTGAGGTACAGGTGGGCTTTGACTGTCGCCACTCCTTGATCATGGTCCGTTCCCGTTACTCGGTCGGCTCCGCCGCGCAGGCGAGGTCCTTGGCCGGGCGGTGACCGGTGGTCAGGAACGCTGTCACCGTGATTTTCGCGCAGGTGTTGCCGCTGAACGGGTAGATGCCGTGTCCGCCCTGGTCAGCGCCGGCGACATCGGCCGCCGCGTCTTCCACGAGCTGGCCCACAGCCCGCAGGACCGCCACATCCAGCTCGTCGGCCGCGACGAGGAGACCACGCTCCGCGCCACCAACCTGACGCGCTTCTGCAGCGTCCAGCGCGGCCACGCCACCACGGTCAGCCACGCGCAGACCGACGTCACGGACGTCGCGCGCACGGCGGAGCGGATATCCGCCTTCGACCCGGACATCATCTTCCTGGCCGTCAGCTACCAGGCCTGGTGGGTCATCTCCACCCTGGAGCAGGACGCCTTCCAGCGGGTCTACCGCGCCAACTTCGGCCCCTGGCTGCCGATGCACCCGGTGCCGGTGATGAAGGCGATGGAGGCCGTCCGGCTCGCCGACAGCCGCGCCCTCGTCGTCAACGCCGCCTTCCCCGACGCCGTGCACCCGGCGCTCGCCGCGATGGGCCTCTCCCCGGACATCGGCATCGGCAACGTCGCCAACAACGTCCCCGGCACCACCTCGGTCGCCGCCGACGAGCTGGGCCGCTCCACCGCCGACGTCGAGGTGCGCCTGGTCGCCCACCACTACGTCTCGCACCGCCTGTCCCGTACGGGCAACAGTGGCCCCGCCGCCATGGGCCTCGGCATCCGCCTCGACGGCCGGGACGTCACCGCCGAACTGGACGTGGCGGCGCTCCTGAACCGCCTGCCCGCCGAGTACCGCCGCACCGGCGGCCTGCCCGGCCAGACGATGACCGCCTCCTCCGCGCTCAGCGTCCTGGAGCCGCTGGCCGACGAGCGCGACGCGCTGGTCCACGCGCCCGGTGTCGACGGGGCGCTCGGCGGCTACCCGGTGGCCATCGAGAACGGCAAGTTCCGGACCGTGCTGCCGGACGGCATGACCCCGGAGGAGGCGCACGCCATCAACGTCTCCGGCTCGGTGCAGGACGGCATCGGCGAGATCCGCCCGGACGGCACCGTCGTCTTCGAGCCCTCGGCGATGGCGATCCTCAAGGAGGAGATCGGCTACGACTGCCCCGAGATGAAGCTCTCGGAGGCCGAGGACCGCGCCCGGGAGATCGCCGAGCGCTTCGCCGCGTTCCGCGAGCGCACCACGAAGTGACACCGGCAGGGGCGGGCGGCCTCCGGGATCTCCCGGAGGCCGCCCGCCCCGCCGCCGTACGACGCCACACCTGACGACCAGGGAAAGAGTTCGCACATGAGGCTGCTGCTGCTCGGGGGAACGGACTTCGCGGGCCGCGCGGTCGCGGAGGCCGCGCGCGACCGGGGCTGGGACGTGACCGTCTTCCACCGGGGCGAGCACCCTGCACCCCGGGGCGTCCGCGTCCTGCGCGGAGACCGCACGGAGCGGGGCGGCCTCGGCGCGCTCGCCGCATGGGACGGAGGCGGAGGCGGCGTCGGGGGAGGGGACGGAGGCGGCGTCGGAGGCGGGGAGTGGGACGCGGTCGTCGACACCTGGTCGGGCGCGCCGACGGTCGTACGGGACACGGCCCGCCTGCTCGCCGACCGCGTCGGGCGGTACGCCTTCGTCTCCAGCCGCTCCGTGTACGCCTGGCCCGCACCGGCCGGCCTCGACGAGTTCGGGCCGCTGGCCGAGGGCGACCCGGACGTCGAGGCGACGGACTTCGCCGCCGACAAGCGGGGCGCGGAGCTGGCGGTGGTCCGCGAACTCGGCGCCGAACGCGCGCTGCTGGTCCGCCCGGGCCTGATCCTCGGCCCGCGCGAGAACGCCGGCCGCCTGCCGTGGTGGCTGGCCCGGATCAGCAGGGGCGGAGACGTCCCCGCGCCGGGCCCGCGCGACACCCCGCTCCAGTACGTCGACGCGCGCGACCTCGCCGACTGGCTCCTGACCGCCCTCGACAAGGGGCTCCACGGCCCGTACAACCTGGTCTCCGAGCCGGGCCACACCACGATCGGCGACCTCCTCGACCTGTGCGTCCGCGTCACCGGCTCCACGGCCCGGCTGCACTGGACCACCCCGGAGGCGATCGAGGCGGCCGGCGTCTCCCCGTGGACCGACCTCCCCATGTGGGCCCCGCCCGGTACGGACTTCCACGCCGCGATCCACGCGGGCGACGTCACCCGCGCCCTTGCGACGGGCCTCCGCTGCCGCCCGGCCGAGGAGACGGTGGCCGACACCTGGACCTGGCAACGGACCGTGCCGGAAGGTGAGTTGAAGACGGCGGAGGGGCTGAGCGCGGAGGCGGAAGAGAGGCTGCTGCGGCCGTAACGGCTGTCCGGCAGGTGGGCGAGGGTGGCGGGGCGGGGTCCGGAGGACGTAGAAATCGGGTCATCCGACCACATACGAAGAGGACTCCATGAGCACCGCCTCCGAACGGACACCCGCCGCACCGGACGACCTCGCCCCCACCGAGCGCACCCGCCTCCGCCGGATGCGCGACAAGGGCAGCCACCGGCGTGCCGATCTGGAGGCGGTGCTCGCCGCCGGGTTCCTCTGCCACCTCGGCGTCACCGTCGACGGCACCCCGATGGTCGTGCCCACGGTGTACGGGACCGAGTACGGCGCCGAGGGCGGCCGGCTGTACCTTCACGGCTCCGTCGCCAGCCGCAGCCTGGTCCAGGCGCCCGACGCCACGGTCTGCGTCACGGTGACGCACGTCGACGGGCTCGTCCTCGCCCGGTCCGTCTTCGAGCACGGGGTCAACTACCGGTGCGCGATGATCTACGGCGTTCCGCGCGAGGTGACCGACCCGGAGGAGAAGCTGCGCGGGCTGCGCGCGCTCACCGAACAGAGCGCGCCGGGCCAGTGGGAGTACGCCCGCCGGCCCAGCCGCAAGGAGCTGGCGGCGACCTCGCTGCTCGCCCTCGACCTCACCGAGGCGTCGGTCAAGATCGCCTCGGGCCCGCCGGACGACGGCGACGGCCCGGACGCGGAACTGGGCCTCTGGGCCGGGGTCCTCCCGCTCGTCACGACCTTCGGCACCCTGATCCCGGACCCGGTGCTGCCGGCGGGCATCGAACCGCCGGCGCACATAGCGGCCCGGGAGGGGAGCGTCGTCGGCTGAGGGGTCGGCTCTTGGGGGGCCGGCCGCTTCCTCCGGTTCCTCGGGGCTCACTTCCGCCAGAAGAGGTGGTGGGTGACACCGCTGGGGCTGGGCACGACCTCCAGGTGGAACCGGTCGAGCAGTTCGTCCGGCGACTCCCAGAGCCGCGAGCCCGCCCCGAGCTCCACGCCGTCCGAGACCGCGACGTGGAGGGTGTCCACGAGGTCGGCGTCGAGGAACTCCCGGACCGTGGCGGCCCCGCCGCCGAGCCGGACGTCCTTGCCGTCGGCCGCGTCCCGCGCCTGGGCGAGGACCGTGGCGGGGTCGGCGTCGACGAAGTGGAACGTGGTGTCGGAGAGCGTGAAGGACGGCCGTACGTGGTGGGTCATCACGAACACCGGGGTGTGGAAGGGAGGTTCGTCGCCCCACCACCCGAGCCAGTCCAGGTCCTTCCAGGGGCCGCGCTGGGGCCCGAACTTGTTCCGGCCCATGATCTCCGCGCCGATGTTGTTCAGGAAGTCCCGGGTGAAGTAGTCGTCGATGCCCCGGGTGCCCCCGGGATCGGTGCGGTTCGGCCAGCTCGCCGTGGCACCGGCCCAGGAGAACATGGTCCCGGGATCGGCGTGGCCGAAGGGCCGTTCGAGGCTCTGGTTCTCGCCCGCGCCGTATCCGTCGCGCGAGACGCAGAAGTTCATGACTCTGAGCAGCTGTTCCTGGTGCACGGGTCGTCTCCTACGGGGCCTGAGGTTGTCCTCGGCCTGAGGTGGTCCGGGGCCTGAGGTTGTCGAGGGGCAGACTGCCCGGTCCGGCGGAACTCATCGCGGAGGCGCTCGCGGGGACGCTCGCGGCGGGTGCCCGGATTCAGCCGACCTCCAGGACCTCCACGCGCATGCGCTCCAGATGGCTGGGGTCCATCAGGACGTCGACCGCCGTCACGCGCCCGTCGATCACGGTGAACGCCATCACGAAGGCGGCACCCGCACCCGCCCCCACCAGCCCCGCCGCGTCGTCGACGAGCGCGGGGCGGGCCTTCCGCGCCAGCTCGGCGAGGCGCTCCGAGACCGCCTGGGCCCCGTGGGCGACGGCCGCCCCGGCCCGTACCGCCTCCGCGTCGGCGCGCAGGAGCACCTCCGGGTCGAGGAGCGCGCGGACGGCGTCGGAGTCCCCGTCGCTTGCGGCGGTGTGCAGCGCGGCCACGACCTCCCGCTGGCGCGGAAGGTCCGGCTCGGGCATCTCCTCCGTACCCCGCACTCGGGTGGCCGCCCGGCTCACCAGCTGCCGGGTCGCCGCCGGGGTGCGGTCCACGACGGGCGCGACGTGGTCGATCGGCACCGCGAACATGTCGTGCAGCACGAACGCCACCCGCTCGGCGGGCGTCAGCGCGTCGAGCGCGGCGAACAGGGCCGGGTCGACGTCGTCGGCCCCGCGCACCGACTCGCGGGGCTCGCCCGCGGCCCAGGGATCCCAGGGGTCCTGGCGCCGGGACTCGCGCGCACGCAGCCGTTCCAGGCAGACGCGCGCGACGGCGGCATCGGCGTCGGCCACATCCGCCATGTCCGCCACGGACCCGGCGGCCTGTACGGCTCGTACCGCTTGCGCAGCCTCGTCGGCCTCGGCGAACGAGCCCAGCATCCGGTACGCGATCGCCCGCAGCCGCGCGGCATCGTCATGGCTCACCGCGTGATCGACCACCTCTCTGCGTCACCTCCGTGACAGGTCGTGGCAGGCCGTGCGGCCTGTGCAGGCCGTGGCAGGTTCGGGGCAGGCCTCGGCGGGTCGTGGCAGGTCGCGGGCTCAGTCGCCGTGACCCGTCCCGCCGCTGCCGAAGCCGCCGCTGGAGATCCCGCCCCACTTGCGCTTCTCCTCGGTCGGCGGGTCGGGCGAGGTCTCCGTGCCCGAGGTGCCGCCGTTCTTCAGCTCGTACGGCATGAGGCGGTGCTCGCCGTCGGTGTGGGGCATCTCCGCCGGCCGCCGGTACTCGGACATCTCGCCGGGCAGACCGCCCTCGGGCCGGTGCGGATGCTCCTCGGCCTTGGGGGTGGGGGACTCTTTGTCCCGGACCCTCATCCCCAGCCAGAACGCGCCGATCAGTACGGCGACCACGACCAGGCCGCCGAGAACCTGGGCCAGTCCGGACTGCCAGACTCCGGCCGCCGTCGTGACCCCTGCGGAATCCACGAGAAAAGCGTTCATGTTCCAGAGATACCCATCTGGGACCAATCTGAGCAATACGTAACAATCTGCATGAATCAGGCCTGATCCGGACCGGCACAACTCGTGTGAAACATTTCCCCGGACCCAACGCGTCATTGAGGTGTAGGGGGTCGCGTGAGTCGCGTGACAGGGGGGAGGGTCATGAAGCAGTCCCGCGCGGACGAGTTCCTGGAGTTCGCAGCTGCCAGGACGGGTCATCTGTACCGGTCGGCGTGCCTGCTGACCAGCGGAGACACCCATCTCGCCGAGGACCTGGTGCAGGAGACGCTGGGCCGGATGTACGCGATGTGGGGCCGCGTCCACCGGATCGGCAACCCGGCCGGGTACGCACAGACCGTCCTGGTCCGTACGTTCCTCAGTCACCGGCGGAGACGCTCGGCGACGGAGCGTCCCCTGGGCGAGCTGCCCGACCGGGCGCCGGAGGACGGCGACGATCCGACGCTGCGGATCGCCCTGCTCGACGCGCTGGCGGCGCTCGCGCCCAAGGACCGGGCGGTGGTGGTGCTGCGGTACTGGGAGGACCGCAGCGTCGAGGAGACGGCCGACGCGCTCCACGTCAGCTCGGCGGCGGTCCGTACGCGCACGTCCCGGGCGCTGGCCAAGCTCCGGGAGCGGCTCGGCGGCAGCATCGTCGAGTTCGCCCCTCACTGACCGCCTGACCAGCGAGTACGTCAGCTGCTTCAGCTTCCACCCTTCACTTCCACTCTTCACTTTCACTCATGGACCGGAGACGGTGATTCGGCATGCCTCTGAACGAGGGACACGACGGTTTCGAGGACGAGCTCGGTGCGGCTCTGCGCCGTACCGGTGACGGATTCGCCACCGAGGACAGCCGCGGCCTTGTGGCGGGCGGCCTGACCCGTGGCAGGCGCCAGGTGAGGCGCCGCCGCGCGACGGCGGTGACCTGCGGGGTCCTTGCGTTCGGGGTGGTGGGCGTCGGCGGGGTGTACGCCGGTGACCTGCTGGGTTCGGGCGGTTCGGGCAAGGGGGCCGACGGTTCCTCGGTCGCCGCGTCGAGGAGCACGGGTCCCGAGTCGGCGCTGGCGGCCGTGCTGAAGGCGAACACCCCGGCCGGCACCTGGACGGTCGAGCACAGTGACTCCCGGTCCGTCACGGCCGTGTACGAGGACGGCAAGGGACCGGCGGGTCTCACCGTCGGCCTCTACCGGGCGGGGGAGACCGAGGAGTCGGCCGCGGGCCAGGTCACGTGCCCGGACCCGCTGTACGTCCCCCACGACGCCTGTACGAGCAGCAAGCTGCCGAACGGCGACCGGCTGATGGTCCTCCAGGGGTACGAGTACCCGGACCGGCGCGCGGACACGAAGAACTGGCGGGCGGTCCTGCTCACGAGGGACGGCTTCCTGGTCGACGCGAGCGAGTACAACGCGCCGAGCGCCAAGGACTCCGACGTCACCCGCACGGACCCGCCCTTCAGCCCCGCACAGATGAAGACGCTGGTCACGGCGGAGGGCTGGCGCCCGCTGTTCAAGAAGCTGGCGGTCCCGGAGGGGAAGCCCACGCCGGGCAAGGACACCCCGCCGCCTTCGGTGGACGGCGCGGACGTCCGGGCGACCCTGCGCTCGCTGATGCCGAAGGGCCTGACGGTGGTCTCGAGCGGCGGTCAGGAGGAGGAGTTCGCGTACGTGGTCGTGAACGACGGCAAGGGCAAGAGCCTCGTCCAGATCAACGTGCAGAACCACATGGAGGACGTCGCCCCGCGCCTCAAGGCCGCCGGCACCAAGCTGCCCGACGGCCGCCTGGTCCTGGTGACCGAGGAGCCCGGCGAGAAGGGCGGCGCGGGCGTGACGGCGTGGACGGCCGAGTCCCTGACGCCGTCGGGCTTCCGGGTCGTGATCTCCGCGTTCAACACGGGCGCACAGCACGAGGCCGCGACGCGCGCGAAGCCCGCGCTGACGAAGGAGCAGCTGAGGGAGATCGCGCTGAGCCCGAAGTGGTCGAAGTTCGAGACGGAGTGAAGTGCGAGACGGAGTAGCGGGCCGTGGGGCGGGCCCCCGCGCAGGGCCCCTCACTTCGCGTCGGCGTACCGCTCCACCGTCGCCGTCGTGAACGGGAAACGCACCGGGGTGTGCCCGAAGGCGATGCGGCCGGCCTCGTCCCCGGCCGCCCGGATCGCCTCCGTCACGGCCTCGGCCTCCTCGGCCGGGCAGTGCACGATCACCTCGTCGTGCTGGAAGAAGACCAGCTCGGCCCGCATCCCGGCGGTGGCGCGGCGCAGCGCGGCGAGCATCAGCAGCGCCCACTCCGCCGCGCTGCCCTGGACGACGAAGTTGCGGGTGAACCGGCCGCGCGCCCGGGAGTTGCCGGAGGCGTAGCCGGGCGTGTACTCGCCCTCCCCGGAGCCGGATTCGCCGCCCGCACCCTCACTGCCGCCCTCCTGGGGGAGGCCGGCCTCGTCGTCCTCGGCGGCGCCGACGGCGCGCGGGCTGGTCCGGCCGAGCCAGGTCCGGACGAGCAGCCCGTCCTCGCCGGCCTTCGCGGCGTCGTCGACGTAGGCGACGGCGCGCGGGAAGCGGCGGCGGAGGGCCGCCAGGTTCTTCAGTCCGTCGCCGCTGGTCTGCCCGTAGATCGCACCGAGGAGCGCGATCTTGGCGTGCTCGCGGTCGCCGGAGAACGCCCGGTCCGACAGCCGGCGGTACAGGTCGTCGGGGTGCCCGGCGACCTCCATCAGACCGGGGTCGCGGGAGATCGCGGCGAGGACCCGGGGCTCCATCTGGTCGGCGTCCGCGACGACGAGCCGCCAGCCCTCGTCGGCGACCACGGCCCGCCGGACGACCTTGGGGATCTGCAGGGCGCCGCCGCCGTTGGTGGTCCAGCGGCCGGTGACCGTGCCCCCGGGCTGGTACTCGGGCCGGAAGCGCCCGTCCCGCACCCAGTCCTGGAGCCAGGACCAGCCGTGGGCGGTCCAGATCCGGTACAGCTTCTTGTAGGCGACGAGCGGGGCGACGGCGGGGTGGTCGATCTCCTCCAGCTCCCAGCGACGGGTGGACCGCACCCGGATCCCGGCCCGGGCGAAGGCCTTGACGACGTCGGCGGGCAGGTCGGGGCGGACGCGGTGGCCGAAGGCGGCGGAGACCTCGTCGGCGAGCTCGGCCAGGCGCCGGGGCTCGCCCCCGCCCGCGTACCGCTCGCCCAGCAGCTCCTGCAGCAGCTCCCGGTGCACGTCGGCCCGCCAGGGCAGCCCGGCCCGGTGCATCTCGGCGGCGACGAGCATGCCCGCGGACTCGGCGGCGGTGAGCAGCCGCATCCGCCCCGGGTGCGCGGTCCGGTCGTGGCGGGCCTGCTGCTCGGCGTAGACGGCGAGGAGGTCCTCGAAGGAGACGGCGGTGGCGCTGGGTCTCGCCTCGAAGAGGGAGTCCTGAGAGCCGGGCTCGGCGGCCCGCTGGGGCGGATCGGGCGGTACGGGAGCGTTCCGCAGGCGGGCGAGGGCGGCGGCCGCCGACCGGGGCTCCCCGAGCCGCCCCTCGTGGCCGAGCAGGAGTCCCTCGGCGACCTCGATGTCGTAACACCGCTCGACGCGCACCCCGGCGTCGAGCAGCCGGGAGTGGACCTCGGCGGTGGACCGCCACACCCAGCGGGCGACACCGGGCCGGGAGCGGACGGCCTCGACGAGGTCCGGCTCGCGCAGGACGGGTCCGGCGGGCAGCGCGTCGGGGCCGAGGGGGACGAGCCGCGCTCCGTCCCCCTCCGCTTCGGCGGCCAGCGCCCACCTCTCGCTCATGGGTGCGAGTCTGGCACCCACCACTGACAACGCGGTTTTCGCCGCTCTGCGTGAGAGGGACTTCGGGCTAGGGCCTGTCCGGCGGATCATGGCCGGGGCCGTGGCGCCTGGCACGGCGCCTCGCCGCGTTGCCGAAACGCCCCGATAGCTCCGCTATCGAG